>DATASU010000092.1:0-6931 GCA_036269095.1 Solirubrobacteraceae bacterium
AAGCCGCTCTTGAGCAGCGCGCTGTAGTTGTGGAACGTCAGCTGCGACGGCGCGGTGAAGATCTTCCACCAGCCCGAGGTCTCGTACAGCGCCTCAGGGCGCAGTGAGATGATCGCGAGTGACACCGTTGGCACCAGCCACAGCACCGCGATCGCCCCGAGCACGAGGTTGAGCACGAGCCGGGACGGCCGCATCCGCCGGCCGAACGCGGCGGCACGGCCACGCCTCGGTAGGGCTTCGACGACGCTCGGATCTACGACTGTCACTGACGCAGCCTCCTGAGGTTGAAGAGCATCGCGGGCACGACCAGCAGGAACAGGATCACCGCAATGGCGCTGGAGAGCCCTGAGTGAATGCCCCCGGAGAAGCCCTCGTTGTACATCTCGAGTGCCAGCGTGCTGGCGCCCGCCTGAGACGACCCGGGCGCCATGTTCAGGATGATGTCGAACACCTTGAGGACGTTGATCACCATCGTCACGAACACGACGATCAGCACCGGTGAGAGCATCGGCACGGTGATCCGGCGGAAGACCTGCCACTCGCGGGCGCCCTCGGTGCGGGCGGCCTCGAGCACCTCGGGATTGAGCGCCGCAAGGCCGGCTCCGATGATGATCATCGCGAAGCCGGACCACATCCAGAGGTAGGCGATGATCATCGCAAGATCGATCAGCGGCACGCTGAGCAGCGCCTGCGCGGTCCCGCTCAGGCCGCTGGTGGGGGTGAGCGAGCCGGTCCCGAGCCAGACGGGCCCGGTCGCCGGGTTGCTGAAGTTGCTCGCGTCGATGCTGACCCGGTACGGGCCGCCGCCCTTCGGGGTCGCGAGCGTGAACTGCCCGCGGCTGTTCGTGGTCGCGCTGCTGACGCTTGCACCGGAGGCGGAGACCAGGCTGATGCGCAGATCCGGAAGGCCATCCTCGTCGGAGAAGATGCGTCCGCGCGCCGACGGATGGGATATCGAGAAGTCGCGCCAGACGACGCCGTTCACCGCCCCCGAGCTTGCCGCGGGGCGCGCCGCCGGTCGCGCGTGAAGCAGCGCGAGCGTGTCTGGGCTGATGCCGATCATCCCGAGCTGGACGGCCTGGCCGCTGCGCACCGTGCCTGTGCTGATGAGACCGCCGCCCGAGACCTTGACCCCGCTCGCGACGAGCGCGGAGACCGGCTGACCGGTGGTCGACGTCGGGTAGGCACCTGGCGAGTGAACCCAATCACCGACCGTCTGGATCAGGGCGTTGACAGCGCCGACGTGCGGATCGATGTCGAAGATCGTGCGGAAGATCAGCGCCGATGTCGTCGCGCTGAAGACGACCGGCATCACGATCACGGCCTTGAACGCGGTGCTCCAACGGATCCGCTCGGTCAGCACCGCCATGATCAGGCCGATCACCGTCACCATGAACGGGAACACGATCACCCAGATCGCGTTGTTGCGGAAGGTCGTGAGGATCGCCGCGGTCGAGAAGATCGCCTTGTAGTTGTCGAGTCCGACGAACTTGGTCGCGGACTCGTTCAGCAGGCTGTAGCGGGCCGTGGCGATGATCGGATAGATGACCAGCGCGAGCAGCCAGATCGCCCCGGGCGCCAGGAACGCGAGCGACGCGAGCTTGCCGTTCTTCAGCCCTGGCAGGCGGAAGCGCGGACCGGCGGTCCCCCTCGGATCGGCAACTAGTTCGGCCATTTGTTCGCTTCGCAGCCCCCGTCGCGGTGGGGCGCCGAGGCGCCCCACCGCAATTGGTCGGAGAGGAGGCTCAGTGCCCCAGGGCCTGGGTGGCCTGCTTCTGCATGGTCTTCTGCAGTGACTTCACGGTGGCCGCCGTCGGCGTCTTGACGTCGGCCAGCATGTCGTTCCACAGATCCTTCTCCCAGCTGCCCTGCAGGTCGTCGAGGCTGAACACGAACGCCTTGGCATGAACCAGCTGCTTGGCGTCCGCCTGCGAGACCGTGTCCGGGTAGTCGCTCAGCGGCACCTTGTTGTTCGGCGACGCGAAGCCACCGAGCTTCGCCCAGATCGCCGCACTCTGCGGAGCCGCGAGGTACTTGATCAGCGCCTTCGCCTGAGGCGTGCTGTTCAACAGCATGCCGACATCGCCGGCGCCCTGGATCGCGGCGCTGTTCCGCTGGTCGCCCTTCGGGTAGGGGAAGGCAAACAGGTCGTAGCACGGCGTCTTGGACACATCCGTCGTGCACGCCGCGCCGCCCTTGCCGGTCGTGCCGGCGTGGTACTTCTTCGAGTTGGCCAGGATCTCGGTGGTCACGAAGTCAGCCTCGATCACCATCGCCGCCTGCGGCTGACTGCCGGCGCGCGGGAACACCTTGTCCACGCACTCCGGGTACGTGCTCGCGAGCGCGCCCTGGGTACCGCCGAGCAGATCGGAGGACTGCCCGACCAGCTGATTCATCGCGTCGAAGGTCTTGGTGACGGTCGAGCTCTCCCAGCTGATCTTATGCGCCGCCAGCGCGTTGTAATCGTTGGCCCCGTTGATCTTCAGGTACAGGTTCTGCCACATGTCGGCAACCGGCCAGCCGACGTCGGTGCACAGCGAGACCGGCGTCGTGCCGGCCGCTCGCAGGGCCGTGGCGTCGGTGATCATCTGCTGCCACGTCGTCGGAGGGCTCTTGATGCCGGCGGCCTTGAACAGCGCCGGGTTGTAGAAGACGGTGTTCTTGTTGGCGCCCTTGAACCAGACGCCATACAGCTTGCCGCCGACACTGGCCAGCTTGTTCCAGGCGGGCGCGTAGTTCTTCGACTCGGACCCGATCACCGGACCCAGCGGCTTGATCGCGTGCTGCTTGGCGAGCGTGTCCAGCGTGCCGGGATCCGGCACCAGCGCGACGTCCGGCGGCGAGCCGCCCTTGACGGCCGTCTCGAGCGCGGTGTCCATCGTGCCGCTGCCCTTGCCGGCGTAATTGACGGTGATGCCGGTGCTCTTCTCGAACGGCTTCAACACCGCCTCGAACTGCGTCTGCTCAGCGCCGGTCCATTCGGCCCAGATCGACACCGAACCGCCGATCTTCGCGGCGTGGGCGTTGGTCGCCGCCGCCACCCCCACGGTGCCCGCGGTACCCGCCGCAACGGCCGCGAGCGACCCGACGCCGGCCACCAGTGCGGTGACTCTGCTCATACGACTGCTCATTGAAAACCTCTCTCCTGTCTTGCTCCCGGGCTCTCGCCCGGGAACCCTCTCTAAGTGACTAGACGACCGAGAGGCCGCGATTGACGAGACCGAGAGAGAATTCCGGTTACTGCTGCCTGGCCGCGGCCAGCGCCGCCGCCGGATCGAGCGTCGGGTCGCCCCTGGTCAGCTCGAGTGCGCGGTCGGCCAGCTCCGCCGCCTGGGCACCCGTGGTCGACTCATCGCCGAGCGCGAGCGCCAGCAGCGTCTGCTGCAGCAGCTCGGGGCGCTGCAGGTCCGGGGGCGGGCCGGCCGGCGGCAGCGCCTTGGCCGCCGCCAGCAGCGAACTGACGTTGTTGCCGCCGCCGAACAGCCGGCCCGGATGCTTGTCCGGGATCTGCATCGTGATCGCACCCGACGCCGGGTTGACAAGCGAGACCTTCGAGCGCAGCCCGGTGCGCTCGAGCGCGAGCCGGTAGCCCGACAGCCGCAGGTAGCCGAGCTGGGCCGCGAGCTGCTGGTAGGCGTACGCCTCGCGCTCGTCGCCGAGACGCGTCTGGTGCAGCGAGATGTGCGTGAGCTCCTGCCCCGGAGCGCCCTCGGCCTCGGGCGCGACCAGCAGAAAGGCCTGCGTGCCGAGCCGGCCGGCACCGACGCCACCGACGTCCACGAGCAGCTGATAGCCGGTCAGCGTCAGCGCCCCGACCACCCCGGAGGGCAGCGGGTGTGCCTGCAGATGTCCGGGAGCGAACGTCATATCTGGCCGCCGAAGCAGCAGCGAGGCGGCGACATCACAGTCATAGCCTAGTTATCGAGCAAGCCGCCGAGCAGGCCGCCCATCATCCCGCCGCCGCCGACCTGCATCTGACCCTGGCCGCCGCCGGCGCCGGTCTCGGCTCCGGGCGGGTGGTAGTAAGCGCTCTGGAGGCCGATGCGGCCGGGGCCGGTGAAGCGGTTGAAGACGAGGCTGCCGGCGCCGCCGAGGAAGCCGGACTTGAAGCCGTAGACCTCCTGGCTCATCGAGACCGAGTGGTCGTAGTAGAGCCAGCCGCCGGGCTCGATGTCGATCGACTCGCCCGGCTCGAGCACCTTCTCGAAGACGTTGCCGTAGCCGTGTACCCAGACGACACCCTCGCCGCTCGAGCACATGAACTGGTCGATGAAGAAGCCGCCACCGAACATCATGTTGGCAAAGCCCTTCATGCGGCTGTAGTCGTACTCGATGTTCTGGGTAGCGGCAAGGAACTGATGCTCGCGTACCTGCAGTCCCTCTCCCGCCTGCAGGTGCAGGGCAACGACGTGGCCCGGAGCGTCGCGGCTGAAGGCAACCTCGCCCGCGGACTCGACCTGCAGCATCAACAACGGCATGCCGGCGATCACGCGCTTCACCAGGCCCTTGCGCAGCGGATGCAGCCCGATCTGCAGGTTCGGGTACTTCCAGAGCAGCACATGATGCTCGAAGTAGACCGGCATGCTGCCGTCCAGGGCCATGTGCAGGACGGGCACGAGCTCGCCCTCGAGCCGGTAGCGGATGCCCGAAGCGGTCCCCTCCGGAATCTGGGTGGGCAGGATCTTGGGTGCCGAAGGCATTGTTGCTCCGTTCCTCTTGAATTCCGCCCCGGTGGCGGTGTGTCTCGCGCGGCACGGTACCGCGCGCGACGGCTGCGCGCCAGCCGCCGGCATCCGCAAGCGCTGCAAGCAATCGTCCGACTGCACAAAATCGGTGCAATCTCGGGAATAATTAGCGGGTGACACCTGTATACGTATCCGGTCACCGCAACCCGGACACCGATTCAATCGGCTCGGCCATCGGCTACGCCGAGCTCAAGTCGCGCCTCGATCCGAACACCGAGTATCTGCCGGTCAGGCTCGGAGAACTGAACCCACAGACCAGCTGGGTGCTCGAACAGGCGCAGATCGCAGCGCCCGAGCTGCTGCCGCACATCCGTCTGCGCGCGGGCGACCTGATGCAGACCGAGTTCCCGCGCATGCGCGCCGGCGACCCGATCCGTGAGGCCGGCCTGGCGCTCGACCACACCGATTACGACCTCGTGCCCGTCGTCGATGACGACGGCGTGCTGATCGGGATCATCACCACCCGCGCGCTCGCGCGCCGCTACGTGCGCGAGTCGCGCACGAGCTCGACGCTGCGCGAAGCGACCTACGTGCACTCTGTCGTCGACGTGCTCGACGGCGAGCTGCTGGTCGGCGAGGATCGTGCGCTCACCGGACGCATCTGGGTGCACGCCTCGTCACTCGAGTTCGAGACCGGGATCGACGAATCCGACATCGTCGTGATCGGCGACCGCCCGCGCGCGCAGCGCCACGTGCTCGAGCGCGACCTCGATCTGCTGGTGATCTCCAACGGCGGCCGCCCGGATGACGAGGTGCTCGAGATCGCGCGCCAGAAGGGCACGGCGGTCGTGATCTCGCCGCTCGACACCTATGTCGCGGCGCGCATGATCACGCTCGCGGCACCGTGCCGCGAGCTGATGGAGTACGACCAGATCGTCGCCAGCACCGACGAACTGATCAGCGACGTCTCCGAGCAGATCAAGGACTCCCACCATGGCGCCGCGATCGTCTGCGATGACGCGCAGCGCCCGATCGGTCTGCTCACACGCTCCGACCTGGTCTCACCGATGCGCCGGCGCATCATCCTCGTCGATCACGCCGAGCAGGCACAGAGCGTGTCCGGCATCGATCAGGCCGAGATCGTCGAGATCCTCGACCACCACCACATCGGCTCGATCGAGACCAAGGTTCCGGTCGCCGCGACGTTCGATCCGGTCGGCTCGACGGCGACGCTCGTGATCGAGCGGTTCCGGCGCAGCGGAATCGAGCCGACGCGCGGGACCGGGCTGGTGCTGCTCTCCGCGGTGCTCTCCGACACCGTCGTGCTCGGCTCGCCGACCACGACCCAGCGTGATGTCGCGGTCGTTGAGCACCTCGAGCGGGTGCTCGAGCTCGACGCCCACGAGTACGGGCGACGGATGTTCGCCGAGACCTCCGACACCTCCGGCGTGCCGGCCGAGGACCTGGTCAGGCGCGACGCCAAGGCCTATCAATCAGGCAGCGGAAAGCCATTCCTGATCGCACAGGTCGAGGTTGTCGGCAAGGGGCTGTTGGAACGCGAGCAGGAGCTGATCACGGCGATGCAGCACGAGCGCGCGAACCAGCATGTGGAGCTCTACGCCCTGATGGTCACCGACGTGCTCGACAAGGTGACCGATCTGCTGGTCGACGGCGACGTCGGCGCTGTGGCGCGAGCCTTCGGCGTCGAGGCCGAGGGCTGCAAGCTGACGCTTCCGGGCGTGATGAGCCGCAAGAAGCAGGTCGCGCCGAAGCTGCTGTCGGCGGTCTGACGCCGCCCAGCGGCTCACGCCGCCGGCCCGAGACTCAGGCCGCGGCGAAGTCGAGCGTCTTGCTCGGGGCCTCGCCCCAGAGCTGCTCGAGGCGGTAGAAGTCGCGCATCTCCGGCGTGAAGATGTGCACGATCACGTCGGCGTAGTCCATCAGCACCCACTGCGCCTGGGTGGCGCCGTCGACGCGCGTCGGCAGCGTGCCGTGCTGGTTCTTCATACCGAGATGGATCCGGTCGTGAATCGCCTTCACCTGACGGTCGCTGCGCCCCGTGCAGATCACGAAATAGTCGGCCACGGACGTCAGACCACGGAGATCGAGCTGCACGATCTCCTCGGCTTTGGCGTCCGACGCGTACTCCGCGACGGCCATTGTGATCTCTTCGGGCGTCATCGTCATGATGTTGTGCGACCTCCGTATAGACGGTGCTCGTCGATGTAGCTCGCGACCGCGTCGGG
>DATASU010000093.1:0-8611 GCA_036269095.1 Solirubrobacteraceae bacterium
TCTTCTTCGTCCACCACGTGACCTGGTCGGTCAACAGCATCTGCCACATCTTCGGGCGCCGGCGCTTCGATATCGAGGACAAGTCGACCAATGTCTGGTGGCTCGCGCCGTTCTCGCTCGGCGAGTCCTGGCACCACAACCACCACGCCTTCCCGCGCTCGGCCGAGCACGGCCTCAGGTGGTACGAGCTCGACATCTCGGCCGCGATCATCCGTGTGATGGAGAAGCTCGGGCTGGCCTGGAACGTGATCAGGATCGCCCCCGAGCGCCAGCAGTCCAAACTCGCCGGCAAGTGATGCAGGGGTGCCGGGGCGGGTGGGACCCAATCCGGCACCGGTCAGCTCTGCTGCGCGCTGCGTTCCTTGTCGCGGATGTCACGCAGCTGCTCGTCGATCCAGTCGCCGGGGTTGCGTGCGGTGATCTGCTGCTGCAGCCCCGCCAGCCGCCGCCGGCGCTCCTCGACCGGCATCGTCAGCGCCGCGTGGATCGAGTCCGCCAGCTCCTGGATGTCGAACGGGTTGACCGATAGCGCGTACTCGCCGAGCTCCTCGTGGGCGCCGGTGTTCTCAGACAGGATCGACACCCCGGCACGGGAGTTCACCATCGGCCCCTCCTTGGCCACGAGGTTCATGCCGTCGAACATCGCGTTGACCATCAGCACGTCGTAGTGCTTGTAGGCGGCCACCGCCTCCTCGAGGTCGTCGCGCAGCTTGAGCTGGATCGGCATCCAGTCGGGCGAGCCGTGGCGATGGTTGACCAGCGCGACCACCGCCTCGATGCGCTCGAGGTACTCGGCGTACTCGGCGACGTCGGTACGTGACGGCATCAGCTGGGCGATGAAGGTGCAACGTTCGCGGAACTCGGGGTGCTGCTCGAGGAACAGGTCGAAGGCCGAGAACCCGCGCAGCACGTTCTTCGACAGATCGGCACGGTCGACGCGCAGGATCAGGTGGTCACGGCGGCGGCGCAGCAGCTCCTGCTCGAACTCGCGCACGCTGTCGCGCTCGGCCACGCGCCGCACCGCGTCGGCATCGATCGGCAGCGGATAGGCCCGCACCCAGACCTCGCGGTCACCGACCTTGACCACGCCGGCCCGGTGGTCGACCTCGAGCCCGAGCAGGTCCTCGCAGCACTGCAGGAAGTTCTGGCGGTAGTGCCTGGTGTGGAAGCCGACGATGTCATTGGCGAGGATCCCGTGGTAGATCTCCTCGCGGATCACCGACGGCAGCACCCGCCAAGAGTCCGACTGGCTCCACGGGATGTGGACGAAGTGCGTCATGAACGCGTCCGGGCGCGCGCGGCGGATCAGCGCCGGCAGCGTGTAGAGGTGGTAGTCGTGGACCATCACGACCGGCTGCTCGATCCCCTCGATCTCGTCGAGCACCGCCCGTGCGAGGTCCTCGTTGACGACGTTGTAGCCGAACTCGAACGCCTCGGTCTCGTTGCGGCGGATGTCCGGGGCGTTGGAGAGATCCCAGAGGTAGTGCTGGATGAACCACAGCATCGGGTTGGCGATGATGCTGTAGAAGCGGTAGTAGGCCTCGGGGTCGGAGGCGACGAGCTTGACGCGGTAATCGGTGCCGTCGGGGCCCGCGACCGGGAACGCGCCGCCGCCGTGGCGGCCGGCCATCGCGACGTCGGCGTCGCTCATCGCCGACGCGATCCAGGTGACCTCGCGGTGCCGTGCGAGCCCCATCAGCGCGGTCACGAGGCCACCGGTGCCGCGCTTGGCCTCGCCGTTTGACTGGAACGTGACGGGCCCGCGGTTGGAGACGAGGATCAGGGGATCGGACATATGACCGTTACCTACCCCGCGACCGCGCGCAGGCGTTCGATGCCCTCGTCGACCTCGCGCACGAGCTGCCGGTGGAGGTCTGGGTTGGCGGCTGAGATCGAGGACATCTGGAAGTCGTGGCCGGTGCCCAGCAGCGGCTTGTCGTCGAGCGGACGGCCCCAGCCGTCGGTCACGATCCCACCGGCCTCGACCAGGCACAACCAGGCGGCGGCGATGTCGTAGGGGGAATTGTTGAGGATCGCCCCGCGGCCGACGCGCAGGAACTCCTGCTCCATGCCGGGGACCTCGTCGATCATGCGCGAGCCGACCTCGATCACGGCATCGAGCTGTCCGGTGACGATCCGCGTCATCACGAACGCCTGCGAGCCGAGCTCGAACGTGCCGCCGCCGACCGATGAGGCGTCGATCAGCTCCGCCAGCAGTTCGGTGGTCGCGCGCGCCGGCCGCCCGCGGAAGCCGTAGGCCCAGAACATCGAGCCGATCTGCGTGTTCCCGGAGAGGTTGGTCTGGCGCGTAGAGAGCACACCCTCGCCGCTACGGGCCAGGAACCAGTCGCCGGTCTTGATCTCCATCACGCAGCCGACCTCGACATCGGCGAGCTTCGGATCGAAGTCGAGTGGCGCGAGTGCGATCGCCACGCACGCCGACTCGAGCCCCGCCATCGCCGGGCGGGTGCCGTCGATCGGGTCGACGACCAGCACGTGGGTCTCATCGCCGCGCGGCGCCACCAGCCCGCGATCCTCCGAGTAGAAGGCGAAGCGCGGCGCGCGCTGCGCGACGAACTCCGCGAGCGTCGTCTCGGCGAGCTCGTCGACCGAGAAGGTCACATCGCCGCCGGCGCCGCCGCCGAGCTCGACGCGGCCGGCGTGCGAGCCGAGCTCTGGGAGAACGACCTCCCGCAGCCGGCGGGCAAGCGCCAACACCAGCTCCTGATGGGAAAGCTCTTCGGTCATTGGATCGGTGGTCCGCCCGGCCATCGGAGCTTGTCACGTCCGCGCGCTTCCCGTCGCCAGTGCGATGATCGCCCGATGACACGACCAAATGCGTTTGATGCGGATTGCTCGGGCGGGTTCGACGACTCCGACCCCGATGGCTACCGCTGCGCCGAGGGACCGTTCGGCAAGGCCGCCGGCGGCAAGCAGCTCGCGGTACGCCTGTTCGAGCTGCCGGCGGGGCAGACGCTCTGCCCCTATCACTATGAGTACGTCGAGGAGTGGCTGCTGGTGATGGTCGGCGAGGTCCAGGTGCGGACCCCCACCGGCGTCGCGCCGGCCCGCGCCGGTGACCTGGTCTGCTTCCCGGTGGGCGCCGAGGGCGCGCACAGCGTCTGGAACGATCGCGATCAGCCCGCACGCGTGGTGATGTTCTCGTCCGCCGCGGAGCCGGCGATCGCCGTGTATCCGGACGGCGGCAAGGTCGGGGTCTGGAGCGGTGCCGAGCGCGACCATTGGATGTTCCGCGGCGCCGATGCGCATCTCGACTACTACGACGGCGAGCTGCCCCCGAAGCGCGGGTAGTCCCGCCCGGCGGCACCGGGGTACCCTCAGCACAGATGGTCGACCCTCGCATCTATCGAGGTTTCGTGATCCTGGTCGCCTTCGCGGTGATCGTCTTCGGCTTCTCGCTGACCGACCAGCCACGCCGCCTCGGGACGTCGGTCGCCCCGGGCCAGTACTTTGCGAGCGTCGCCAGCACGACCAAGACGCTGGCCCGCGACTATCCCGACCGCGCCCCGGGATCGAGCGGAGATCTCGCGCTCGCCGGCTACGTCGGCAGGAAGCTGAGCCAGGCCGGCGCGTTCGGCGTGCGGACGCAGCTGTTCTCCGCGCACACGACGACCGGTGAGCAGCAGCTCGAGAACGTCATCGCGACGCGCCCCGGCCTCGGCAGCGGCACGATCGTGGTTGTCAGCGATCGCGATGGCAGTGCCGCGACGGCGACGGCGGACCTGTCCGGCACCGCGGTCCTGATCGACCTCGCCCGCGCGCTCTCGGGCGAGTCGCTCGGTCGCTCGGTCTCGCTGATCTCGACCAGCGGCAGCATCGGCGTCGCCGGCGCGACGGCGCTCGCCCACTCACTCGCCGGCAAGCAGGTCGACGCGGTGATCGTGCTCGGCGACCTCGCCTCGGCGACCGTCCACAGTCCGGTCGTGGTGCCGTGGTCGAGCACCGACCTGCTGTCACCGCCATTGCTCTCGAGGACGCTCACCGCCTACGTCGGCGCCGAGACCGGGATCGCCTCGGGCAGCGGCGGGCTCGCCGGCCAGGTCGCGCGGCTCGCGTTCCCGTTCGCGACGACCGAGCAGGCGCCGTTCGCGGCCCAGGGCATCCCCGCGGTGCTGCTGTCGCTGTCCGGCGACCGGCCGATCAGCGGCCATCCCGCGACCGGTCCGGCCGCGCGCACCGTCAGCCTCGGAGACGCGGTGCTGCAGACGGTCAGCTCGCTCGACCACGGTCAGGCCGTGGGAGCGCCGAGCGCGTACCTCGTGATCAGCGGCCAGCGGGTGCCGCTGTGGGCGGTGCAGCTGCTGGTGCTGGCGCTGATCCTGCCGGTGGCCGCATCGACGCTCGACGCCGTCGCGCGTACGCGCCGGCGCGGGCACACGCTGATGCGCTGGCTCGGCTGGGTGCTGGCCGGCGCGGTGCCATTCGTGATCGGACTGGTCGCACTGTTGATCGCGCGCGCCACCGGACTGCTCTCGTTCACGCCGCCCGGCGCCGCGGCAGGCGTCGGCGTGAAGATGACCGGCGGAGATCTCGCGGTGCTGCTGGTGATCGCCGCGCTGGTGGTCGCCGGCTTCGCCTTGCTGCGTCCGCTCTGCCTGCGGTTGCTGGCGCGCCAGCTGCCCGAGAGCGGCCGGCGCCCCGAGAGCCCCGCGGCCGACGCGGCCGCGGTCGCGCTGAGCGTCGTGCTCTGCCTGCTCGCGATCGTGCTGTGGGTGCTCGACCCGTTCGCGGCGCTGCTGCTGGTGCCGGCGATGCACATGTGGTTGTGGCTCGCACAACCCGGCGCGCGCGCCCATCGCTGGTCGATGGCGCTGCTGCTGCTGATCGGGGTCGTGCCGCTTGCGCTCGTGCTGTTCTACTACGCCAACGCCTATGGGCTCTCGCCGCTGGCGCTGGCCTGGAGCCTGGCGCTGCTGCCCGGCGGAGCGATGTCAATCGTGATCGCGCTGTGCTGGGCGCTCGCGCTCGGCTGCGTGGCGAGCGCGGTGATCATCGGCCTGCGCGCCGTGCGCGCGGCGGCCGCCGTGGCCGACCAGCTGGTGACCGTGCGCGGTCCCGCCAGCTACGCCGGACCGGGCTCGCTCGGTGGAACCAAATCCGCGCTGAGGCGATGACCAGCGGCAACGCATCGGCGCTTTCCCGTGGCCCCCGGTCCCGCTGGACCGGGGGCTCTCACAAGCGCTCACGCCGGCGCTTGTCGCGCACGCTCTCGACGTTGCTGATCGTCGCCGGCCTGCTGCTGCTGGGCGACGTGGTGGCGACACTGGTGTGGCAGGAGCCGGTCACGGCGCTGGTCGGGCTGATCCAGCGCGCCGACACCGACACGCGCTTCCTCAGCTACCGCACGATGCCGTTGAGCGCCGCGCAGCGGGCCGCGCTGAGCCGGCTGGCGAGCGCCGAGCAGCGGGTCGCCTACCTCGCGCGGCAGGAGCAGCGCAGCGTCCCCAACGGTGCCGCCGTGGGGCGCCTGCAGATCGCCAAGCTCGGGGTCGTCTACGACGTGATCCAGGGAACGCGAACCGGCGACCTCGCGCGCGGGCCGGGCCACTACGCGAGCACCGGACTCCCGGGGCAGGGCCGCACGATCGCGATCGCCGGCCACCGCACGACCTACCTCGCGCCGTTCAGAAACCTCAATGAGCTCCGGCGCGGCGACCGGATCGTGTTGCGGATGCCATACGGCACCTTCACCTACGTGGTCCAGGGTCAGCGGATCGTTTCACCGAACGCATGGTGGATCACCCGCAACGTCGGATATGAGCGTCTGGTGCTGTCCGCCTGCAATCCTCTGTACAGCGCAAGCCAGCGAATCGCCGTGTTTGCGCGACTTGTGCGCGTGCATCCGAATGCACGCGTCGTTCCCCGATCTACCGGTACCTGGACCGTTGGTTGATCCAGGCGTATCTGGGTAAAGGATTCGCGTGTTTTCTGCCGATCAGGAGCTCAGGATGACCACGGATGCGGAGTCCAAAGTGATGACACTTAAGGAACGCCTTGAACAGGGGCAGTACAACGTCGACACCAAGAAGGTCGCCGACGCAATTGTGCGCAATCCCCTCTGGCTACTGCTCCTCGCAAGCAGCGAACGCCACTCGGCCGATTCACACCCAGCAGTGGGTTGAGTCTGGCCTGGCGCCGCGACTCAGATCGCGGCGCCGGCGCCCCCGCCCCGCGGACAGCCGGCCACAAATCAGAAGCTGTGCTCGTAGCCGGCCAGGCCGGTGTCGGAGTCCGGCAGGTCGCGGAACCGCGCACCCACGCCGCCGCCGACCTCACCGATCCAGGTGATCGGGGTCTGCGGGCTCGCCGCGGCGAGCGCCAGCTCGATCGCCTGCCGCCCGGCCGGCGCGGCGCAGAAGCAGAGCTCGTAGTCCTCGCCGCCCCGCGCGGCGAGCAGCGCCGGGTCCTGGCCGAGCGCCGCGGCGACCTCGTCGACGCCCGCGGCCAGCGGTAGCGCCGAGAGCCGTAGATCGATCGCCACGCCGCTCGCGCGGGCCAGGTGCTCGGCGTCGGTCGCGAGTCCGTCGGAGATGTCGAGCATCGCGCTGACGCCCGCCGCCGCCAGCGCCCGCCCCGCCGCCAGGCGCGGCATCGGCGTCGCGTAGCGCGCCCGCAGCGCGTCGGCCAGCGCCGGGTCGAGCCGGCCGCCGCGACCTTCGATCAGCGCCAGCCCGGCCGCGGAGCCACCGAGCGAGCCGGTGACGCCGACGAGATCACCGGGGCGGGCGCCGTCGCGCCCGACCAACAGGCCCGGGTCGTCGGCCCAGCCGACGACGGTGAATGAGACGATCAACTCGGAGGCGGCGGTCACGTCGCCGCCCGCGATCGTCACGCCCAGGCCGCCGGCCAGCGCCTCGGCACCGGCGATCAGGGCGCGTGCCGGCTCGAGCCCGTAGCCGGCCGGCAGTCCCAGCGCCAGGTACGCCTGCACGCCGGTCCCGTCACGATCCGCGGGATCGCCGCCGACGCCCATCGCCGCGAGGTCGGACAGCGCACCCGCGAGCGCCCGATGCCCGATCTCGGCCGCGCGCAGCTGCGTGCTGCGGAAATGCACACCCTCGACCATCGTGTCGACCGACGTCACGGCGTAGCCACGCGCACGCACGACCGCGGCATCGTCGCCCAATCCGCGCACCAGGCGGGGGTCGTTCGTTGCGAGCAGCGATCGCAGCTCGGCGATCAGCTCGAGCTCGGTCAAATCAGCTCCGTATGGATCCGGCTCCTACGAGCCGGGGCTAGCGGTGGCGGTAAACGATCCGTGCGCGATCGAGGTCGTACGGAGACAGCTCCACCCGCACGCGATCGCCCGGAAGGATCCGGATACGAAAGCGGCGCATCTTGCCGGCCACGTGACCAAGGACCACACGGTCCATGTTGTCGAGCTTCACACGGAACATCGCATTGGGCAGGGCCTCGACGACCTCTCCCTCGAACTCGACCTTTTCTTCCTTTGGCATCGCTGGGGGATTCTAGGTCAGTTGAAGCCGCCGGCGGCTGGCGGGCTCCCGCCGGAGTTGTCCGACGGGTTCGCGGGCAGGTTGGTGTCGGGCGTCGTCGAGGAACCATCGCCGGGTGTGAGGCCGGTGCCGCCGGTCGTGTCGGTCGTGCCGCCGGTGGTGGTCGTGTCGGTCGCGGTCGTCGTGGTCGGCACGTATGCGGAGACCGCGTGCTTGCCGAAGTACTCGACTCCGTGCCAGTACTCGGACGGCGGGGTGAAGTCGCCGCAGTAGCCCGACTCGTTGCGCTCGCCGGTGGCCGGGTTCACGACCCCCGACGCGTCCTCCATGAACTGCTTCCAGATCGGCGCCGCCAGCGTGCCGCCGTAGCCCGGGCCGAGGCCGTTGACGTCGGTCATGTAGGTCTCGGCGTTGGGGTAGCCGACCCACACCGCGGTCGACAGCTCGGGTGTGTAGCCGACGAACCAGGCATCGGTGTAGTTGCTGGTCGTGCCGGTCTTGCCGGCCGCGGGGCAGCCGTAGGAGGCGCCGGTGCCGGTGCCGTACTGCAGCACCGTCTCGAGCGTCTGCGTGCCGGCGTAGGCCTGGCCCTGCGTGAAGACCTGCTTCTTGTGCGGTTTCGCCGTGTAGATCGTGCGGCCGCCAGGACCGACGATCTTCGAGATGATCGTCGGCGCGACCTGGTCGCCGCCGTTGGCGAGCGTCGCGTATGCGTCCGACATCTGCAGCGTGTCGACGCCGTACTTGAGTCCGCCGATCGCCTCGGCGGGATTACCGGTCCGCTTCGCGGTGATCCCCATCGCGCGGGCGGTCTGGTCGACGTTCTGCATGCCGACGTCGACGCCGAGCTGTGCGTAGACGGTGTTGTCGGACATCGCCGTCGCGCGGGTGACGTTGATCGTGCCCTCGTAGCTGTACTCGGCGGTGCGCACCGAGTAGGTCGGGTAACCGGGCAGCCAGCCCTCGGGCAGGAACTTCGAGACGTAGTAGGTCCCGTTGGGGTCGCCGTCGTCGTCCTTGATCAAGGTCATCAGCACGAACGGCTTGAACGACGAGCCCGTCTGCCGCTGCGCCTGGGTGGCGTAGTCGAAGGTCGTCTCGCCCTTGCCGGTGCCGTAGGTCGTCGAGTTCTG
>DATASU010000094.1:0-4237 GCA_036269095.1 Solirubrobacteraceae bacterium
CGATGTGCTGCCGCAGCTCAAGGGCGCGTTCTCAACGGTCGTGATGACCGATGACCGCGTCGTCGCGTTCCGCGATCCGCACGGGCTGCGGCCACTCGCGCTGGGCGTGATCACGGATCCCGAGAGCGGGCTGCAGGTGCATTGTGTTGCCAGTGAGTCGTGCGCGTTCGATCTGATCGGCGCGCGCTACGTGCGCGAGGTCGAACCCGGCGAGGTCATCACGATCGACGCGAACGGGATCCGCTCCGAGGTCGTCGCGGGTGGCGAACGTCACGCCTTCTGCCTGTTCGAGTACATCTACTTCGCGCGGCCCGACTCGCTGATGAGCGGTCGCCGGCTGCAGGTCTCGCGCGCGAAGATGGGTGAGATCCTCTGGCAGGAGGCGCCGGTCGATGCCGATCTCGTGATCGCGATCCCGGACTCCGGCAACGCCGCCGCGCGCGGGCTCGCACGCGCCGCCGGGCTCCCTCAGGATGACGGCTTCATCAAGAACCGCTATGTCGCGCGCACGTTCATCCAGCCGGGCCAGCAGCTGCGCAAGAACGGCCTGCGGCTCAAGTTCAACCCGCTGCCCGAGGTCGTCCGGGGCAAGCGCCTGATCGTCGTCGACGACTCGATCGTGCGCGGCAACACGATGCCGCAGATCGTGCAGATGCTGCGTGAGGCCGGCGCCGCGGAGATCCATCTGCGCATCTCCTCACCGCCGATCAAGCATCCGTGCCACTACGGGATCGACATGTCCGCGCGCGAGGAGATGGTCGCGCACAACCGCAGCGACGACGAGATCTGCCGCGTGCTCGGTGCCGACTCGCTGCACTACCTGACGCTCGCCGGCGTCTACGCGGCCGTGCAGGGCCAGCGCTCGACGCACTGCGATGCGTGCTTCAGCGGCGAGTATCCGCTCGAGGGGACCGAGGAGTCCGGCGGCAAGTTTGCGTTCGAGCGTGCCCCGCTGCCACTGGTCCCGTCGGGCCCGGTCGGTTGAGTGCGGCCGCCGCGGCCCGTAACGTCTAGCGCACCGGGATGAGCTCAGAGAAATCGTTGAAGGTCGCCGTGCTGGCCTCGGGCAACGGCACGAACCTGCAGGCGCTGCTCGACCAGGTCCACGGCCGCGAGGGGATCACGATCGTCGCCGTGGCCTCCGACAACCCTGACGCCTACGCGCTCGAGCGGGCCGCCACCGCCGGGGTGCCGACGGCCGTGTTCCCGCGCCGTGAGTTCGGCGGTGATCGCGTCGCCCGTGACCGCGCGCTGTCCGACTGGCTGCGCGAGCGTGGCACCCAGCTGGTCGTGATGGCCGGCTACATGCAGCTCGTGTCCGAGCCGTTCCTGGACCGCTTCCCGGATGCGGTCATCAACGTTCACCCCTCGCTGCTGCCGGCCTTCCCGGGGATCGACGCGGTCAGCCAGGCGATCGCCTACGGCGTCAAGCTGTTCGGCGTGACCGTGCACTTCGCCGACGCCGGGCTTGACACCGGCCCGGTGATCATGCAGCGCAGCGTCGGCCTGCCCGATGCGCGTGAGCTCGATGATGTCCTGCCACACATCCACGCGCTCGAGCATCAGATGCTGCCCGAGGTCGTGCGCCTGTTCGCACGCGGGGCCGTGCGGATCGCCTCGACGCATCCGCGTCGCGTTCTGGTCGGCCCCCTCGCGGTGTTGCCAGAGCGCCCGTAGCGCACTTCTTCGCGGTAGAGTCGCGACTTATGACGACCGGTACAAACGCTGAGCATTCGCTGCAATCCTCGGCGCCCGGCGAGGTGCAGGTCGCCCGGGCGCTGCTGTCCGTCTCCGACAAGGCCGGGATCGTCGAGTTCGCTCGCGGTCTGGCCGAGCTCGGGATCGAGATCATCTCCACTGGTGGTACCGCCCGCGAGCTGTCCGAGGCGGGCCTCCAGGTCCGCACGATCACCGACCTCACGGGCTTCCCGGAGATCATGGACGGGCGCGTCAAGACGCTGCACCCGAAGCTCTACGCGAGCCTGCTGGCGGTGCGTGATGACCCCGCCCACGTCGAGGCGGCGGCCGCCCACGACGTCGAGCCGGTTGACCTCGTCTGCGTGAACCTCTACCCGTTCGAGCGAACCGCCGCGACGCGCGGCGTGCTCGACGACGAGGTGATCGAGAACATCGACATCGGCGGGCCGACGATGATCCGTGCCGCCGCCAAGAACTTCAAGTTCGCGGTGCCGGTGGTCTCACCCGCGAGCTACGACGCTGTGTTGGAGGAGCTGCGCGCGTCCGAGCGGCGGCTGTCGCTGCAGACGCGTGAGTCGCTTGCGGCGGAGGCGTTCGCCTACACGGCGCGCTACGACACCGCGATCACGCGCTGGTTCCAGGAGAAGCACGAGGACTTCCCGCCGCTGATGGTGCGCGCCTTCGAGCGCGAGCTCGAACTGCCCTACGGCGAGAACCCGCATCAGCGTGCCGCGTTCTACACCCAGATCGGCGCGCGCACGCACGTGCTCTCGCAGATCGCTCAGCTGGCCGGCAAGGACCTTTCGTTCAACAACCTGCTCGACCTCGACTCCGCGCGCCAGCTGCTGCTCGAGTTCGTCGTGCCGGCGTGCGTGATCGTCAAGCACAACAACCCCTGTGGGGTGGCGGTCGGCACCACCACGCTCGAGGCTTACGAGCGCGCCTTCGCCTGCGATCCGACGTCGGCCTTCGGCGGCGTGATCGTGCTCAACCGGCGCGTCGACAAGGCCGCGGCGCAGGCGATCCATGAGCAGTTCGCGGAGATCGTGCTGGCCCGCGGCTTCGATGACGAGGCGCTTGAGATCTTCGCCGACAAGCCCAACATGCGGATCCTCGACGACCGCGAGCGGCGCCTCGATGGGCTCTACGAGCCCGCCGTGCGCCAGGTTCTCGGCGGGCTGCTCGTGCAGGACCGCGACTCCTCCAACGAGGACCGCGAGGAGATGGAGGTCGTCTCCGAGCGCCGTCCGAGCGAGGAGGAGTGGTCCGAGTTGCTGTTCGCGTGGCGCGTCTGCAAGCACGTCAAGTCCAACGCGATCGTGGTCTCCAACAACGGCGCGACGATCGGTCTCGGCGCCGGACAGATGAGTCGTGTCGACTCGGTGCGGCTCGCGATCGACAAGGCTCAGGGCCCGGTCCGCGGGTCGGTGCTCGCCTCGGATGCCTACTTCCCGTTCCCCGACGGCCCCGAGATCGCGCTCGAGCAGGGCATCACCGCGATCATCCAGCCGGGCGGATCGATCCGCGACCCGCTGGTCGTCGAGGCGGTCGACCGCGCCGGTGCCGCGATGGTCTTCACCGGCCGCCGCCACTTCCGCCACTAGCCGGTTTGGCAGGCCGTTCGAGGAGCTGATTCTCCTGTCCGCCGAGCCGGCCCCGATTCAGCGCCTCGCGGGCGATCCCCCCTCACCCTACGAGGGGCCGATCGGCTTCAGCCGTGTGGTCGTCGCCGGGCCCTGGGTGTTGCTCGGCGGCACCACCTCGGTCGATCCGAGCGGCTGCGTGCTCGGGTTCACGCCCTACGAGCAGACCGTTGAGATCCTGCGCAAGCAGCTGCACGAGCTCGACCGTGTCGGGTTGACCGCGGCCGACGTCGTGCAGACGCGCATGTATGTCACCGACATCTCCCGCTCCGAGGAGGTCGGTCGCGCACACGGCGAGATCTTCGGCGAGGTGCGGCCGGTCGCGACGATGGTCGAGGTCAGCGGTCTGATCGACCCGCGGATGCTGGTCGAGATCGAGCTTGTCGCATACCGCGGCTGACTGCTGCCATCATCAAGCCCACGCCGGTGTAGCTCAGTTGGTAGAGCAGCGGACTTTTAATCCGAAGCGCCCGGGTTCGAGTCCCGGTGCCGGCATCAGTCAGACGCGCACCGGCACGGCCGGGGAGCCGGTCGCTCGCGGTTGCGCCGGCCGTCTCTCTGCTGCTGTCATAGGAGTTCGATGACCGCCTGCGTGAGGGCGATCGTCACGTTGTTTCGGAGGCGATCGGGATCACGTTCTGCGATCCGCTGCCAGCCGCTGCCGGCAAATCCATTGGCCGGTCTGCGCTGCATGTGCAGATTTCCGTCGGTCCGGCCGCGCGGCAGTTCGAGCTGTGCGCTCACGGTTCCGCGCCAGGTGCGAAGCGTGGCCGCACCGGTGTCGAGCAGCGTGGTGGTCGCGTCTTCGATCACGGGAGCGAGCCAGGCCGGCGGCTGTTGCCGATGGTTGTCGTCGGGCGACGCGGGCTGGGCCTCAACGCGTGAATCGGCCAGCA
>DATASU010000095.1:0-4796 GCA_036269095.1 Solirubrobacteraceae bacterium
CGGTCGAAGATCAGGTGCGCGTGGTCGGTGCCGAGCACGCCCATCGACTCGGGCATCAGCTTGTTCTCGATCCCCTCGCCGTGGGCGGGGACCATCAGCGCGACCGTGCCGTCGTAGCCGCTCGAGCCCTCGAGCCGCGCGAACAGCAGCAGGTAGTCCGAGATGCAGCCGAACGTGATCAGGTGCTTCTGGCCGCTGAGGTAATAGCTCTCGCCCTCACGCGTAACCGAGCACTTGATGTCGGCGCCGGTGCCGGCGTTGGGCTCGGTCAGCGTGAACGCGACCTTGATCTCGGTTGCGACCTGGGCGCGGACGAAGCGCTCGATCTGCTCCTCGTTGGCGTAGGGCAGCATCGCGCGCCAGAGCCCGTTCATCACGTGCACGACCATCCGCAGCGAGGCGTGCGGGCGCGAGAACAGCTCGATCAGCTCGAGGTAGCGCGCGAACGGCAGGCCGCGTCCACCGAGCGACTGCGGCGCCGCGAGCTTGAGATAGCCGCGCTCGCGCAGCTCGTCCCAGAGCGCGCTCGGGACCTGGCGCTCGGCCTCGATCAGCTCGGTCCAGCGCTCGCCCTCGTTGTCGACGTAGGCGCGGATTTCGGCCTTCAGCGCCGCGAACTCGGCCTCGTCGACCGGGGTGGGCTCGGCGTCGATCAGGGGCGCTGTGGTCATCGGAGTGGTGCCTTTCTCAACTCTTGAGCGATCTGGTCGCGCAAAACGAATTTCTGGATCTTGCCGGACGGCGTGTAGGGGAGCGCGTCGACGATCTCGAGCCGCTCGGGCCAATAGGGCTTCGAGACCCGCTGCGCGTCGAGGTATTGCTGCATCTTCTCGAAGTCGAACTCGCCAGCGGGTGCCAGCACGACGAACGCGCAGGCACGCTCGCCGAGGCGCTCATCGGGCATCGCCACGATCGCCACCTCGCGCACCGCCGGATGCGTGTAGAGCAACTGCTCGACCTCGACGACCGGGACCTTCTCGCCGCCGCGGTTGATCACGTCCTTGACGCGGCCGGTGATCTTGAGGTAGCCGTCGGCGTCGATCCGCGCGAGGTCGCCGGTGCGGTAATAGCCGTCGGCGGTGACGGCCGCGGCGGTCAGCTCGGGGCGGTTGAGGTAGCCCTCGAACATCGTCGGCGTCAGCACCTCAAAGTTCCCCTCCTCGCCGGCCGGCAACTCGGTGCCGGCGTCGTCGACGACCCGCAGCGCGATCCCGTCGAGCGCGCGGCCGTCGGTGCTCCAGGCGCGGTCGGGGGCCTCGCCGGGGACGAACGCGGTACCGAGGCAGCTTTCGGTCGTGCCGAACGCGCCGCCGACGTCGGCCCCGAGCGCCGTGCGTGCGGTCCTTGCGAGCTCGCGCGGGATCGCCGTCCCGGTCGCGACGAAGCGCTTGAGCGCGTCGAGCGTCGCGCCGCGCTCGCTCGCGACCCGCACCAGGTCGGCGAGGAACGGCGTCGCCGCCTGCACGAAGGTCACGCCCGTCGACCGCATCGCGTCAAAGCCCGCCTCGGCGTCCCAGCTGGTCTGCACGACCTGCGGCGCACCGAGCGCCAGCGCGATCCACATGCCATAGAGGAAACCGGTCTGGTGCGCGATCGGCGAGGGGATGTAGATCACATCCTCCGACGTCAGGCCGAAGTGGCGGATGTGCATCTGCGCGGCCTGGTTGAGCGAGCGGTGGGTCTGCAGCACGCCCTTGGGCTCGCCCGTCGAGCCCGACGTGAACAGCAGCTGCGCGCTCATCTCGGCCGTCGGGCCGTCCACCTCCCGATATGACACACCTGATTCGCGTGCATTGTCGGGGATCGTGACGATGTGTTCGAGCGACGGAACCGCCGGTCTGAGGCCCTGCGCCATCGCCGCGTGGTCGTGGCGGCGGAACTCGCGCGGCACGATCAGCACGCGCGTATCACCGGCGCGCAGCATGAACTCGAGCTCGCGCTCGCGGAAGATCGGCATCAGCGGCTCGCAGATCGCGCCGATCCGCAGCGCGCCGAGTGAGATCGCGACGAAATCGAGCAGGTTCGGCAGCTGATAGGCGACCGGCTCACCGGGCCGCACGCCGAGCTCGAGCAGCCGTGCCGCCCAGCGCTCGGCCGCGTGCTCGAGCTCGCCGAAGCTCCACTGCTTCAGCGTTCCGCCCTCGCCGACCTCCACAACCGCACGATCGTCGGGCCGCTCGCGGGCGTGCCGACCCACGAGCTCGGTGATCAGGGTCGCGGCTATGCCAGCTCTCCCGGGGAGCTCGGTACCCCGTCCGTGACGGCGATCGGGATCCCGAGCGTGTTCATGTGCTCGGCGAACTCGGGATAGGAGATCCGGTAGGCGTGCGGGTAGGAGAGCTCAGTCACGCCGCTCGCGGTCGACCCGGCGACCGCCAGCGCCATCAGCACGCGGTGGTCGTTGTAGGAGGAGAGCTCGGCGCCGTGGAGGCGGTCGACGCCGTCGAACTCCATGTCGTTGCCGTCGAACTCGACGCGCGCGCCCATCTTGCGCAGCTGCATCATCGAGGTCACGCGGTCCGACTCCTTGAGCCGCACGTGGGAGACGTGCGAGAGCACTGTGTGGCCGCGGGCGCGGCTCGCGAGCGTCGACAGGATCGGCACCATGTCGGGGATGTCGCGGCAGTCGAGGTGGCCGGCGACCGGCGGCGTGCCGTCGTGATCGATTGAGATCGAGAGCCCATCGTCGGCGAACTTCATCGGCACGCCGACGCCCTGTAACTCCTTCAGCACCGATGCCTCGGGGTGGCCGTGGATCGGCACGTGTGAGCGGAACACGACCTTCGACGGGTGCAGCGCGCAGGCGGCGAGGCCGAACGCGGCCGAGCCGATGTCGGGCGGCAGCAGATAGTTCTCGCGCGGCTTCGGCGTCTGGTTGGGGGCGACGGTGAAGTGCCGCCAGTCCTCGCCGACGCTCACCTCGAGCCCGAAGTCACGCATCATCTCGATCGTCAACTCGAGGTAGGGGCGCTCGTTGAGCTCGCCGACGACCTCGATCCGCGTCTCCTCCTCGGTTGCGAACGGCGCGATCATCAGCAGGCCCGAGATCCACTGCGAGAGCGTGCCGTCGATGCGCACGTGGCCACCGCGCGGTCGGCCCGGGAGCACCTTGACCGGTAGCGTCTGGCCCTCGTACTCGAGCTCGACGCCGAGCCGCTGCAGCGCGCGCAGCAGCGGGCCGATCGGACGCCGGCGGAAGTAGCGCTGTCCGACGATCGTGACCGGGCGGTCACCGAGCGCGGCGAGCCCGAGCAGGAAGTAGAGCGTCGTGCCGGAGCTGCCGACCGAGACCTCGTCGTCGCGCGGCGCGAAGCCGCCGGCGCCGTTGACCTTCCAGTGGCGGCCGCTCGCGCCGATGTCGACACCGAGGCCGCGCAGCGCCTGCACCGTGAAGCTCACATGGCGCGCGTCGGTGCGGTCGGCGATCGTGCTCGTGCCCGGCGCCAGTGCCGCCAGCATCAGCGCCCGGTGGGCGTGGTACTTGGACGGCGGGATGATGATCTCGCCCTCGAGCGGGGCCTGCGCCCCGGCAACTAGAAGGCGCACGAACCGACGCTTCCCCGCACACTCATTGCCGCGAGATTAGCTCGCGGACCTCGGCCAGGCGCGGAATTTGCGCGGTTGGCTCCCCGGTCAGGGGGGTCAGCACGAACTCCTCGACGCCGGCCTCGGCATAGGCAGTGATCCGTTCGGCGACGCGCTCGGCGCTGCCGACCGGGGTGTAGCGCGCGACCTTCTCGAACGGCATCCCGTACATCGCCTGCGTGTAGTCCTCGGCAGCTTCCCGCGCACGACCTTCGTTCGCGTCGACGTGGACGCTCATCGCCAGCCCCAGTGCGGGAGTCGGCCGCCCGAGCGCCTGCGACTCTCCGGCGAGTGCCGCCGCGGCTTCGCGCAGCCGCTCTGTGCTCATCCAGGTGCAGAGCCAGCCGTCGCCGACGCGCGCGGCGCGCTGCAGCGCGGCCTCGCTGCGGCCGCCGACCCAGATCGGCGGCCGCGCGCTGATCGTCGGTGACAGCGGCGGTGTCGAGCGGCCCTCGAGCCAGTCGGGCAGCTCGGCCAGCGCCTGGTCGAGCAGCCGGCCACGCTGGCGGACGTTGAGCCCGAGCGCCTCGAACTCCGCCGGGAACTCACCACCGACGCCGACGCCGAGCAGCAGCCGCCCGGGGGCCAGCGCGTCGATCGTCGTCAGCTGCTTGGCGACCCAGGCGGGGTGGCGCAGCCCGAGCAGCATCACGCCGAAGCCGAGCTTCACGCGCGAGGTCGTGGCCGCGACCGCGGACAGCGCCACGGTCGAGTCATACACGGGCGAGGGCACGTGCAGGTGGTCGCCGACCCAGACCGCGTCAAATCCCGAGTCCTCGGCAAGCCGTGCCGCCTCGACGAACTTCGGCCGCCCGCCGACGCGCAGCGGGTCGAACGTGGGCAGGTTGATGCCGAGTCGGATCACGGCGGACGAATCTACCGACCTGCCAGCCAGGTGCACGAGACGCGGGAAGGGTTTTGGGTCCCCAGGACCCAAAACCCTTCCCGCGTCTAGGACTGCATCCGTGCCAGCAGCTCGAGCGCGCCGCGCTTGGACAGCGGGTCGTTGAGGTTGCCGCACTTCGGTGACTGCACGCACGAGGGGCAGCCGTCCTGGCACGGGCACTCATCGATCAGCCGCTGGGCGTCGAGCACCAGCCGGTCGAAGGCGTCGTAGCCACGGCGCGTGATCCCGATCCCGCCCGGGTGGCCGTCGTAGATGAAGATCGTCGGCCCGCCGGTCTGCGGGTGCGCGTTGATCGAGAGCCCGC
>DATASU010000096.1:0-11259 GCA_036269095.1 Solirubrobacteraceae bacterium
GCCGCGCAGGCCATCGGCGTCCTCCTCCCCCCCGATCACGTCCACGTACTGGCCGCCCACCATGCCGTTCACGCCGGTGGAGTGCGACAGCTCCACGGCGGCCGCCAGCAGCCGCTCGGGGGCGGAGGCGCCAACCGACAGCAGGTGGTGGAACGCCTCGGCGTAGAGCCCGTCGCCGGCGAGGATCGCGACGTCCTCGCCGAACTTGACATGACACGTCGGTTGGCCGCGCCGGAGCTCATCGTCGTCCATCGCAGGCAGGTCGTCGTGGATCAGCGAGTACGTGTGGATCAGCTCGAGTGCCGCGGCCAGCGGCAGCAGCTGCTCGGGAGCCATCCCGATCGCGGAGGCGGTGGCGAGCGCCAGTACCGGGCGGATGCGCTTGCCGCCCGCGAGCAACGAGTAACGCATCGCCTCCTCGAGTCCGGCGATGCCGGGATCGGCCGAGAAACGCAGCCGCTCGAGGTAGGCATCAACCTGCACGCGCAGGTGATCGGGGAACGCGGGCACGGCCTCGGGCATCGGTTGGCTCATCTGGTCCACTTCGTTTGCAGCGCTGTCCGCCGCCTGCGGCGTCACGCTTGAGTCGCGGCCAGCGGGAGCTGTCCCGGCAGATCGGGCAGCGGCTCGAGCGCCGCGCGCACGCGGCTGTCGACCTGCGAGGACGCCTCGCCGGCGAGTCGCGCACATTCCTCGATCAGCGCGAGTGTCTCACTCGGCCCGAGACTTCCCGAGCGAAGCTCGGAGGCGGCCTCGTGGAGGCGCAGACGGAGCTCTTCAAGCACATCGGTCACGAGCAGCAGCCTACCGATCCAGCGCCGCGTTGACGAGCGCGTCAGCCTCGGCATTCTGCGCGCGGGGCACCGACTCGATGCTCCAGCGGTCAAAACCGCGCAGCAGAGCCATAGCCTGGCGATGCAATTCCTGCATCGCCTGGTGCTTGACCTTGTAGACGCCCGTGACCTGCCTGGCGACGAGCTCGGAGTCGTTGATCACCTCGATCTCGGTCGCGCCGTACTCGGCCGCTAGCTCGAGGCCGCGCAGCAGCGCCCGGTACTCGGCGACGTTGTTGGTGGCGTCGCCGATCGTGTCGTTGAAGGTCGCCACGACCTCACCGGCAGCATCGGAGACGACAATCCCGATCGCCGCCGGCCCCGGGTTCCCGCGGGCGCCACCGTCGACGTGGAGCACGAGCTTCGGCACAGCAAGCCGTGTCAGAGCAGGATCAGCGCGCCGCTGTCATCGGAGCTGGCGTTACTGATCAGCTCGTGCTCGGCGAGCTCACCAAGCTCGTAGCCCTGGCCGTCGAGCCGTGCATGGCCCTGCGAGTCGGAGAGATCGATCTCATAGCGGTACCAGCAGAGCTCCCACGACACGACGATCCAGACGATGCTCGGATGCGTCTGGTCAGGGGTGATGTTGACGGCCGGCGCGCCCAGCGAGCGCGCGACACCGGCAACGGTGCGCCGGTGGGTGCTGGCGTTGAAGACGTCGACCGCGACGGCGATCTTGTGGTCGCCACTGGTCGGGATCGCGTGCACGTGCCGCGGCTCGCGGACGCGCGAGCCGCGCCCCTGCGCGGCCGCGGGTGCCGCGGGCATCGGCTCGGGCGCGGGCGCGGCGGCGTGTGCCGCCATCCCCCAGCCGCCGCCGAACGAGAGCTCGTCGTCGAGCGTCCGCGGCTCTGCCGGGTCCTGCAGCTCGATCTCGCGTTCGCTGCGGCGCTTGCGCCCGAACAGCGAGCGCCGGCGCTGGATGCGATCTCCGCCGCCCTGATACTCCGGAATCGCGCCCTCGCGCATCCAGCCCTCGTGCAGCGCGTGCGGCTTGCACAGCTCACAGACGTTGTACCGGCGCCCCCCGTTGACGAAGACCTCGGTGTTCTCGCCACGCAGAAGCGTGCGCGTGCAGACGTCGCACACGTCATGGTTGTGGCTGGTCCTGATGCTCAGCGGCTGGCTCATACGGGGACGGTCCTACGGTACGGGCCGCGTCCGGTGCGGCGCTCAACGAGCGTAGCGGACGGACCCGGCCGTGTTGCAGAGTTGTGACCGCAGCAGGGCTTTTGCCGGAGCGGCGCACAGCCGCCCCGGCCCCACCCCGGTCCGCTCCCGCTCAGACCTTGACGGCCTCCCGGCCCGCCTTGGCGATGACCTTGCCGGCGAGGTGCGCGGGCACCTCGTCGTAGCGCAGGAACTCCATCGTGTATTCGCCCTGGCCGCCGGTGATGGCGCGCAGGTCGGGCGCGTACACGAGCATCTCGGCCATCGGCACCTCGGCCTTGACGTCGGTCATACCACCGCCCGCCGGCTCCATCCCGTGCGGATGACCGCGGCGCGAGTTGAGGTCGCCGATCACGTCACCGACGGAATCGTCGGGCACGCTCACGGTGACCATCATGATCGGTTCGAGCAACACCGGGCTGGCCTGCTCCATCGCCTCGCGCATCGCGTGACCGGCGGCCAGCTTGAAGGCCATCTCCGACGAGTCGACCGAGTGGTATGAGCCGTCGAAGACCCTCACCCTGACGCCCTTGACCGGATAGCCCGCAACAACGCCCGACTGCATCGCCTCGACGACGCCCTTCTCGACCGCCGGGATGAAGCCGTTCGGAATCACGCCGCCCTTGATCGCATCGACGAACTCGAACCCGCTCGGGTTCGCAGGATCATTGAGCGGTTCGATCTCGATGTGGCAGTCACCGAACTGGCCCCGACCTCCGGTCTGCTTCTTGTGACGCCCGTGCGCCTTGGCGCCCGAGCGGATCGTCTCCTGGTAGGGCACGCGCGGTGGCTGCAGGTTGACCTCGACCCCGAAGCGCTCGCGCAGGCGATCGACGATCACCTCGACGTGCATCTGCGACAGCCCGGCGACGATCTGCTCGCCCGTCTGCGCGTCACGGTGCAGGTCGATCGTCGTGTCCTCCTCCTGCAGGCGCCGTAGCGCGGCGAACATCTTCTCCTCGTCGCCCTTCGCGCGGGGCTCGACCGCAAACGCCATCACCGCGGCCGGGAGCTTGATCGTCGGCAGCGTGATCGGTTCATCGCGCGCGGCCAGCCAATCGCCCGCACGCGTCTCCTTGAGCTTCGCCACCGCGCCGATGTCACCGGCGCCGAACTCCTCGACATGCGGTGTCTGACCGCCGTCGAAGCTCAGCAGCTGCCCGATCCGCTCCTTGCAGTGGACGCGCGTGTTGAGCAGTTGCGAGTCGTGCTTGAGCGTCCCCTGGTAGACGCGGAACAGGTTGATGCGTCCCGCGAACGGGTCGGCCCGCGTCTTGAACACGTAGGCGAACAGCTCCTTGGTCTCGTCGGGCTCGAGCAGGTGGCCGTCGGCGTCGACGGCGCCGTGCTTGACCGGCGAGGGCAGGTCCTCGACGATCGCGTCGAGCAGCCGGTTGGTCGCGAGGTTCGCGGTCGCGATCCCGCAGGTCACCGGGAACAGCGAACCGTGGTTGGTGCCGTCCTTGAGCGCCGTGACGATCTCCTCGTGCGAGATCTCGCCGCCCTCGAGGTAGCGCTCCATCAGCGCGTCCGAGTTCTCGGCGACCTCATCCATCAGCTTCTCGCGGTACTCCTGTGCCTGTGCGATCTGATCCTCGGGGATCGGGATCTCGGCGCAGTTCTCGCGGCCGCTGCCGTCGTACCGGTAGGCGCGCATGTCGATCAGGTCGATCACACCCGAGACCTCGTGCTCTGAGCCGATCGGGATCTCGGTCGCGACAACGTGCGGTCCGAAGGCGCTCTTGAGCCCGTCGAGCGTGCGGAAGAAATCGGCGCGCTCGCGGTCCAGCATGTTGACGAACACCAACCGCGCGAGGTCGAGCTCGGCCGCCCGCTTCCAGAGCCGCGTCGTCTGCACCTCGACACCCATCACCGCGTTGACCACGAAGATCGCGGACTCGCACACGCGCAAGGCCGACAGCGCGTCCGCCACGAAGCTCGGATCTCCCGGCGTGTCGAGCAGGTTGACCCTCCGCTCCTGCCACTCGAACGAACTGAGCGCGGCCTGCAGGGACATCTGGCGCGCCTTCTCGTCCGGTTCGGAGTCGGAGGTGGTGGTGCCGTCGGCGACTGTGCCGAGGCGCTTGACGGCGCCTGCCTGAAACAGCAGGGCCTCATGCAGCGAGGTCTTACCGCTTCCGCGATGGCCGACCAGCGCCACATTGCGAATGCGATCAGCGGCCTTGTGCATGCTGCCTCCCTTCGGTTGTGTCAGTTGACACTAACCCGGCTTGCCGCTTCCTTCAAGGCAGATGGGTCCGGCCGCTCGCTTCGCTTAGCGGCGGCCGGGTTGGGCGGCGCACTGCCGCCGGTCAGTCGAGCTCGCCGCCGAGCTTCGAGCGCAGCCGCAGGACGGCCTTGGTGTGCAGCTGCGAGACGCGGGACTCGGTCACGCCGAGCACCTCCCCGACCTCGCGCAGCGTCAGGTTCTCGTAGTAGTAGAGGGCGATCACTAGCTTCTCGCGCTCGGGCAGCGCGGCGATCGCGTCGGCGATGCGGTCGCGCAACTCGCCCTGATCGACCAGCTGCTGTGGGTCGGGGGCGCCACGATCGGGGATCGTGTCGAGCAGCGACACCTGATCGCCGCTCGAGTCGCTCGTGTTCCAGAGCTCGTCGAGCGCCACCAGCGTCGATGTCGAGATCTGCACGAGTGCCTCGTTGAACTCGGCGACGGTGATGCCCAGCTCGGTCGCCATCTCCTCATCACTCGGAGCACGCTGCAGCTTGGCCTCCAGCCGCTGGTTGGCGCGCTCGATCTCGCGAGCGCGGGCGCGAACCGACCGTGGGACCCAGTCGAGTGTCCGCAGCTCGTCGATGATCGCGCCGCGGATGCGGGTGATCGCGTAGGTCTCGAACTTGATCTCGCGGCTGAGGTCGAAGCGCTCGATCGCCGAGATCAGACCGGTGAGCCCGTACGAGATCAGGTCGGCCTCGTCGACGTGCCCCGGCAGGTTCGTGCCCATCCGACCGGCCACGTACTTGACCAGCGGCGAATAGGCGACGACCAACCGCTCGCGCGCGCGCTCGTCACCCGAGGTCTTGTACCGCTTCCAGAGGTCCTTGAGCTCGATCGCTTTTACGTTTGTATCCATTCAAACCTACGGGGCATTCGATTAAGCCCGGGGATGCGCGCGAGCATAGGCTGCTCTGAGGCGCACGGACTCTACGCGAGTGTAAACCTGCGTGGTGGAGATAGTGGCATGCCCGAGTAGCTCCTGAATAGAGCGCAGGTCGGCGCCGCCCTCGAGCAAATGCGTCGCGAACGAGTGCCTGAGCGTGTGCGGATGCGCCTGAGCGAGCGCCGGAGCACCGCCCTTGGTCATCCGCGTCCAGGTCCGCAGCCGGCGGCGAACGTCGGAGGTGCTCAGCCGCCGGCCGGTTTTCGACAGGAACATCGGTTCGCGCTGCGCCGCCGGCCCGTCGCCACGCTCGGTGCGCAGCGCCGGCCGTGAACGCTCCAGATAGCGTGCAATCGCCGCCAGCGCGTGCTCGCCCACCGGGACCAGGCGGGTCTTGCCGCCCTTGCCCTCGACGCGCACGGTCTCGGCATCGAAGTCGATCGCACCGACCTCGAGGCTGACGAGCTCCTCGGCCCGCAGGCCGGAGGAGTACGCGAGCTCGAGCAGCGCGCGGTCGCGCTGCTGCAGTGGCGTGGTGGCGGGAATCCGGTCGAGCAGCATCCCCACCTCCTCGGCCTTGAGCACGCGCGGAAGCGTCTTGGGCCGCTTCGGCGCGGCAACGAGGTCGGCCGGGTTCTGCTCCATGTGCCCGAGCTGCGTCTGCACCCGAAACAGGGCTCGGACGGCCGCCAGCTTGCGGGCGACCGTGCTCGGCGCCTGCCCGCGCGCCGACAGCGCCGCGACGTAGCGGCGCAGCGCCTTGAGGTTGACCGCCGAGGGCTCGAGCCCGTTGGCACTCCCCCAGCTTGCGAGCTGGCGCGAATCGTTCATGTAGGCGGTGACCGTGTTAGCCGATACGGCGCGGCGCCGGAGATCGGCCGCGAGCTCGTCGAGCGCCCGCGTCCAGGCAGGAGAGCATTCGTCTCTGGAGCTTGACGCACTGGGCACGGCAGATAAGTTCGCCGCCGCCGCCGTGTGCCCTTCCACACGGCGCTGCCAACGCGGCCGCAAGTCAGTCAACGATGTTGACGATCGTGCCGATCGGCGTCCACGGATACACGGCCGCCGCCTCTGAATAGGGCATCTCGACGCAGCCGAGGCTCTGCGGGAAGCCGTAGGAGGCTCGGTTGAAGCCGTGCAGGGCGTCGCCGCCGTTGAAATAGCTGATGTCGGGAATGCCGGGATCGTGGTAGGTCGAACCATCGGGGTTCTTGCCGCTCATCGTGCCGACGACCTCGCGCTCGTACACGGCGTAGGTCCCGGTTGCGGTCGGAGCCGCCGAGATACCGGTGTTGGCGGGCCCGTGCACGACGACCTTGCCGTTGTGCCAGATCGTGACGGTCTCATCCGACGAGGCCTCGTGGACCATCACGAAGGTGTAGCCGAAGGTGTTCTTCTGGCCCTTGACGGCGGCATCGATCAGCGCCTTCCAGACATCGACTCCGGCGACGCCGTCGGTCGGCAGGCCCTGTGCCTGCTCGAACGCCATCACCGCACCCTTGGTCAGCTCGGTGTAGCCGGTCGGCGACCACAGCCCCTTGAGCTGGGCGGGAGTGTGGGGATAGGTCCAGCTGAACGTCCCCTGGGGCGGGTCGACGATCGCCGTCTCCTCCGCCGCGGCCGTCGGAGCGATGTCGCTCGATGCCGTTCCGCTCGACGGCGTGAACGTCAGCGGCAGATAGCCGAGCTGGGCGAGCAGCTGCTGGAGCGCGAGCGTCGAGCCGTCGGGGACGGTCCACTGTCCGATCGGATCCGAGCCCTTGACCTGACCGCCCTGGAGCCTGACGCTCTCCGGCAGCGATATCCGCACGTTGGCGCCGAGACCGTAGCCGTAGCCCTCGGGCACGAACCGGATCGTGTGCGAGTTGAGCTCGTGCCAGGTACCGGCCGTGCGCGGCGAGACCGGCGGCAGGTGCTTGCCGAGGACCTTGGCGACGGGCCTCGAGAAGGTCAGCGTGATCTTGGTGTCGGGCGTGATCTTGGCGCCCGGGGCCGGCGTCGCCACCGCCGTGGCCTTGGTGCCGGCGGGGAACCAGGTGATCGCGGTCGTGGTCGGGATCTCCCAGCTGCGCGCCGCGACGGCGATGTCCGCGGTGCCGGCACTCGATGACTCGTCCAACTCGTAGCTGGTGGCAGGCACCGACAGCGGCTTGGTGGCAACCTTGCTGCCGAGCCGCGCCGAGCCGAACTCGGCCACCGCGGCGCTGAATGCGAGCTTGACGGGCGCGCCGACCTTGTGCGTCACGAACGCCGATGTGAGCCTCGCGACCGGAGTGGTCTCACTGACCTGGATCTGCTCGTCCTTGCCGGTCAGCCACGAGACCCAGCCCGGGCGCCTGATCGTCGCCTGAATCGTCAGATGCTCGCCTGCGGGCAGCCGATCGACGGGCACGACCTGCCGGCCCTCGAGCTTGACCGGAACGACCTGCTGCTCACGCCCTCCGATGGCGACGACGCGAACGACACGACCGCCGCCGGTCGGCAGCTTGATCACGGCCAGCGTGTTCTTGGTCAGGCGGATCGTCGGATGCGAGGTTGCGACCACCACGAGCCCCGCGGCGATCGCCAGAAATGGCAGCAGAACGATCACCGGCACGATGTAGCGCAGCCGGATGCGGCGTTTCTTTTCCTGACTTGTCGGAAGCTCCTGCAGCAATCCCGAACCGCTCCGTTCCTGGGATTAGCGCTTCGCGGGTCGCGAGCGTAGTTGCAAAAACTAAGGGTACCGCCGGCGTGAGGGGCTTACGCAATCCTTCACTCAGCCCACCCGCCGGTTACGCAGGCGGGTGGGCGCGTGGGCCCGCGGGCCCGTCAGCGGCAGTGCGGCACCGCGATTTACTTCTTCTTGCTCTTCTTGGCCGCGTGGGCGATCGGCAGCTTGATGTTCTTTGTCACGACGGTCGCGCCGGCGGGCGTGATCTCCGCGTCCCCGGTGCCGATCGCCTGCGGGCGGAATGACACCTGGAGCTTGACCGCGACGCTGTTGCCCTTGACCGCTGCGAGCAGCTTCTTGCCCGCGTTGGTCGGCTTGATCGTGACGCTCCTGGTTCCGCGGGACGTCGCCGACACCGTCTTGGTGCCGATCACCTTCTTGCCGTAGATCACCTCGGCGACGAGCTTGCCCGCAGGCACCAGCGTCTTGAACGAGGTGAAGTCCGTCTTCTTGGCTTCCTTGATCGCGGACAGCTTGTAGGAGCCAACGCTGTAGCTGACCGTCTGTGTGACATCACCGCCGCCCGCCGCGCTGTAGCAGTCGACCTCGAGCGTGTGCGCGCCCGGATCGACGGTGTCGATCGGTGCGCCGGTCTGGATCTGGTTGCCCTCGTCGTCGGTTCCGAAGAAGCTGTCGATCGAGTCCTTGGCGTCGGTCGCGGCGCAGCCGAAGTTCGCGTCGCTGACCTGGCCGAGGTAGAAGCTCTGACCGCTGGCGGGCGCGGTGAACGTCAGCGACGGGTTCGACAGCACGATCAGCGAGCCAACGGTGGTCTTCGGCACGACCGCCGACGCCGTCGAGACGCCGCTGTAGCTGTCGGCGATCGTCGCATCGCCGGTCGCGTTGGCGGCCACGACGCTGAAGGAGACCGTGCAGACCGTGCCGCTGGCGCTTTCGCTGGGGACGGTCACCGTCAGCGTGACCGAGGCGGCGCCGGGAGCGGCGTTTGACGACACCAGCGTGCATGAGCCGGTGCCGTTGGTGCTCGTGGTCCCCACCGGGTTGTCGAGCGTGACCCCACCGGGCAGGGTGTCGGTGAACGTGACGGTCTGACTGGAACCGGTGCTGTTGGCCAGCGCGTAGCCGACGGCATCGGAGGTGTTGAGGCTGATCGGACTGTTCTCGAAGCTGGTTTTGATCGTCACCGAGCCCGCAGCCATCGCCGAAGGCGCAAGCGCGGCCACTGTCGCGGTCGTTGCGAGCGCGGTCAGCGCCAGCCCTGTGATTCGGCGCCCAACGGCGACCCTACGCACGATGTCTCTCAAAACAGAATCCCCTTGTTCGCGGGTATTGCCCGCGCTCGAAATGCCAGTAGTTCCACCAATTCTACAATCTCCACTCACTTTATGGAGTTATTGCTGCGCGCACGCCATGTGGCCCGCCACTGATCTGTTGCCTCACGCCGAATAACACGAGAGGTGGTCAAACCGCTCGGCGGCTCAGCTGTTGCCGGCGAGCTGCTGCTCGAGGCGCGCGAGCTCGGCATCGAGCTTCTGCATCGCCGCCGCGCGCTCGACCAGCAGGTCGAGCTGCAGGTGGTCGCGGATCGCCATCTCGTAGAAAAGGCCGCCGAGCTCGGACTGCATCAGTACGAAGCGCTCGGTCAGGCGCTCGCGTTCGGCGACCAGTTCGTGGTTGTCGGTGTGTTCGATGGTCACGGAGTCACCGAGTCCGGGAGGTTGCTCTCCTGATTGACGTAGTTCGATCCCGTTGCTGTCTTGACCGCTGAGGTCTGCGTGTCAGCCGTCGTCGTCGCCTGCGAGCGCGCGGTCGTGCTCGTCTGCCGCGTCGCGGTCGAACCCCCGCCGGTGGCGTTGCCGATCAGCAGCCCGGCCAGCAGCGCGAGCGCGACCAGCGCGGCGGTGATCCGCGGTCCGAATCTCAGCGGGCGGCGGCGTTGTGCAGCCAGCGCGTCGGCGGCGGACACCCGGGCAAGCGCGACGCTGGCGTCACTGAGGTAGCGGGCCACGGGGTCGGGCGCGTTGCGGCGATGGAACCCGCAGTTCAGGCAGTAACGCTGCTCGGGAGCTGCCGGAGCACCGCACTGACCGCAGCGCTCAACCGCCGTCGCAGCGGCCGCGGTGTCGCCTGTTGTATCGCCTGTCGCTTGCGTGCTCATGCTCTCAGTATTCATTGCAGGATCGTGGGAACGACTTGGACGTGCAGCTCGTCACTCGACGCACCGACCAGACCGAGGTTGATGCTGCGCTTGGAGCCCGCGCCGAGGGTCATGATCGTGCGGTTCGCGGCGCCGACATATTGTGCGCCGCGCCTGGCATAGGCGTAGAGCTGCAGCTGATACTGGGGGACGCTCGTCGGGTTGTCGAGCTGCACGCTCAGTGATCCAGTGCTCGAGCTGTAGTGGTAGCGAACCTTGATGCTGACGTTCGTCTCTGTCAGCAGCGCGGGCGCGGCAGGCTTGCGCCCAACCCGTGCGAAGGCGCGAGCAGCCTTCGGCAGCCTGCGGTTGACCGTATAGACCCAGGTGAGCTCGCCGCCGGCCCTGATCGCGGGTAGATGCGCCTCGAAGTAGGTGAGACTCGCCGCCGCGTTGAGGTAGACACTCACGCCGCCGGGTGTGGTGTAGCCGACCGAGATCGGCAGATCGGTCACGGCGGTCTTCCCGGCGTTGTGGATCGTCACGACAAATGCCGTTCTGTGCGCGGCGCGCACCTCGGAGATCGCGGTCGCGGTCACCACCGTGTTCGCCGCCACAACCCGCGTCGGCTCGAGCGCGGCGCGCTGACGCGCCGCGTCGAGCCGCTCGCGCTGGGCCGCGTGCTGTGTGGTCGTGCACCCGGCCAGGGCGACCGCGCCGAACACCGCCAGAGCCACGCGCCGGGCACTAGCCGAACGCGCCACTCACGTACTCCTGGGTGCGCGGCTTCACGGGCCGCTCGAATATCGCCTTGGTCGGCGCGTACTCGACGAGCTCACCCAGGTACATGAAGGCCACGTGATCGGCGATGCGATGCGCCTGCTGAAGGTTGTGGGTGACGATCACGACCGCCACCTCCTCGCGCAGCTTCACGATCAGGTCCTCGATCACCTTGGTCGACTGCGGATCGAGCGCTGAGCACGGCTCGTCGAGCAGCAGCACCTCCGGGTTGGCGGCGAGCGCGCGTGCGATGCAGAGCCGCTGCTGCTGTCCGCCGGAGAGCCGCAGCGCCGGGTGCGAAAGGTTGTCTTTGACCTCCTTGAGCAGACCGGCGCGCGCGAGCGCCTCCTCGACCTGCGGCAGCAACGACTGCCTGCGGGGCTTGCGCTTGGCCTGCTCGCGCAACACGTAGGCGACGTTGTCGAAGATGCTCATCGGGAACGGGTTGGGCTGCTGGAAGACCATCGTCACACGCCGGCGCAGGGCCGTCGGCTCGAGTTCGGTCAGATCGACGCCGTCGAGCGTGATGCGGCCACTGAGGCGCGC
>DATASU010000097.1:0-8705 GCA_036269095.1 Solirubrobacteraceae bacterium
GATAGTCGGCGAGCTGCGTGGCCGGGAACGGTTCGGCGAAGTGGTAGCCCTGCCCGTAGTCGACGCCGAGGCTGCGGACGCGCTCCATGCGACCCTCGTCGGAGACGTACTCGGCGATCGTCTGCTTGCCGAGGTCGCGCGCGATCTTGACGATCGACTCGATCACCAGATCGTCGGTGCGGTTGTGCGCCTCGGCCAGGAACTCGCCGTCGATCTTGATGTATTGCGCCGGGAAGTACTTGAGGTAGTAGAAGGTGCTGAAGCCGGCGCCGAAGTCATCGATCGCGAACTTGCAGCCCAGCTCGGTGAGGCTGCGCGCCATCTCGCGCGCGCGGCCGATGTTGCCGACCGCCGCCGTCTCGGTCAGCTCGAACACGATCCGGTGCGGGTCGGTGCCGTGGTGCGCGAGCCGCTCGGCGACGTACTTGACGAGGCTGACGTCGTCGATCGTCGCGCCCGAGAGATTCAGATCGATCGTGAGGTCGCGGTGCCGCGCCGTGAGCTCGAAGACCCGGTCGATCACCCAGCGGTCGATCAGGTTGATCAACCCGAGTCGCTCGGCCGCCGGCAGGAAGCGCCCGGGGGCGATCACGCTGTCACCGTCACGCAGCCGCAGCAGCGCCTCACAGTGCGTCATCGCGCCCGAGTTCAGGTCGACGATCGGCTGCACGTAGAGCTCGAAGTGGTCGTGCACGAGCGCGTCACGGATCACGTGCTCGGCGGAGTGGTTGAGCTGATCGCGAACCCAGCCGCGATCGGCCGGCTGCAGCACGGTGGCGCGGTTGCGGCCGCTCTCCTTACTCTGGTACATGGCGCGCTCACCGTCGGCCAGCAGCTCCGCGATCTCGGCCTCGATGCCGTCGAAGACCACGACCCCGACGCTCGCGGTGACATGCAGCGCGCGGCCGTTGATCTCGATGCTGTGCTCGCGCACCGCGGTCAGCAGCGTCTCAGCGAGCTCGCCCGCCGCCTCCGGGGTCGTGTCCGCGACCAGTACGCCGTACTCGTCGCCACCGAAGCGGGCCAGCACGTCGATCGGCCGCAGCCGATCCTTGAGCACCTTCGCGATTGAGATCGCGAGCTCATCGCCGCCCTTGTGGCCGTAGGTCTCGTTGACGTATTTGAAGTTGTCGAGGTCGAGCATCAGGATCGCGACCTGGTGGTTCTGCTGGCGGGCGCGCGCGGCGACGGCGGCCAGCTCCTCCTCGAAGCGGCTGCGGTTGAACAGGCCGGTGAGCAGGTCGTGGTTGGCGAGGTACGCGAGCTGCGCCTCGTTGCGCCGTCGCTCGGTGATGTCGCGCACCCACCCGACGAAGCCGATCAGCTCGCCCTGGTGGTCGCGAACGGTGCTGGTGGTGGCGGCCACCTGGATGCAGGTTCCATCCTTGCGGCGGCGCACCGTCTCGTATTCGTGGGAGTCGTACTCACCCGTGGTCAGGCGCTCGAGCCGCTCCTGGCCCTCGAGCCGGGGACGGTCGCCGTGACCCTCGGGGTAGAGCAGGTCGACCGTTTGCCCGAGCATCTCCTCGGCGCTGTAGCCGTAGAGGCGCTCGGCGCCGGGGTTCCAGGAGAGCACGCGCAGCTCGCGGTCGATCGTGTAGATCGCGTCGTTGGCGGACATCACGATCTGTGCGAGCAGCTTCTCGGTCTGGCGCGAGCGCGTCTCCGCGGTCCAGTCCTGGACGGTGCCGACGATCCGTTGTGGCTCGCCTGAATCGTCGAGCAGCAGCATGCCGCGCTGCCGGATCGGCCGGATCGTGCCGTCGGGAAGCAGCACGCGCATGTCTGTCTCGCGGTTCTCGCCCGGATGCGCAGCCATCTCCTCATACCAGCGCGTGATCCGCTCGCGGTCGTCGGGATGCGTGCGGTCGAGCGCCGTTTCGCGCACCGGTGTCAGCTCGCCCGGCTCGTATCCGTAGAGCCGGAACATCTCATCGGACCAGAAGATCGCGGCCGTACCGAGCTCGTACTCCCAGGTCCCGACGTGCGCAAGCTTTTGCGTCGTTTCGAGCGCCCGCCGCAGATGCTCGAGCTCGTCTTCGGCCATCAGCTTTCCTCCCTGAACGGAGTGCCGCTCCAGTCTCCTGGGCAGACGATAACCCGTCGGCCAGGCCGATCGCGCAGCGGGACTAGGCGGCCTCGCGCGAGCGCAGCGGCAAAAGCGCGTTAGCCGTGAGCCCGTTCTCGAAGTCGGCAAGCTGCCGCGGATAGCCGTGCAGCTGTGCCGCCGGGAACGGTGCCGCGAAGTGGTAGCCCTGGCCGTAATCGACGCCGAGGCTGCGCACGCGCTCCATCCGTGCCTCGTCGGAGACGTATTCGGCGACCGTCTGCTTGCCGAGGTCGCGCGCGATCTTGACGATCGACTCGATCACCAGATCGTCGGTGCGGTTGCGCTTCTCGGAGAGGAACTCGCCGTCGATCTTGACGTAGTGGGCGGGGAAGTGCTTGAGGTAGTAGAAGGTGCTGAAGCCGGCGCCGAAGTCGTCGATCGCGAACTTGCAGCCGAGGTCGGCGAGGTTGCGCGCCATCTCGCGAGCCTTGCTGATGTTGCCGATCGCGGCCGTCTCGGTCAGCTCGAAGACGATGCGGTTGGGGTCGGTGCCGTTGTCCGCGAGCCGGTCGGCGACGTAGCCGACCAGGCTCGGGTCATCGATCGTCGCGCCGGAGAGGTTGAGCTCGATCGTGAGGTCGCTGTGCTCGGCCGCCAGCGCGAACGCGCGGTTGATCACCCAGCGGTCGATCAGATGGATCAGCCCGAGCCGCTCGGCCGCCGGCAGGAAGCGGCCGGGGGCGATGATCTTGTCGCCGTCACGCAGCCGCAGCAGCGCCTCGCAATGCGTCATCTGGCCGCTGGTCAGGTTGACGATCGGCTGCATGAACAGCTCGAAGTGGTCGTTGGCGAGCGCCTCTCGGATCACGTGTTCGGTCGAGCGGTTGAGCTGATCGCGGACCCAACCGCGATCCGAGGGCTGCAGCACGGTCACGCGGTTGCGGCCCTTCTCCTTGCTCTGGTACATCGCGCGGTCGACGTCCGCGAGCACGTCCTCGGCGCTCGCGTGGATGCCGTCGAACACGACCACGCCGATGCTCGCCGTGATCCGGATCTCGATCCCGTTGATCGTCATCTGATGGTCGCGCACCGCCGCCAACAGCCGCTCGGCCAGCTCGCGTGAGCGCTCGCCGTCGGTGTCGATCAACAGCACCCCGAACTCATCGCCGCCGAAGCGCGCGAGCACGTCGATCGGTCCCAGCTGGTTGCGCAGCGTCGACGCGATCGAACACACGAGCTCATCGCCCGACTTGTGGCCGTAGGTCTCGTTGACGTACTTGAAGTTGTCGAGGTCGAGCATCAGCAGCGAAGCCTCGACATTGCGCTGACGTGCGCGCGCGGCGATCCCCGAGAGCTCCTCCTCGAAGCGGCTGCGGTTGAACAGCCCGGTCAGCGGATCGTGGTTGGAGAGGTAGGCGAGCTGCGCCTCGGTACGGCGGCGCTCGGTGATATCGCGCAACGAGCCGACCAGCCCGATCACCCGGCCGGAGTGGTCGCGAAGCGTGCTCGTCGTTGCCGCGACCTGGACCAGGGTGCCGTCCTTGCGGCGGCGCACGCTCTCATATTCCTCGAAGTCGATCTCCCCGGCGATCAGGCGCTCGCGCCGGTCGACGCTCTCCTGCCAGGCGCGGTTCTCGCGGTTCTCGGGGTAGAGCGTCTCGAGCGGGCGACCGATCATCTCCGCGGCGCTGTAGCCGTAGAGCCGCTCGGCGCCCGGGTTCCAGCTCAGCACGCGCATGTCGAGCCCGACCGTGTAGATCGCCTCGCTGGTCGACATCACGATCTGCGACAGCAGCCGCTCGGTCTGGTGTGAACGCGCCTCGACCGACTGATCCTGGTTGGTGCCGATGTAGCGCAGCGGCTCGCCGGCCTCGTCGAGCTCGAGCATCGCGCGCGCGACGATCGGGCGCTCGCTGCCGTCGGGCAGCAGCAGCCGCAACGACTCCTCGACCTCGCGGCCGGGCTGCTCGTGCAGGCTCGCGATCCAGCGGGTGCGGCGTTCACGATCGTCGGGGTGGGTGTGAGCCATCGCGGTGGCGCAGTCGACGGCGATCGCCCCCGGCCGATGGCCGTGCAGCCGGTACATCTCATCGGACCAGAAGACGCTGCCGCTGCGGAGATCCCACTCCCAGCTGCCGACGTGGGCCAGGCGCTGCGAGTCATCGAGCGTGCCACGAACCGTGCGCAGCTCCTGCTGGAGGCGCTCTACGTCGGCACGCAGCCTGTCTAGCTCGTTGTCGGCGGTCATCCGGGTCCTCCATGGAGCGGGCGTCCGACTCCATGTCGGACGATCCCCGTGGTCCTCACGTAATCGGCGCGTCGTGCGGCGGCTTGAGCGGTTGTCCAATCCGGCCATCTGGCATCGACTAATCTCGCCACTGTGCGAGGCATCAGGGTGATCTTCGACGAGGCCCACAGCGAGGCCTGGACGATCCGTCCGGAGCTGGCGGGTCAGATGCAGCCGGTGCATCCCGCCGATGCGTCCTACGCGCGCGCCGCGGAGCTGCTCGGCGGCCACGCGTTCAGCGTCGCCGCCAACACCGAACCGCTCGACGGCGGTGTGCTCGACGGCTGCGACCTGCTGGTGATCGCGCACCCCTCCGATCCCCGCTGGGAGAAGACGACCGGGATCGGCTCGCCCGAGCTGACCGACTTCGAGCAGGACGCGATCGAGGCGTTCGTGCGCGGCGGCGGCGGCCTGATCGTGCTCGGCGAGACCGAGCAGGACAAGTACGGCAACAACGTCAACGAGCTGCTCGGCCGCTTCAACCTGCGGCTGCGCAACGACACCGTCCAGGACTACGAGCACTGCGACGGCGCGCCCAGCTGGATCCACGGCGAGCTCGGCGACGGCGGCCGCGGCAGCGGCGGTGACCTGCTCGCCGGCGTGAGCGCGGCCTGCTTCTACCGCACGACGACGATCGAGAGCCGCAACGGCGCCCGCGTGCTGGCGCGCACGCACCGCTCCGCGTCGGTCCCCGGCGAGCCGCTGATCGTCGCCTCCGAGCACGGCGACGGCCGCGTGGTCGTGCTCGGCGACTCCGACCTGTTCGGCGACGACTGCATCGGCTCGCTCGATCATGGCGCGCTGTGGCTGAACATTTCGCTCTGGGCGGCCAGGCGGCTCGCTGGCTCGCCTGGCCGGTCCGTCGCCGGCGCAGCCGCTCCGGACCCGGGCGACCGGCTCGAGGCCGGTGTGGCCGCGTTGATCGTGGCGACCGATTCGCTCGCCGAGCTGCAGGCCGCCGACGGATCGCTGCGTGACGACGCCGACCGCGACGACGCGGCGGCGCGGGTCGAGCCGGTCGAGTCGGCGCTGGCCGCCCTCGGCTCGGACTTCCCGAACTTGGGCGCGGCGATCGAGGATCTGCGCGCGTGGGCCGGCGGAGGCTACGGCAAGCCCGATTTCACCGCGTCGCTGGCCGCGTTCCGTCCCGAGCAGGGGCGCGAGGACGGCCGTCTGCAGCTCGCCTTCTTCCCGATGTACAAGCAGAACGGCTCGCCCGACACCTGCTTCGAAGCGGTGCTGGTGCGGGTGCCGTGGCCCGATTGGATCGCCGAGCTCGAGGCCACACGCTACGACAACCCGAAGTTCGTTCCGGTCGAGCTGGTCGCCGCGACCCGCGGCTACGACAGTGAGTGCGCGGTGCTGTTCCCCGAGCAGGTGGCGGTGACCGAGCGCCAGCCCAACAACTTCGGCGCGATCTTCTGTGATCGCGAGTCGGCGCGGCTGCGCCGCGTCGCGACCGCCGCCGCGGATCTGCTGCAGATCAACCTGCCGCCCGACGCCGCGCGGCTGCTGTCCGATCCCGAGACCTCGAAGCAGGCCTACATCCTCTGGGACCTGATCCACGATCGCGCCCACAGCCATGGCGACCTCCCGTTTGACCCGTTCATGGTGCGCCAGCGCGCGCCCTACTGGATGTACTCGCTCGAGGAGCTGCGCTGCGACCTGACCGCCTTCGGCGAGGCGGTGGATCTGGAGCGGGAGGGTCTGGCGTTTGCCCGCAACGTCCAGTACGCGATCCTGTTCGACCGGCTGCTGCGCTTCCCGATCACCGGGCCGCGGGTCCGCAACTACGACGGGCTCGGCGGTCAGCTGCTGTTCGCGTATCTGCACGCCGGCGGCTACCTGCATTGGACCGACAATCGCCTGACGTTCGAATGGGGGCGGGTCGCGGAGGGCGTCCTCGGTCTGCGCGACGAGGTCTACGCGCTGTACAAGGCCGGGATCGACCGCACCAAGCTCCAGCACTGGGCCGCCGCGCACGATCTGGTGGCACGCTTCGTGGCACCGGCGACCGGCTCGCATTGGGTCTCGGGGGTCCGTGAGTTTGCGGATGTGCCCGACCCACGGCCGTACTGCGACGAGGTGCTGCCCGACGAGTTCCCGCTGTCGATCTTCTACACCGCCCTGCAGGGCGCTCTGACGCCGGCGTGACGGTGACGGGCGCCAAGCGCGGATTCGCGTCTGACAACGCGGCCGCGGTGCACCCGCGCGTGCTCGAGTCGATCGCGGCGGCGAACACCGGTCACGCCTTCGGCTACGGGCACGACCCCTACACGGCGTCGGTGCAGCGGCGCCTGGCGGAGGCACTTGGAGCACCCGACGCGAGCATCTTCTTCGTGTTCAACGGCTCGGGTGCGAACGTGCTGTCGTTGCGTGCGGCACTGCGGCCGTGGGAGGCCGTGATCGTCTCCGCCAACGCGCACCTGGAGACCGACGAGGTCGGTGCGCCGGAGGCCGTTGCCGGTGTCAAGCTGCTGGTTGCCGAGACCGTCGACGGGCGCGTGACGCTCGACGGCGTGCGACGCCTGGTCGAGCGTCCCAACGACGAGCACGCCGTCAAGCCGGGGCTGCTGTCACTGACGCAGGCGACCGAGCTCGGCACGCTGTACTCGCTCGACGAGCTGCGTGCGCTCGGTGAGCTCGCCCACGGTGCGGGGTTACGCGTGCACGTCGATGGGGCGCGCTTTGCCAACGCCGCCGCCGCGCTCGGGGTCTCGCTGCCGGAGCTCGTCGCGAGTTGCGGGATCGATCTGCTGTCGTTCGGCGGGACCAAGAACGGGCTGATGCTCGGTGAGGCGGTCGTGGTTTTCGACCCCGAGCTCGTGCCGGGGATGCTGCACCTGCGCAAGCAGACGCTGCAGCTCGCGTCGAAGATGCGTTTCATCGCGGCTCAGTTCGATGCGCTGCTGCAAGATCAGCTGTGGTTGCAGAATGCCGGCCACGCCAACGCGATGGCCCAGCGGCTCTACGACGCGGTCGCGGGGATCGACGGGGTCGGAATGTCCCGGCGCCCGGTCGCGAACGCCGTGTTCGCCGTGATCGCCCCCGACGTGCGCCTGCGGCTCCAGCAGGAGTTCGACTTCTACGAGTGGGACAACGCCACCGGCGAGGTGCGCTGGATGTGCTCCTGGGACACGACCGAGGACGACATCGACGAGTTCGCGCGTGCCGTCCGCGCGGCCGTCTCCGCGGTCTGACGCGCGAAGCCGCTGACTTGTCAGTGACTCTTGACGTCTGAAATAGGTGACGGTATCCGCCGTTCTGTGAGTGACTCGCCGCGTCGGGGTAGCTCACGACCAGCGCAGCTCGCAGCACCGCAATACGGCGTGTAGCGCAGCTGCCGAGGTTCACCGATCCGGTGGTGGCCGCGGCGTTGCGTCTCGCACTGCGCATTCAGGGCCCAGCAGGTCGGGCTGGGCGTTCATAGAACCCGAACTTTAGAAAGCTCGAGATAGCCATGGACATCAGGGGTGAGACGCGGGCGCACGCCCGTGCTGGAACGCGGCAACCGACAAACGGCGACCGTGCAGCAAGGACGCGCAGCGGGCACAGGCGCGAGTCGCGTGACTACCGCACGCGCCCGACCGTCACGGTCGTGATCCCAACGCTCAACGAGGCGGAGAACCTTCCGCACGTTCTCAACAAGCTGCCCAGCGGCGTGAACGAGCTGATCGTCGTCGACGGTCACTCGACCGATGAGACCGTGCGCGTCGCGCGTGAACTGCGACCCGACGCGCGTGTCGTCCTCCAGGACAAGGAGGGCAAGGGCAACGCGCTCGCGTGCGGGTTCGCGGCCGCCCGTGGCGACATCATCGTGACCGTCGACGCCGACGGTTCGACCGATCCGGAGGAGATCCCGGCGTTCATCGCGCCATTGATCGACGGGGCGGACTTCGTCAAGGGCTCGCGTTACATGCGTGGCGGCGGCAGTGCCGACATCACGCGCATCAGGAGCGCGGGCAACCGCGCCCTCGGCGCGAGCGTCAATCTGCTGTTCGGTACCCGCTACACCGATCTCTGCTACGGCTTCAGCGCGTTCTGGCGACGTTGCCTGCCGCAGCTGCAGGTCACCTGTGACGGGTTCGAGGTCGAGACCGTGATCAACGTGCGCGCGGCCAAGGCGGGGCTCGACGTCGTCGAGGTTCCGAGCTACGAGCGCGACCGCATCCACGGGCTCAGCAACCTCAACGCCTGCCGCGACGGCAGCCGTGCGTTGCGCGCGATCCTGCGCGAACGTCTGTCACGGCTGCCTGCGCCATCCGACGACTGGAAGCCCGAATTTGCCGAGGTCGCCGGATCGGCGGCGGTCCCGGCCGCTGCATCGCCGGCCCCGGCTGCGGGTAGTCGTGGTGAGCCGAGCGGCCG
>DATASU010000098.1:0-3665 GCA_036269095.1 Solirubrobacteraceae bacterium
ATCGGTATCGCAGTACTTCATCGCCGAGTACTTCCAGTCGGGCCCGTGGATGAACTACGTGCGCTCGCTCTCGGAGCTGTACCGCCGGCGCCGCGACGTGATGCTCGACGCGATGGCCGAGCACTTCCCGCGCGAGGCGACTTGGACGCATCCGGAGGGTGGCCTGTTCCTGTGGGCGACGCTGCCCGACTACATCGACACCACCGACCTGCTGGCGCGCGCGATCGAGGAGCGTGTGGCGTTCGTGCCGGGTCGTGCCGCGTTCGTCGACGGCCGCGGCGGCTCGTCGATGCGGCTCAACTTCTCCGGTGTCGACGAGGACGAGATCCGCGAGGGCATCCGCCGGCTCGGCGAGGTCATCCGCGAGCAGGTCGCGCTGTACGGCACGCTCACCGGTGGTGGTCCCGCTGGACCACCACCGAGCCAGGCCGCACCCGCCGCCGAGCCCCGGCTCGACAATCTGCGTCACCTCACCCACAAGCGCGCGGGATGAGCCGCGTCGCGGTCCTGAAGGGCGGCCGCTCACTTGAGCGGCAGGTCTCACTGAACTCGGGGGCGCGGGTCGAGGAGTCGCTGCGCCGGCTCGGCCACGAAGTGATCGAGATCGATGTCGGCCACGATCTGGTCGACCGCCTGAGTGCCGACCGGCCCGATCTGGCGTTCGTCGTGCTGCACGGACGCGACGGCGAGGACGGCACCGTCCAGGAGCTGCTCGAGGTACTCGACATCCCCTACACGGGCTCGCGCGTGTCCGCGTGCATCCGCGCGTCCGACAAGGTGCTCGCCAAGCACGCGATGCGCGACGCCGGGATCCCGACGCCCGATTTCTTCGCCTTCAGCGAGACCGCCTTCCGCTCGCTCGGGGCGGCCCAGGCGCTGCCGGCGATCAGCTCGCGCCTGAAGTTCCCGATCGTCGTCAAGCCGGCATCGCAGGGCTCGGCGCTGGGAATCAAGTTCGCGCGCTCCGAGGGTGACGTGCCGACCGCGCTGATCGCGGCCTTCTCCTATGACAAGAAGGTGCTGCTCGAGCGCTACGTCGCCGGTCGCGAACTCGCCGTCTCGGTGTTGGAGCAGGCCGGCGAGCCGCGCGCGTTGCCGATCGTCGAGGCCGTGCCCGAGGCCGACGCGTTCTACGACTTCGAGTCGCGCTACGAGATCGGTCGCACCCGTTTCATCTGCCCCGCCGAGCTCGAGGACGATGTTGCCGCACGGGTCCAGGAGTTCGCGCTGCGGGCGTTCAGGCTGCTCGGCTGCTCGGTCTTCGCGCGCGTCGACCTGATGCTCGATGCCGAGACCTCCGAGCCGTTCGTGCTCGAGGTCAACCCGATCCCCGGACTGACCGAGACCTCGCTGCTGCCCCAGGCCGCCGACGCCGCCGGCATCGGCTTCGACGATCTGATCGCGCGGATCGTCGCGGCCGCTGCCTAGCGGTCGCGCCGAAGCGTGCCGTACGACCGCGCCGAAGCGTGCCGTACGACCGCGCCGGAGCGTGCCGTGCGACCGCGCCGGAGCGCGTCACCTAGGACGCGTTTTGGCATTATAACGTCGGCGTTATAATGCCAAAACAGCTTTCGGGAGTGGCGTTCCAAATTGGTGAGAAAGCGCAGGCCGCGATACGGCGGTGAGTACGGCGACGAGGAGATCAGCCCGCGGACGGCCGCGCAGATCCAACGCCGGGCGGAGCGGACCGAACGGCACGCGCTCGCCCGAGAGGTCGAAATGGCGCTCTCCAACTATCGATGGGCTTACAGCCTGTCGCAGCAGGATCTCGCCGAGCGGCTGGGAATCAGCCAACCGCAGGTTGCGCGGCTCGAATCCGGGGTCGTCAGCCCGACGCTGGACACGCTGATGCGGATCTCGGGCCGGCTCGACATCGACTTCACGATCGAGGTGAAGTCGGGAAAGCTGACCGCGAGCGCTACTCCTCGCCGAGGAAGTCGTCCGGTTTGACGGTGTCGAGGAAGTCCTTGAACTTCTCGACGACCTCCTCGGTGTCCTCGACCTCGTGCTCGAACTCGATCGCGGACTCGGCGATCACCTCATCGGCCGCGAAGATCGGTGCCCCGGAGCGCACCGCCAACGCCAGGGCGTCGCTCGGGCGCGAATCGATCTCGAGCTCGCGCCCGTTGGCGCGCAGGCTGATCGACGCGTAGAAGGTGTTCTCGCGCAGCTCGGTGACCGAAACCCGCGTGCACTCGACCTCGAGCTCGCCGAGCACATCGGAGAGCAGATCATGTGTCATCGGACGTGGCGTCGACGCGCCCTGAAGCTTCATCAGGATCGCCGCCGCCTCCGGATGTCCGATCCAGATCGGCAGGAACTTGTTGCTCTCAACCGCCTTGAGCAACACGATCGGCTGCTTGCCGACCATGTCGAAGCTCACGCCGTAGATGACCATCTCCTGCACAGGCCAGGCTCCTACTCGGGGTCACGCAGAGTATATGTTGACGCCCGCCAGCGGCCGTAGGCTGTCGCGCAGCGTGTCCGCCCCGATCGCCAGCCCGCAAGGCCAGCCTTATCCGCCCCCGCCGGCCGGCGAACCGCACTGGCCCGCACAGCTCACGGTGCTGGCGGCGATCGCGCTGCAGATCCTGCTCCCGGATCGTCTGACGATCGGCTCGAAGTGGATCCTGCCCGCGCTCGAGGCCGTGATGCTGCTGGCGCTGTTCGTCGCGTCGCCGCAGCGGCTCGAGGCGCCGCACTCGCTGCGACGCCAGCTCACGCTCGCCACCACTGCGATCGTCACCCTCGCCAACGCGATCTCGCTCGCGCTGCTCACTCACTTCCTGCTTCATCACGGCACACGTGAGCCGCGCCAGCTGATCATCGCCGGAACGCTGATCTGGCTGACGAACGTCCTGATCTTCGCGCTCTGGTACTGGGAGATCGATCGCCGCGGACCCGGCCTGCGCGCGGCGGGGCTCGACGGCCCACCGGATTTCCTGTTCCCGAACATGACCGATGAGGTCGCGCGGCTGACGCCCGGCTGGCGGCCCCGCTTCGTCGATTACCTGTACGTCTCACTGACGAACGCGGCGGCGTTCAGCCCGACCGACACACTGCCGCTCAGTCCCGAGGCGAAGATGATGATGGGCCTGCAGTCGCTGGTCTCGCTGGTCACGATCGGCCTGGTCGTCGCCCGCGCGGTGAACATCCTCTAGCGCCTCTGTACCCTCAGTTCTATGGACGCCGTACTTGGCTCTGCGGAGCATCCCCTGCGTGTCGCGATCATCGGCTCCGGCCCTGCCGGCTTCTACGCCGCCGGACAGCTGCTGTCGAGTTCCGACCCCGTCGTGAAGGTCGATGTCTTCGACCGCCTGATCACGCCGTGGGGGCTCGTTCGCTTCGGGGTCGCGCCCGACCACCCGAAGATCAAGTCGGTCACGCGCGTCTTCGAGCGCACCGCCCGGATGCCGGGCTTCGCCTTCCACGGCAACGTCGAGGTCGGCACCGACGTCACTCACGAGGAGCTTGCCGCCGCCTATCACGCGGTGCTCTACGCCGTCGGCACGCCCGGGGACAGACGGCTCGGGATCGAAGGCGAGGACCTTCCCGGCAGCGAGTCGGCCACCGAGTTCGTCGCCTGGTACAACGGCCACCCCGATTACGCCGACATGAGCTTCGACCTCTCCTGCCGGCGAGCGGTGGTGATCGGCAACGGCAAC
>DATASU010000099.1:0-4227 GCA_036269095.1 Solirubrobacteraceae bacterium
GCAAATTCCTTTAGAAAGCCTTGCAAGATTTCTTGCAAGGCGTCCGGCGCTTCTGGGTAGTCCGGTAGGTCCCATACTCTCTCTGCATGTCGGCTCTGCGTCGCGAGGAAGCAGCTGACGGACAGTCGGGGGAGTTCGTTAGTCGAGGCCATGTGCCCGTTCGCGACCTTGAGGTCGGCGAGCTGAGGGCTTTTTGCGCCGCGGCAACCCTCGGCAGTATCGCGGAGGCCGCTCGCGCCATGAATGTGAGCCAGCCGGCGATGTCCAAGCGTTTGCGCGCATTGGAACATGTCGCCGGAGCCGAGTTGTTTGAGCGGTCCAGTCGTGGCGTCACGCTGACGCAGGCCGGCGTCCAGCTGTACAGCGCCGCACGGCGCCTGCTGCGCAGTGCCGATTCGGTCCAGGCGTTGATCAAGACGCCTCCGGCGATGCCCGTGCGTATCGCCTCGAGCCCGACGATCGCCGAGCTGCGGCTGCCGCAGGTGCTCAGTGAGCTCGCCGGCACCGAGCGCGGTCTCACCGCGGAGCTGATCTCGGCGAACTCCGAGCTCGTACGCGAGCTGGTCCGTGATGGCCGTTGTGACCTCGGGATCGCCAGCATCGATCCCTACGCCCTCTACGCCGACGGCCTCGAGGAGCGGATCGTATGGCGCGACGAGCTGGTCGTGGTCGTGCCCACGGGCCATCCCTGGGTGCGGCTCGAGGAGATCCCGACCGAGGAGTTCGCCTCGACCGAGCTCGTACAGCGCGATCCCTGGTCGAACTCGAGCCGAATCGTCACCGCCACGCTCGAGCGTATGGGCTTCGAGCGGGTGCCGCCGACAGCGGCGATCGGCAGCACGTCGGGGGTCATCTCGATGGCCGAGGAGCAAGGCGTGCCGGCGCTGATCTCGATCATGGCCGCACGTGCAAACCCCGAGCAGCAGCTCGACATCCGCCGTGTCGAGGGCCTGCGCTTCGGACTCGAGTACGCGCTCGTGTGGGCCGGGCCGATGCTCGACCTGCGCGCCGAGGTCCAGTCCGTCGCCGGGCACATCATGCACCTGCCGTTCGCGCGCCCGCGCTCCACCCCGCAGAGCGACTCAGACATCCCAGCGCCGGCCACGCCCGAACCGTCGCTTCTGCCGCCCGCCGCCGGCGTCCTCGATACCCCACTGGACAGCGCTGCGCGGGCGCCCCAACAGACCACCTCTCAGAGCATTCAGAGCCCGGCGCCGTAGCGGTGTCACCCGCTAGGATCGCCGCAGTGGCAGCCATTTCCGACCTCAACCTGATCGCATCCGGCAAGGTCCGCGAGATCTACGACCTTGGCGATGAGCTGCTGATCGTGGCCTCGAACCGGATCTCCACCTACGACGCAGTGCATCCCAATCCGATCCCGGACAAGGGAGCGGTGCTCACGGCGATCTCGACGTTCTGGTTCGAGCAGACAGGAGCCCTGGTCCCGAACCACCTGGTGTCGGTCACCGACAGGGTGCCCGCCGGTGTGCGTGGCCGCGGGATGGTCGTCCAGAAGCTGAAGATGCTCCCGGTCGAGGCGGTCGTGCGCGGCTACATCAGCGGATCGGGGTGGAAGGACTACCAGAAGACCGGAGCCGTCTCCGGCGTAGAGCTGCCGGACGGCCTCAAAGAGTCCGACCAGCTTCCCGAGCCGATCTTCACACCCTCGACCAAGGCCGACCTCGGCCACGACGAGGCGATCGACTTCGAGCACGCCGCCGAGCTGATCGGCGACGGCGAGATCGCCGAGAAGCTCCGCGCGCTCTCGATCGCGCTCTACCAGTACGCGGCCAACCACGCGCGCACCCGCGGGATCATCCTCGCCGACACCAAGTTCGAGTTCGGCCTCGACGCCGATGGCACGCTGACGCTCGGCGACGAGCTGCTGACTCCGGACTCCTCGCGCTTCTGGCCGGCCGACGGCTACGAGCCGGGCCACGGCCAGCCGAGCTTCGACAAGCAGATCGCCCGCGACTGGGCGAGCTCGACCGGCTGGGACAAGCTGCCGCCCGCCCCGGAGATCCCCGATGAGATAGTCACTCGCACGCGCGAGAAGTACATCGAGGCCTACGAGCGCCTCACCGACAGCTCGTTCGCCGCGTGGACGGCCCGGACCCAGACTCCCCAGGAGGACAACTGACAGTGCGTGCCCGTGTCTTGATCCGCCCCAAGTCGGGAATCCTCGACCCTCAGGGCCAGGCCGTCGAACGCGCACTGCCGGCACTCGGCTTCGACGGCGTATCGAAGGTCCACGTCGGACGCCTGGTCGAGCTGGACGTCGACGACGCGACGCAACTGCCCGCGATGTGCGAGCGCCTGCTGGCGAACCCGCTCATCGAGGACTACGAGATCATCGAGAACGCGTGAAGTTCGGCGTCATCCGTTTCCCGGGCACATGTGACGACGTCGACGCTCAGCTCGCCGCCGCCCGTGTCGGCGAGGCCGAGCTGCTGTGGCACGGCGACCGCGATCTCAAGGGAGTCGACGCGGTGATCGTTCCCGGCGGCTTCTCCTACGGGGATTACCTGCGCACCGGCGCGATCGCGCGCTTCGCCCCGGTGATGGAGTCAGTGATCGAGTTCGCCCACGAGGGCGGGCTGGTGCTCGGGATCTGCAACGGCTTCCAGATCCTCTGCGAGGCCGGGTTGCTGCCCGGCGCGCTGCTCGTCAACGACCACCTCAAGTTCGTGTTCCGCCAGGTCGAGCTCAGGGTCGTCGATCACGACACGCCGTTCACGCGCAACTGCCCGCCGTCGCTGTCGATCCCGGTCAAGCACACGACCGGTCGCTACTACAGCGACGAGCCGGTGCAGGCCGTGCTCAAGTACGCGGAGGGAAACAACCCGAACGGATCGCAGGACGACATCGCCGGTGTCGTCAACAACGCCGGCAACGTCTTCGGCCTGATGCCCCACCCCGAACATGCTGTTGACGTGCTCACCGGCTCCACGGACGGACTCGCGATCTTCGAATCGATCCGGGCCGCCGTCGGCGAGCGCGTACGCGTAGCTTGAGCCCTCGGAGCGAGAAGATGAGCAGTACAGATGCGCAGCCGAGATACCGTGAGCTCGGCCTCACGGACCACGAATACGACCTGATCGTCGAGGGTCTCGGGCGCGAGCCGGGCGACGTCGAGCTGGCGATGCTGTCGCTGATGTGGTCCGAGCACTGTGCCTACAAGCACTCCAAGAAGCTGCTGCGGCGGCTCCCGACCGACGGCCCGCACGTGCTCGTCGGCCCCGGTGAGAACGCCGGCGCCGTCGACGTCGGTGACAACCTCGCGATCGCGTTCAAGGTCGAGTCGCACAACCACCCGAGCGCGGTCGAGCCATTCCAGGGCGCCGCCACCGGTGTCGGCGGGATCCTCAGGGACATCTTCGCGGTCGGCGCTCGCCCGATCGCCGTGCTCGACAGCCTCCGCTTCGGGGAGCCAGCCACCTCGCAACGCAGCCGCTTCCTGCTCGAGCACGCGGTCGCCGGCATCGGCCACTACGGCAACTCGATCGGCGTGCCCACGATCGGCGGCGAGATCTACTTCGAGCCGAGTTACGAGCAGAACTGCCTGATCAACGCGATGGCCGTCGGCATGGCTCCCCATGAGCGGCTGACGAGCGCCGCGGCGGCGGGCCCCGGCAACCTGCTGATCCTGTTCGGCGCGCTCACCGGCCGCGACGGCATCGGCGGCGCCAGCGTCCTCGCCAGCGCGGAGCTGACCGACGCCGATGACGCCAAGCGCCCGACCGTGCAGATCGGCGACCCGTTCGCGGAGAAGAAGCTGATGGAGTGCAGCCTCGAGCTGCTCGACCTCAACCTGCTGGCATCGCTGCAGGACCTCGGCGCCGCGGGGCTCACCTCGTCGGCCTCGGAGATGGCATCAAAGGGCGAGGTCGGGCTCGACATCGACGTCGCCAAGGTGCCGCTGCGCGAGGCCGACATGGAGCCCTTCGAGGTGATGGTGTCCGAGTCGCAGGAGCGGATGCTGTGCGTCGTCGAGCCGCGCCTCGCCGAGCAGGTGCTCGCGGTCTGCGCGAAATGGGAGGTCAACGCGACCGTGATCGGTGAGGTCACCGACACCCAGACCTTCCGGATCCTCAAGGACGGCGAGCTCGTCGGCGAGCTGCCGGTGCCGCTGCTGGTCGACGACTGCCCGCTCTACGACCTCGAGCCCGAGGCGCCGACCGCACCGCTGTATGTCGGTGGCGAACAGCAAGTCGCCACCGACGCTGA
>DATASU010000100.1:0-32905 GCA_036269095.1 Solirubrobacteraceae bacterium
CAGCGCGGCTTTCACCTGCTCAGGCGTGCTTCGCAGGCTGTTGACACGGATCGCGGACTCCGCCGGTGTGTTGACACCCGCAAGCAGCGCGCGGGCGCGATCGGGCCCCAGCTCCTGCCACCACATCTGCGCCAACCAGTCGGGCACGGAATGCAGCACGGCGGCGTGCTCGGGCGTTTGGTCGTCGAGCTTCGCGAGCCGCTTGGCCCCCTCTCGGCCCGCGCGACGCAGCACCGCGTTGACGAGCTGCGAGCCCCCGCGACTCTCGCGCTTGGCCAGCTCGACGCTCTCATTGACGGCCGCATAGTCGGTGACGCCGCCGAGGAACAGCATCTGGAACAGGCCGAGCCTGAGTGCCGCCAGGACCGGCGGCTCGAGCCGTTCGAGTGGCCTCGTGACGAACGCCGACAGCACGTAGTCGAGCGTGCGCATGCGCTGCACCGTGCCGTAGGCGATAGTCATCGCAAGCGCGCGGTCGCGGCCGTCTAGGTCTGCCACCGCGGTGTGCAGCGCGCGGTCGGCGAACGCGCCCTGCTCGAATACTCGCCGGATCACGGTGTAGGCGGCGCGACGCGCGGGCGCGACGCTCACCGGCTGTGACCGCGCTGATAGTCGGCCCAGGCCATCGGCCGCTTGCCCGGTGGCTGCACCGTCACGAGCTCGAGCCGGTCGCCGACCGCGCGTGCCTCCCAGACGCCGAGCCTGCTGCCGTCGGGCTGCTCGAGGTAGGCGCCGATGTGCGGGCTCAGCGCTCGCACGCGGCGCGCCTGCGCCTCGGCGGGCGCCGCTGGGTCGAGGCGGCGATCCTCGGCCGTCAGCTTCTCCGCGTAGGTGACGCCGGCCTCGTCCTGCTCGACGTAGGGCGGCTGCTCGTCGAGCGCCCGCACCAGCAACGCTCCGCCGATCGCCTCGAGGCGCGCCGCGAGCGTGCCGTAGTCGTCGTCGGGGCCGATCGCGACCCGCTCCTGCAGGCAGATCGGACCGCTGTCGAGCCCCGCCGTCAGCCGCATGATCGAGACGCCGGTCTCGGCGTCGCCGGCGAGAATCGCACGCTCGATCGGCGCGGCGCCGCGCCAGCGCGGCAGCAGCGACGGATGCACGTTCAGGATCGGGCGGGTCGAGAGCAGCGGCTCCCTGATCAGCGCCCCGAACGCACACACGACCAGAGCGTCGGCCTGTGCCTGCTCGATCCGTGCGAGCGCCTCGTCGCCGTTGACGGACTCGGGCTGGTAGGTCGCGATTCCCAGCTCGCGGGCGATCGCGACGGTTGGTGGCGGCGTCAGCTTGCGACCGCGGCCCTGAGGGCTGTCGGGACGGCTTACGACCAGGCTCGGACGATGCGGCGAGTCATACAGCCGTCTCAGCACCGCCCCCGCGAACTCGGAGGTTCCGAGATAGACGGTGCTCACGCTGGACGCTGCTGCTGTTCCTGCCACTCGCGCAGGATCCGCATCGCATCCTTGCGCTGATCGCGCGGGGTGCGATCGAGGATCAGGACACCGTCGAGGTGATCCATCTCGTGTTGGATCACGCGTGCCTCGAGCCCGGACGCCTCGATCATGATCGGCTCGCCGTGCTCATCCTGGGCCGTGACGCGAATGTGCACCGGGCGCTCGACCTCGACGTGCACCGACGGCAGGCTGAGGCAGCCCTCCTCGGCGATCTCCTCCTCCTTCGAGGACCATTCGATCACCGGGTTGGCGAGCGCCGCCAGCGGCGCGCCGGTCTGCACGCGGTACACGAGCATGCGATGCAACACGCCGACCTGCGTCGCCGCCAGCCCGATGCCGAGCGCGTCGTCCATCAGCAGGCCCATGCGCCGGACCTCGTCGCGCAGCGCGTCGTCGAAGCGCTCGACCGCCCGCGCCTTCGTCTTCAGCACCGGATCCCCGAACTTGCGGACATGGACGAGTGCCGCGTCACGTCTCGCGGCGACCTCCGGATCGAGCTGCGGCTCGTCGGTCTCCTCGACCTCGTTCTGTGGTTCGACCTCAGCCGGCTCGTCTTCGGCCCCGAGCCGCGCTTCGGATTCGAACTGCTCTTCCTGGGTCTGATCGAGTGCTTCGCTCACGGCCCTGGAGTTTATTCGCGGCGCGGGGACCTGCCCTCCCCAAACGCTACTTCTGATTCGATATCGTTCGCGATATCGCTGAGATATCGGATCAGAACCTTGAAAAGGAACGTGCCGTACAGCTGCTGCTCCGCGCCGTTCGCACCCTGCCCGGGGAGGATCAGGACGCCGTGCTGGCGCTGCTGCTGCAGGGTCTGACGAGCAGCGAGACGTGGCAGGCGGCGGTGCTGCATCGCGATGAGCGGGGTCGCATCGAGCCGGCGCTGCGGGGCGAGCTGCGGATGCGCGCGGGCGCTCAGATCAGGCTCGCAGGTGAGCTGGTCCCCGAGTCGGACGCGAAGATGCTGCCGGTGCGGTTCCCGGCCGGCACGCACGAGGAGCTCAAGGCCTGGTGTGAGAAGCACGGCTTTCCGATGGCGGCCGTGGTGCGTGGCCTGGTCGAGCGCTTCCTCGAGTCCCAGCAGCTTCCGTAGCCCGCAGCGCAACCGGGTGACCGCGTCGCCCGGCTACTGCGGGTCGACGTCGACGCTGAGCGCGACCTCGCGGTGCGCGCGGCCGGCACTGATGCTGTCAACCGCGTCGCGGACGGCGGCCACCGCGGCCGCACGGTCGCCGGCCTTCACCACCATCTGGTAGCGCGACTTGCCGCGCAGCATGAACAGCGGCGCCGGGCCGAGGATCGCGAAACGGCCGAGCTCGCTGCCCACCTGCAGTGCCTCGTGGGCCGCGTCGGCGGCGGCGACGCGGTCGCGCAGAGCGTCGGCGGTCGCGCGGGCCGCATCGGCATCGATCGCCGCGCAGATCACACGGATCAGCGTCGCGAACGGTGGATAGCCGAGCGCCTTGCGGCGGCGCAGCTCACCACGCACGAACGTCTCGGAATCGTGTCGCGATGCGAGTTCGATCGGCCGCGCCGCCGGCTCCATCGTCTGCACCAGCACGCGCCCCGCAGCTGCTGCGCTCGAGCCACGGCCGGTGCGGCCGGCGAGCTGCGTGATCAGCGAGAACGTGCGCTCCTCGGAGCGGAAGTCCGGAAAGCGCAGGGTCTGGTCGGCGTCGACCACCACGCCGAGTCCGACATCGGCGAAGTCATGGCCCTTGGCCACCATCTGCGTGCCGATCAGCAGGCCGCTCGGGGCGGCGTGGAAGCGCTCGAGAATTTCCGCGCGGGCATCGATGCCGGCCGCGTCGGCGTCGAGCCGCAGCACCGGGAAGCTCGCGTCGCCGAGCGCGGTCACGAGCTCGTGTTCAAGCCGCTCGGTGCCGGCGCCATGGCGAGCGACCGACACCGAGCCGCAGTCGGGGCAGCTCGACGGCACGCGCTCACGGTGACCGCAGTGGTGGCAGGCGACGTTGGCGCCGGCGCGATGCAACACCAGCGCGACCTCGCAGTTGGGGCACATCCACACGCGCCCGCAGGATCCGCACGAAAGGAAGTTCGACCAGCCGCGGCGGTTGAGCAGCACGATCGCCTTGCCGCCGTCGCGGCGGCAATCGGCGAGCGCGAGGCGTGTGTCGGGATGCAGCGGGTTGTGCAGTCCGCGCATGTCGAGGATCTCGACCGCCGGCAACGGCCGGCCGTCGACGCGACGGTGCATGATCAGGCGGTTGGCGCCAAACACCGTCTCCGGCCGCGGCGTTGCGCTGCCCTCGAGCAGCACCGCGCCGTGCTCGCGCGCCCGCCGGCGCGCGACCGTGCGAGCGTCGTAGCGGGGATCGCTCTCGTGCTTGTAGGAGCTCTCGTGCTCCTCGTCGACGACGACCAGGCCGATGTCCGGCAGCGGAGCGAACACGGCCGAGCGGGGGCCGACGGCGACCCTGGCCTCACCCCGGGCCAGGCGTAACCATTCGTCGTGGCGCTTGCCCTGGCTCATGCCCGAGTGCATCACGGCGACGATGTCCCCGAACCGCGCCTGGAATCTTGCGAGGGCCTGCGGAGTCAGCGCGATCTCGGGGACGAGGATCAGGACGGCTCTGCCGAGCTCGAGCGTTCTTTGAGCTGCCTGGAGATAGACCTCGGTCTTGCCAGAGCCGGTGACTCCATGCAGGAGGAACTCAGGCAGTCCGAGGTTGGTGTCAACCCTGTCGGCACGACCGAGTGCCTCCAGGATCGGCACCAACACGGACTCCTGTTCAGCCGTGAGTGGAGGAGCTGAGCCGGAGGTTGATGAGACCGCATGGATGCTCGTGCGGCGGCGTTGGACGGTGAGCTCGAGGTGCACGAGCTCCCGGCCCTCGAGGCGGCGCAGGGTGGCGGTGCCGAGGTCGACGGCGGGAGCGGGGCCGGCGTCGGCGAGCGCTTGCAGGGCTTCCCGCTGGCCCGGGGTGAGGCGGGTGCCGTCCTTTAGAGCGGCAAGGCCCTGGTCGGTGATTGAAGCGCTCAGGGCCTGTTTCTCCCTGAGGCCCTGGGCGGCGCCGGCGGGCAGCAGGATCTGCAGCGCGCGGGCCGGGGTCGAGCAGTACTCGGCCGCCATCCAGACGGCGAGCTCGACGAGGTCGGCGGGCAGCCGCGCCGGGAGCAGTTCGGCGGCGGTCGCGAGCTTTTCCGGCGGGAGCTCCGAGCTCGCGGCCGTCTCGGCGATCACCGCCGGGATCGTGCGTCCCGCGAACGGCACCCGCAGCAACGACCCGACGCCCACATCTTCAGCCTCGATCGAGGCCGGCAACAGATAGTCGAACAGCCCTCGGATCGCACGCGTCTGCGTCAGCGGGATGACGCGTGCGATCACTCAGCTACTCGACCTGCCGCGCCGCAGCACGATCAGGCGCCGACGGCGGCGCCCAGCCCTGCGGCCACCCGCAGCACGTCGGCCTTGTCGGTCGCCTCCCAGGTGAAGTCGTCCTCATCACGCCCGAAGTGGCCGTAGGCCGCGGTCTGCTGGTAGATCGGCCGGTGCAGGCGCAGGTACTGGCGTAATGCGGCGGGACGCAGGTCGAAGTGCTCCTGGACGAGCTCGAGGATGCGGCCGCGGCCGATCTTCTCGGTACCGAACGTCTCGACCATCACCGAAACCGGGCGTGCCACACCGATCGCGTAGGCGACCTGGACCTCGGCACGGTCGGCAAGGCCGGCGGCGACGATGTTCTTGGCGACGTAGCGGGCCGCGTAGGCGGCCGAGCGATCGACCTTCGATGGATCCTTGCCGGAGAACGCCCCGCCGCCGTGGCGGGCAAAGCCGCCATAGGTGTCGACGATGATCTTGCGGCCGGTGAGGCCACAATCGCCCATCGGTCCGCCGATCACGAAGCGCCCGGTGGGGTTCACGAGGAAGTTCTCGCGCAACTTGTCGATGTCATACATCTGCGGCAGCGTGGGCAGCACAACCTGCTCCCAGAGGTCGTCGCGGATCAGGCCCTCGGAGCCCTCGGCGTGCTGGCTCGAGATCAGCAGCTTCTCGATCTCAACCGGCCTGCCGTCGACGTAGCGCACGCTGACCTGGGTCTTGCCGTCGGGGCGCAGGTAGGGAAGCGTCCCGTCCTTGCGAATCTCGGCCAGCCGCTTGGAGAGCTTGTGCGCGAGCGCGATCGGAAGCGGCATCAACTCGGGCGTCTCGTTCGACGCGTAGCCGAACATCATGCCCTGGTCGCCGGCGCCCGCGAGGTCGAACTCGTCGCCGGCCTCGACGCGTACCTCGTAGGCCTCATCGACGCCCTGGGCGATGTCCGGCGACTGCTTGTCGATCGTGTTGATGACCGCGCAGGTCTTGTAGTCGAAGCCGAATGTGGCATCGGTGTAGCCGATCCGGCGGACCGTGTCGCGCACGATGTCCTGGATATCGACGTAGGTGCTGGTGGTGATCTCGCCGGAGACCACGACGAGCCCGGTGTTGACCAGGGTCTCGCAGGCGACGCGTCCATCGGGGTCGTCGCGCAGGACCGCGTCGAGCACGCCGTCGGAGATCTGATCGGCGATCTTGTCCGGGTGGCCCTCGGTGACGGACTCGGAGGTGAAGAGGAATTCGTTATCAAGCATCGCGTGAAGAGTACTTGCCGCGTCGCTCGTTTCGTTCCACGAAGTCGATCATCAGAGGGATTCCCTCCATGCGGTAGCGCTCGCGCATGCGATTCTCGACGTAATAGGCGTAGTCGCGCGTGACCAGCGCGTGCGAGTTGACCTGGATCGAAAAGCGCGGTGGCCGCTCGCCGGTCTGGGTCATGTAGATCAGCTTCAGCCGCTGGTTGCCATGGCGCCGGTTGTTGCTCGACGGCGGTTGGCGCTTGGCCACGACATCGGATATGAAGCGGTTGAGCTGCGGGGTCGGGATGCGGCTGCGGCTGCGGTCGGCAAGCCCGACGGCCTCGACGAGGATGCGCTCGACGTTGCGGCCCGTCTTGGCGCTCGCGGTCAACACGCGCGGGCGCAGCCGCAGCTTGCGATTGACTCGGACGCGCTCGTGGTCGAGCTCATCGGGACCGACCGCCCCGGGTGGGTGGGAATCAGTCGCCTGCAAATCCCACTTGTTGAGGACCAGCGCGGTTGCGCAGCCGGCCTTCATCGCCATCTCGGCGACGCGGAAATCCTGGGAGGTCACACCGTCGGTTGCGTCGCAGACGACCAGCGCGACGTCAGCGCGCTCGGCCGCACGCTGCGAGCGCAGCGCCGTGTAGTACTCGAGCGACTCCCCGACCTTGGCCTGCCTGCGCATGCCGGCGGTATCGACGAGCACGATCGCGCGATCCTCGAACGTCATCGGCAGGTCGATCGCGTCGCGGGTGGTGCCGGCCACGTCGGAGACGATCACGCGGTCGGAACCGAGGAAGCGGTTGACCAGCGAGGATTTGCCGACGTTCGGGCGGCCGATCAGCGCCAGCCGGATCGGATCCTCAGGCGACGGCTCGCGGTCGTGCTCGGGGCCGACCTCGACGATCTGATCGAGCAGATCGCCGGTGCCGAGGCCCTGTGCCGCCGAGACGGCAATCGGCTCACCGAGGCCGAGCTGGTGGAACTCATAGGCGAGCGACAGGTCCTTGACCGAATCGACCTTGTTGGCCGCGACCAGCACCGGGATCGCCACCTTGCGCAGCAGGTCGGCCATGTCGAGGTCACCGGGGCGCACCCCCGCCTTGGCGTCGACCACCAGCACTGCGACGTCGGCTTCGGTCAGCGCCTCGCGCGACTGCTGCTGGATCTGGCGGGCGAGGTCATCGCGCTCGTCGAGATCGACACCACCGGTGTCGATCAGCGTCAGCGGGCGACCATTCCACTCGGTCTCGAGCTCCTTGCGGTCGCGCGTGACGCCGGACAGCTCGTGCACAACGGCCTCCCGCGACTCGGTGAGACGGTTGACCAGCGACGACTTGCCCACGTTGGGATATCCGACGATTGCGACCTTCATTTGCGCTCCGAGCGTAGTCGCTGCTGTGGCAACTGCTAACGCCGGCCGTGGGCCAGCGCCACGACGCGCTCGACCACCTGCTCGAGCGGGAGCCCGGTGGTGTTGAACTCGACCGCGCCGGGGGCCGGTCGCAGCGGCGAGTCGGCGCGGCTGCGATCGCGCTCGTCGCGGATCGTCTGATCGGCGAGCACGGTCGCCACGTCGAGACCCAGCTCGGCTGCGCGGCGCGCGGCGCGCTCGGCGGGATCCGCGGTCAGGAACACCTTGAGCTCGGCGTCGGGCATCACCACCGTGCCGATGTCACGGCCCTCCGCCACCCAGTCACCCCCGGCGCTCATCAGCCGCCGCTGTTGTGCGACCATCGCGCGCCGGACGGCCGGCTCGGCCGCGACCTGCGAGGCGCGCTCCGAGACCTCCGGGGTGCGGATCGCCTCGCTGACGTCCTCACCGTCGAGCTCGACGCGCTCGCCGAGCGAGATCTGAAGCTGCGACGCGAGCTCAGCGGCGGGCGCATCCCGGCGCAGGCTCGCGAGCGCGACGCAGCGGTACATCGCGCCGGTGTCGAGATAGGTGAAGCCGAGCGCCTCGGCGACGGCCTTGGCGACGGTCGACTTGCCCGCGCCGGCGGGGCCGTCGATCGCGACCACCATCAGCCCTCCCCCATGATCACGGTGGCGCCGGTGACGCGCCAGAGGTCGAAGAACTCGGGACATGTCTTGCTGACGACGCCCGGCTCCTCGAGCGTCACCGCGTCGCGGGTCCCGATCAACGAGAACGCCATCGCGATGCGGTGATCCTCGTAGGTGGGAAGCCAGGTTCCCTGCGGCTTGCCCGGATGTACGCGCAGGTAGTCCGGCCCCTCGTCGACCTCGATCCCCAACAGTTTGAGGTTCTCGGCGCAGGCCGAGATGCGGTCGGACTCCTTCACGCGCGCGTGCCCGATACCGGTGATCGTCGTCGGGCCGTCGGCGAACACGGCGGCGCACGCGAGCGTCATGAACACGTCGGAGCTGTTGCCCATGTTCGCCTCGATCCCGCGCAGCTGAGGCGGCCCGGTGAGCTCGAGCGCCTCACCGTCGCGCACCGTGCAGCCCATCTGCTCGAGGAATCCGACCAGCTCGATGTCACCCTGCGCCGTCTTGCGCCGGTCGAGACCGGGCAGCCGCACGGTCGTGCCGTTCACGGCCGCGCTCGCGAGAAAATAGGATGCCGTAGAGACATCGGGCTCGACCTCGAACTCGGCCGCCCGGTAGCCACCGCGTTTCACCGCGATCGCGTCGGCATGGACGTCGGCGTCGACCCCGAAGGCGCGCATCGCGTTCAGCGTCAGGTCGAGGTAGGGCTTGCTCACGAGCGTGTCGAAGCACAGCCGCGTGTCGGCCTTGGCAAACGGCGCCGCCATCAGCAGACCCGACAGGAACTGACTCGAGACCGAGGCGTCGACCTCGACGTCCCCGCCCGATAGCCCGGAGGCGCCGATCACCAACGGGAACGCATCTCCGTCGATCGCCGCCCCCTGGGCGCGCAGCGCGACCAGCACCGGCCCAAGTGGACGGCGGCGCAACTGCGGGTGTGCGTCGACCGCGAAGCGACCCCGTCCGGCGGCGAGCATCGGCACGAGAAAGCGACCGACGGTGGCGCCCATGCCGCAGTAGACCTCCTCCGGCCCGGTGGGCGCGCCGCCGAGCCCCTCGACCACCCAGCGCAGCCGGCCGTCGGCGGCGGTCTGCTCGGCGATACCGACCCCGAGGGTGCGCAGCGCGGCGGCCATCGAGCGGGTGTCGTCGGCGACCAGCGGGTCGACGAGCAGCGACCGGCCCGAGGCCGCGCCGGCGAGCAGCAGCGCGCGGTTGGTGATGCTCTTGGAGCCCGGCACCCGCACGTGCCAGCGCGTCGGCGGATCGCCCGGGGCGATGTGGACGCAGTCACTCACTGCCGCAGCCTCGCACGGTCGGCCGCGGCCTGCTCGCACCAGCGCACCAGTGACGCGGCGTCGCCGCGATCGAGGTCGCCGCGCACGGCCTGAAGCAGGTCGATCGCGTGGTCGATCGCGAGCACCAGCTCGTCACGGTTGTCGAGGTAGATCGCACTCCAGACGGCGGGGTTCGAGCCGGCCACGCGCGTCGCATCACGGAAGCTCGGGCCGATCACCGGGGTTCCGCCGGTCGCCAGCAGGTGCGTGAGCAGCACGTTGGCGAATACGTGCGGCAGGTGTGAGACGGCGGCCATCAGGCGGTCGTGCTCGGCGGCGGAGAGTCGCGTGACCGTGGCGCCGAACGCGCCGATCAGCTGCTCGACTCGATCGACGGTGCCGGCGCCGCTGCCGGCCCCCGGGGTCAGGTACCAGGTGCTGCCGTCGAAGAGCTCGGCGCTCGCGTTCTGAACGCCGCTCGTTTCGGCCCCCGCAAGCGGGTGGCCGCCGATAAATCGCGCGTCCGCGATCGCCTCGACGAGCGACCGCTTGGTCGAGCCGACGTCGGTCACGACGGCGGCGCTCGGGGCGTGCCTGAGGACCTCGCCGACCAGCCGTGGCAGCGCGCCCACGGGGGTGGCCGTGAACACCACGTCGGCTTCAGCGACGGCGCTGGCAAGCGAGCCAGCGCCGGAGGAGATCGCCCCAAGTGCCAGGGCGGCTTCGATCGCGGCATCCTGCTGGTCCCAGCCCGTGACCTCGGCCTGCAGGCGCTCGCGCGCGCAGAGCGCGATCGAGCCACCGATCAGACCCAGGCCGACGACCGCGACGCGCAAGGCTCTCTAGCTGTTCTTCGTGCGGCGTGCACGCACGGCCGCCGCGAGCTCGTCGAGCACTGCGACCGTCGTATCCCAGCCGATGCAACCGTCGGTGATCGACTGGCCGTAGGTGAGCGTGTCGATCGGACCCGGCGATTGGTTGCCCTCGACCAGGAACGACTCGATCATCACGCCGGTGATCGTGGTGTCGCCCGCGGCCATCTGCTCACCGACCACGCGCGCGACCTCGGGCTGGCGCTCAGGGTCCTTGCCGCTGTTGTCGTGCGAGAGGTCGATCACGACGCGCTCGGGCAGGTGCGACTCGCGCAGCAGGCCATTGGCCTTGCCGACGGACTCGGCGTCGAAGTTGGTGCCCGACTTGCCGCCGCGCAGGATGATGTGGCAGTCGCGGTTGCCGCGCGTGTGCAGGATCGCCGAGCGGCCGTCGGCGTCGATCCCGGCGAAGGCGTGGCGGGCGGCTGCCGCCCGCACCGCATCCACGGCCACCTGGACGTTGCCGTCGGTGCGGTTCTTGTAGCCGACCGGCATCGAGAGCCCGGAGCCGAGCTGACGATGAATCTGGCTCTCGGTCGTGCGCGCGCCGATCGCGCCCCACGACACCAGGTCGGAGATGTACTGGGGGGAGATCGGGTCGAGGAACTCGCAGCCGACCGGCACACCGAGGCCGAGCACCTCGAGCAGGAAGCTACGGGCCATGCGCAGGCCGGTGTTGACATCGCCGGAGCCGTCGAGGTGCGGGTCGTTGATCAGGCCCTTCCAGCCGACGGTCGTGCGCGGCTTCTCGAAGTAGACGCGCATCACGATCAGCAGATCCTCGGACAGGCGCCGCGACTCGGCGCTCAGCCGCTCGGCGTACTCGCGCGCGGCCTCGACGTCGTGGACGCTGCAGGGGCCGACGACGACCATCAGCCGGTCATCGTCACCGTCGAGCACGGCATGGGCGGCGGCACGGCCGTTGAGCAGCGTGGTGATGCGCTCGTCGTCGAGCGGCAGCTCGTCGAACAGCTCCTGTGGGGTGATCAGTGGGACGAGCCGCTCGATCCGCTGGTCGCGGACCGCATCGCCCTGGTTGGCGCGAATCACGGTCATCACAGTTGGCTCTTTCTCTGGCGGTTCATCGTCGGGAATCCTCGTTGGTGCTCCATTGACTGTACGAAAAACGATGCCGCGAGTTACGCCGCGGCACAGCGCAGTCACTGCCGGCGCTCGGCTCCTCTTTGCCTCGTCCGCGCGCCTTCGACCGGACGAAAGGGGTGTGTAGCCGAGCGCCTAGCTAAATCGCCAGGCGTAGTAGCGCGCGTAGAAGGACCAGCCGAAGGTGTTGGGGCGAAGGTCGTTCATACGCGTCTGAAGCAGTCTACCGAGCCTCGTCAAGAGCCGCCAGGAAACGCGCATTCTCGGCATCGGTGCCGAGCGTCACCCGCGCGAACCCTGGCCCGCCGAGCGCCGTGCCGGCGCGCACGACCACACCGCGCTCGCGCAGGGCGTCGACCACCGGTCCGTCCTCGCCGTCCTCGGCAAGCTTCACCCACAGGAAATTGGCGTCGCTCTCGGCGACCCAGTAGCCGCGCTCGCGCAGCGCCTCGGTGACCGTGGTGCGTGCCGCGACCACGGCCACGACCCGCCGCTCGACCTCATCCTGGTACTTGAGCGCCTCGACGGCGGCGGCCTGCGCCGCGCTCGTCAGGTAGAACGGCTGGCGCACCTGGTCGACCGCGACGCGGAACGATTCGCTGCCACAGAGCCCGTAGCCGACGCGCAGACCGGCGAGGCCGTAGACCTTCGAGAAGGTCCGCAGGATCACGAGGTTGGGATGACGGGCGAGCAGCGGCAGCGATGCCAACGGGTCACCGACCGTCAGCGAGAACTCGACGTAGGCCTCATCGAGCATCACGCAGACGTGGTCCGGAACCCTGGCGAGGAACGCCTCGATCTGCTCGAGCCCCAACGCCGTGCCGGTCGGGTTGTTGGGGTTGCACACCAGCACCAGGCGCGTCGCGACCGTGATCTCGGCGGCGATCGCGTCGAGGTCGTGCACGGCCTCACCGGTCAGCGGCACCTCGATCGCCCGCGCACCCGATGCGGCGGCGAGGTGCGGGTACACGCTGAACGACGGCCACGCATAGATCAGCTCGGCTCCGGGCTCGAGCAGCGCATCGCCCGCGGCCAGCAGCAGATCGCAGGAGCCCTCGCCCAATGCGACGCGCTCCCAGGGGACGTCGTAGCGGTCGGCGAGCGCGCGTCGCAGCGCGCTGTAGGACGGATCCGGATAGCGATTTGAACCGAGCAGCGCGTGCCTGGCGGCCTCGACCACGGGCTCGAGCGGGCCGAACGGCGCCTCATTCGAGGCGAGCATCGCCACGTCGGGACCGAGGCTGTAGCCGGACGCGACCGGGTAGGCCGGGATGCGCCGCGTCTTTTCCGCGAACTCGAGTGCCATCGCGTTCGAGACTACTGAGCCGATTCGAGGTCGGAACGCAAGACGCGCGCGGCGTTGAGGTACACGTGCCGGGGCTCGTGATCCTCGTCGGCGTAGTAGTGCAGCAGCGTGCGCACCACCCGCGGCAGCGATCCGGGCACCGGCACCTCGCGCGTGCACAGCAACGGCACGCGACTGAGCCCGAGTTGCCGCGCCGCGACGGCCGGGAACTCGGCGTCGAGGTCCTCGGTCAGCGTGAAGATGCAGCTGACCATCGTCTCCGGCGTGAGCTCGTTGCGCGTGATCATCTCGCGCATCAGCTCGTCCGTAGCTGCGAGAATCGCAGACGCGTCGTTGCGCTCCACGCTATTGGCGCCCCTGAGCGCGTACAACCGCTGCATTAGGCGCCCGATTCTGCCAGAGCCGCGATCAAAGAGCAGTCTTTAGCTGTGGCTGACATCCTGCCGCGCGTGCCGACTCGGGCCGACATCCTGCCGCGCATGCCGATCGCCCTGCTGGTGCTCGCCGGAGCGTTCCTGCGCTTCTACGCCGTCGGCCGCCAGGGCTTCTGGTACGACGAGTCCTACACGGTCCTGCTGGTCGGGCGCGGACCCGGCGAGATGCTGCGGTTGATCCCGCAGCTCGAGTCGACGCCGCCGCTCTACTACTGCGTCGCCTGGATCTGGGCGCACATCTTCGGCGCGGGCCCGACCGCACTCAAGTCGCTCTCGGCACTGTGCGGAACGCTGACGGTCCCGATCGGCTACGCGGCCGCGCGCAAGCTGCTGCCGAGCCGCCGTGGCGCGCTGATCGTCGCGGCGCTGACCGCGTTCAATCCGCTGCTGGTCTGGTACTCGCAGGAGGCGCGGGCGTACTCGATGCTCGCGATGTTCTCGGCCTGCACGCTGCTGGCGTTCGCATACGTGCGCGAGCGTCCGCGCCGGGCCGCCGTCGGCTACTGGGCGGCGGCGTGCGTGCTGGCGCTGCTCACCCACTACTACGCGCTGATCCTGATCGTGCCCGAGGCCGCCTGGCTGCTGTACGAGCATCGCCACTCGCGTGCGGTGAAGGCCGGCGTCGCCGCGATCACCGCCGTCGGTCTGGCACTGCTGCCGCTGGCGATCAGGCAGTCGCGCAACAGCAGCAACCACTGGATCGCGCACTCCTCCTACCTGTACCGGCTCAGACAGATCCCCGCGCTGTTCCTGCTCGGTCCGGAGACGCACCTGCGGGTGCTGCTCAAGTTCATCGCGTTCGCGATGGTCGCGCTCGGTGTCGCGCTGCTGATCTGGCGCTCGCGGCGCAAGGAGCGTCAGGGCGCACTGCTCCCCGGGGCGCTGGCACTGGCCGGCTTCCTGATCGCCGCGCTCCCCGGGCACAGCACGCTGCTCGGCCGCAACCTGCTGCCGATCTGGCTGCCCGCGGCGATCTTCGTGGCAGCCGGGCTCGGCGCCGCGCGCGCGCGGCTGGCCGGCATCGCCGCGGCCGTGGTGCTGTGCGCGATCGGTGCGACCGCCGTGATCAGCGTCGATACGACCGACGCCTTCCAGCGCCCGAACTGGGCGCTCGTCGCCGCGGCGCTGCAGCCGTGGCCGGGTCACGGACAGACCACGCGCGACGGGCGCATCATCGTGATCCAGGACAACCCCGGTCTGCTGCCGCTCGGGCTCTACCTCAAGGACCTGCGCTACATCGAGCAGCCGGCGATCACGGGCGTCACCGAGATCGACGTCATCGCCGCGCTGCCGCATGAGAGCACCGGTGGCTTCTGCTGGTGGGGATCGCAGTGCAATCTGATCACGTCGCGGCTCACGCGCAGCTACGCGATCCCAGGCTTCAGGATCGTCACCCGCAAGCGCGTGCGCAACTTCGCGATCCTCGAGCTGCGCTCCGCGCGGCCGCGCACCGTGCAACGCGCCCGGTTACCCGCGCAGCGCACGGATGAGGGCGGTCGCCTCACCCCGTCGGGCAGCTCCACGGCCCATGACGGCCAGCTGATCGAGCAGGCATAGTCGGTGTCTGGCAGTCTGCGACGCGTGCTGGCAGATCGCACACGCCTCCGCGTGGGAGGCCGCACGGTATCGCCGCTGACGGTTGCGGTCGTCGTGTTGACGGTGTTGGCCGCCGCGCTGCGGCTCTACAGGATCGGCCATCAGAGCCTCTGGTTCGACGAGGCGTTCACCGCGATGCTCGTGAAGCTGCCGCTCGGGCGGATGCTGAGCACGATCCCGAAAACCGAGTCGACGCCGTACCTCTACTACCTGCTGGCGTGGGTGTGGACGCACATCTTCGGTCGCGGCGCGGCTGATCTTCGCGCGCTGTCGGCACTGATCGGCGTGGCCGTCGTACCGGTCAGCTATCTGACGACGCGGCGTCTGATCGGCAATTGCCGCGCGGCGCTCGCGGTCGCCGCACTCGCCGCATTCAACCCGCTGCTGATCTGGTACTCACAGGAGGCGCGCGCCTACGAGCTGCTGGTGCTGACCTCGGCCTGCACGCTGCTGGCCTTCTCCTACGTGCGCGATAACCCGAGCCGCGGGCGGCTGGCCGCCTGGGCGATCAGCTGCGCGATTGCACTCGTGAGCCACTACGACGCGGCGCTGGTCGTCATCCCGGAGGCGGTCTGGCTGTTGGCGCTGCATCGCGATCGGGTCGGGTCCTGGATCGCGATCGCGTTCGTCGCCGCCTGTGGCGGCGGGCTGCTGCCGCTGCTGATCGCGCAGAGCAACGCCGGCAACGCCGCGTGGATTACGAAGGGACCGCTCAACGACCGCCTCGGGCAGATCCTCCCCCAGTTCCTGCTCGGCACCGGCTCGCGCGGCTACGTCGAGCTCAAGTGGATCGGGTTCGTGCTCGGAGCCGTTGCCCTGGTGCTGCTGGTGGCAGAGGGCGGGGGGCGGGACCAAATCAGCAGCACCGATCGCAGGCGCGCAGCCGGCGTCGGCGCGATCGCCGTGGCCGGCTTCGCGATCATGCTGCTGGTCGCGGCGGCGGGCAGCGACACGATCCTGACGCGCAACCTACTCGCGCTGTGGCTGCCGCTGGCGATGCTCGTCGCCGCCGGGCTCTGCGGCGTCCGTGTCTGGCGGGCCGGCGCCGCCATCACCGCGCTGCTGTGCGCGATCGGTCTGATCGCAACGATCAGCGTCGCGACGACCGGCACGCTCGAGCGCCCCGATTGGGCGGCGGTGGCCAAGGCGCTCGGACCCTGGCCGGCGGCCGGCCAGCCGGCCGGCGCGACAAGGGTGCTGCTGTTCCAGCGCGATCCCTGGCTTGAATCGCTGACCCAGGTCTATCTGCCGCACACACGCGCGCTCGGAAAAGGCAACCCACCGACCCACGACACGACCGAGCTCGACGTCGTCGTCAACAGCTCGCCGGCCGGTGCGCAGAACCATTGGCTCTGCTGGTGGGGCGCAGGTTGCAACCTCTACCCCTCGAAGCTCGACGCTCGCTACCGGATCCCCGGATTCCGTCCGGTCGGGCGGATCAAGGTCGCGCAGTTCACGATCCTGCGGATGGCGGCCAACCACCCTCGGAGCGTCACCAGTGGCCAGATGATCCGCGCGATCGTCAAGGCCGAGGACTCGACGCTGTTCGGGAAGCTCGTCCAGCGCTCCTGAGCAGGCTCACCTCGTTGGGGCTCAACCGGCGGTTGGCCCCGATCGGCAGCTCGCCCAGCACCAGCGGCCCGAAGCGCACCCGCTGCAGCCTGACGACACGGTGCCCGACGTGCTGGCACATGCGCTTGACCTGGCGCTTGCGGCCCTCGTGGATCGTGATCTCGAGCGTGTCGGGCTTGACCCGCACGACCCGCGCCGGCGCGGTCATGCCGTCCTCGAGCTCGACCCCGGCGCGCAGCGCGCGCAGCGCCGCTTCGCGCACCGGTCCGCCCTGCACGACGGCGCGGTAGGTCTTGTCGACCTCGAAGCTCGGGTGCGTCAGCCGGTGAGCGAGGTCGCCGTCGTTGGTCAACAGGATCAGTCCGGTCGTGTCGGCATCGAGGCGCCCGACCGGGTAGAGCCGCTCGGCCACCTCGACGAGTGACACGACCGTCGGGCGTCCCTGCGGGTCGCTGGCGGTCGAGACCACCCCGGCGGGCTTGTTGACCGCGTAGACGACGAGCTGCTGCGGGCGTTCGCCGACCGGTTGCCGATCGACGGCCACGGCGCTCGAGCCGTCGACGTCGCGCGCCGGGTCGGTGACGACCTCGCCGCCGACCGTGACGCGGCCGCTGTGGATGATCCGGTCGGCCGCGCGGCGCGAGCAGACACCCGAGTTGGCAAGGAACTTGGCGAGCCGCATTGGCCTGTCACCATAAAGATTCCGATGGACCTTGACCTGCTCTCACGCACGCTCGCCGAGCTCGGCCAGCCCGCCTACCGCCTGCGTCAGATCTGGGATTGGACCGCCGGCGGTGCCTCCTCCTATGAGGAGATGACCAACCTTCCGCGCGGGTTGCGCGACGCGTTGACCGCGAGCGTGCCGTTCTCGACGCTGACGGTGGAGCACGAGGCCCACGCGAGCGACGGCACGATCAAGGCGCTGATGCGCACCAGTGACGGCCGCCCGCTCGAGGCCGTGCTGATGCGCTACCGCGACGGACGCCGCTCGCTGTGCGTGTCCTCACAGTCGGGCTGCCCGCTCACCTGCAGCTTCTGCGCCACCGGCCAGATGAGGTTCGGGCGCAACCTGACGGCGTCGGAGATCCTCGATCAGGCACTGCACTTCCGTCGCATCACCGAGGTCGACCACTGCGTGTTCATGGGCATGGGCGAGCCGCTGATGAACCTCGACAGCGTGCTCGAGGCCTGCCGCCGGCTGCCCGACGTCGGGATCACCAACCGCCGCACCGCGGTCTCGACCGTCGGCTGGATCCCGGGGATCGACCGCATGACCGAGGACCCGATGCCGCTGCGCCTGGCGCTCTCGCTGCACGCCGCCAACCCGGCGCTGCGCTCCGAGCTGATGCCCGTCAACGACCGCTATCCGCTGTCCGAGGTGCTCGCCGCCTGCGAGCGCTTCTATGAGCGCAAGCGGCGGATGGTGTTCGTCGAGTACGTGATGCTCGGCGGCGTCAACGACTCCGTCGGCCAGGCCCGCGAGCTCGCCGAGATCCTCGACCCGAAGATCTACAAGGTCAACCTGATCCCCTACAACCCCACCGATGTGGGCATGCAGGGCTCGACGCCGAAGGCGATCGAGGCGTTCCGCGCCGAGCTCGAGCGCCGCGGGGTCGGCGCGACCGTGCGGCTCACGCGCGGACGCGATATCGCCGCCGCCTGCGGGCAGCTGGCCGCCGGCGCCCTCAGCACCGACGCGGCGGTTGCCGTCGGCGCGGGCAGCTGAACGCTGCAGTCAGGCCCGCGAAGCCCCGGCGAGCGGGCCGCGGACCTAGCTCGCGACGCGCGCCTCGCCCGCCCGCAGCAGCCGCTCGCGCAGCTCTTCCTCGAGCTCGGGCGAGGGATCGAAGGCGCTGATCGGCGCCAGCTCGTCGATGCTCTCGAGTCCGAACAGCCGCAGGAAGAGGTCGGTCGTGCGGTACAGCACCGCGCCGAACTGCGAGCGGCCCGATTCCTCGACCAACCCGCGCTCGAGCAGCGTCGCGGCGGCCGATTCGGCGTTGACGCCGCGGATGCGGGCGATCTCGGGGCGGGAGACCGGCTGCAGGTAGGCGATGATCGCAAGCGTCTCGGCCTGAGCCGGGGTCAGTGCCGGTGTGCGCGGACGCGCGAACAGGTTGCGCGCCGCGTCCTCGGCGTCGGGGTGCGAGGACAGCGACCAGCCGCCGGCGAGCGGCCGCAGCACCAGCCCGCGTCCCGATTCCTCGTACTGCTCGGCCAGCTCCTCGAGCGCACCCTGCACCTCGTCGATCTCGACCTCGGCGGCACCCGCGAGCGCGTCGGCGCTCAGCGGCTCGGGTGACAGGAACAGCAGCGCCTCGATCTTGGCGGCCAGCGACAGGCTCATGCCGCCCACTCCCCCGGCTGCGCAGCGGCGGCGGACTGGCTGGCGGTCACCTGGATCTCGCCGAACGGCTGGTCCTGGGCCCAGGTCAGCTCGCCCTGCTTGTACAGCTCGAGCAGCGAGAACAGCGTCACCGCGACGGTCACGCGGTCGGCGTCGCGGACGGCCTCGTCGAAGTTGAAGCTGCCGCGGCGCAGCAGCTTGCGCAGCAGCTGCAGGCGCTCGGCGACGGTGACCTTGGGCACCGGGATGTGGCGCACGTCGACCTCGGGCGGTAGCACCAGCATCTGACCGATCGCCTGCGCCAGGCGGCTCGGGTCATAGACCGCCGTGGCCTCCGGCAGTGCGGCCTTGCGCAGGCGCGCGGGCAGTGGTGCGGAGCGGAAGCGGTAGCCCGACTGGTCGCGCAGCAGCGAGCTCAGATGCGCGGCGGCGGCGCGGTAGCGATGGGCATCGAGCAGGCGCTCGATCAGCTCGGTGGCGGCGTCGCCCGGGTCGAGCTCGATCTCCTCGATCTCCTCACCGGGCAGCATCAGCCGCGACTTCAGCTCGAGCAGCGCCGTGATCAGCACGAGGAACTCGGTCGCGGCCTCGAGGTCGAGCTCACCCCGCGACTCGAGGTAGTCGATGTAGGAGATCACGACGTCGGCGAGGTCAACCTCGAGCAGGTCGATCTCCTCGCGCAAGATCAGCGTCAGCAGCAGGTCGAACGGACCGTTGAAGACCTCGAGGTCAAGCTCGAGATCGACGAGCCGCAGGGGCCGCTTGATGGCTGTCGCGGGACTCACTGCGTGCGAGGGTACTCAGGCGCTCGGCTGGTTCCGGGAGACTCGGCCGCTTCTGCGCGCCTCAGTGTCGAAATAGCGACATTTAGGCGCTAAGAATGCGCGAACCGCCGCGCGGCGGCGCGCCGCTCAGTGCCGGGGTGCGACCGGCCCGACGCCCATCGCGCCGCGCACGTCTGACATCGTCTGGGTCGCGATCGCGCGGGCCTTCTCGGCGCCGGCCCGCAGCACGTCCTCGAGGCCCTGCTCGTCAGCGCGCAGCGCCTCATAGCGCTCGCGTACGGGTGCCAGGTAATCGACGACGGCCTCACCGACCGCGAGCTTGAAATCGCCGTAGCCGGTGTCCTCGAAGTTGCGCTCGAGGTCGACGATCGCGACGCCGCGCGTGACCGCCATGATCTCGAGGAGGTTCTTGATCCCAGGCTTGTCGTCGCTGTACCTGACCTCACGACCGGAGTCGGTCACCGCCGACTTGAACTTCTTGATGATCGCGTCGGGCTCGTCGGTGACATAGACCGTGCCTGCCGGCGTGCCGCCGGTCGTCGACATTTTCTTCTCGGGGTTCTGCAGGTCCATGATCCGCGCCCCGACCTCCGGGTAGACGCCCTTCGGCACCACGAACGTCTCGCCGAAGCGGCCGTTGAAGCGCTGGGCGACGTCACGCGACAGCTCGACGTGCTGGCGCTGATCGTCGCCGACCGGCACCTCATCGGTGTTGTAGAGCAGGATGTCGGCGACCATCAGGATCGGATAGTTGAAGATCCCGGCGGAGACGAACTCCTGCTGGTCGGACTTGTCCTTGAACTGGGTCATGCGCGAGAGCTCGCCGTAGGCGGTGACGCTGTTGAGCAGCCACTGCAGCTCGGCGTGCTCGATCACGTCGCTCTGGCGGAAGAGGATGCAACGATCAAGCTCGAGACCCGCCGCCATCAGCACTGCCTGGAGGTCGTAGACGTCGCTGCGCAGCTTGCCGGGGTCGTAGGGAACCGTCGTCGCGTGCAGGTCGACGATGCAGTAGATCCCCTCGCCGCGTTCCTGGCCCTCGACGTAGGGCACGATCGCCCCGATGTAGTTACCGAGGTGCTTGCGGCCGGTTGGCTGAATCCCGGAGAAGATGCGCATTGCCCCGCAGGCTAGCGGGGGCGCGCCTCACACCTCGGCGAAGTCGATCACGTCGTGCTGCGGCGGCTTGTCCGGCGCGGCGGCACGGCGATGGTCGACCTGTGAGAGCCGCCAGGCGACGATCACCCCGGCGATGCCGCCACAGAGGTGCGCCTGCCATGAGATGCCGCTGTGCGGCACGAGGCTCGAGACCAGCGCCGCACCCCACACGACGCCGACGACCATCCCGACGCCCAGCTCCCAGATGCTGCGGTCGAAGAACCCGCGCGAGAGCAGGTAGCTGGCGTAGCCGAAGACGACGCCGCTGGCGCCGACGGTGCTCGTGCCCCCGGGTCCGATGATCCAGGTTCCCAGGCCGCCGATCACGATGATGAAGCCGGTCACGAGCAGCAGCCGCCCGGCGCCGTGCAGCGCGATGATCACGCCGAGGAACACGAACGGCACCGTGTTGTCGATCAGGTGCTGGAAGCTCTCGTGGATGAACGGCGAGGTCAGGATCCCCCAGAAATGCGAGATGCTGCGCGCCCGGATGCCGTCGCTGTTGAGGTGGTTCGAGTCGAGCGTGTTGATCGACTCGACCAGCCACATCAGCGCGACGATCACCGCGAGCACCAAAAGTCCCTGCTGCTGCTTGTTGGAGGGCCGGCCGAACAGGCGGGTGCTGAGCCGGTCCGCGAGCGCGTCGAGCATCAAGCAAGCATGGCAGCCCGCGCAACCGCCAGGGCGACGGCGACGCGGTCACCGAGTGACGGCAGGTGCACGAACTCCTCGGGCGTGTGTGCTCCGCCACCACGCGGCCCGAGCCCGTCGATCGTAAGCGGGATCCGCGGGGCGAAGTGGCTGGCATCGCTGGCACCGCCGCGCGCGCGCGGCACGATCGGTCGCCCGAGCAGCTCGGCGGCGGCCGCCAGCAGCGCCGCCGACGCCGACTCCGAGTCCATCGCGGGCCAGACGCGTTCGAGCACCGGCTCGAGCGTCGCCCCCCCGATCTCCGCCGGTACGGCCGCGAGCACGTCGGCAAACACGCCGGTGTCGCTCGCGCGGATGTCAAAGACGAGTTCTCCCGCCGGCGGCACGACATTGATCGCCTCGCCCGAGCGGACGATCGTCGGCACGACCGTCAGCCGCGCCGGGCCGTCGGGGTCGGCGACGGCCGCCACCTCGATCGCCGCGTGCGCGAGCGCCAGCAGCGCGTTGCGTCCCTGATGCGGCGCCGAGCCGGAGTGTGACGCGCGCCCGCTGGCGCGCACACGCATCGTGCCCGCACCCTTGCGGCGCACGATCACGCCATCCTCACCGGCCTCGCTGATCTCACCGGCCTCGAAGCAGAGGCAGGCGTCGTAGGCCGCGAACCGTTCGGTGTGCGCGAACGGCGTGATCCGCCACTCCTCGTCGCAGACGAGCAGCACCGCGAGCTCGGCGTAGTCGCCGCTGCGCTCGGCGCAGGCGCGGGCCACGGCCAGTGACAGCGCGACGCCGCCCTTCATGTCGGCGGTTCCCGAGCCGTAGAGCCGCTGCTGCTGCTCGCGCGCCGGCTGGTGCTCGGCGTGCGAGACGACCGTGTCGAGATGGCCGAGGAACAGCAGGCGCCGCTCACCCGCACCGTTCAGGGTCGCGAGCAGATCCGGTGCACAGGCGCTCGTCGAGCACGGCAGGCGCTCGGTCCTCCAGCCGGGAAGGAAGCTCTCACACAGCGCGATCGCCCGCTCGGTACCGTCGATCTCGCCCGACGGAGTCGAGACGGCGACCAGCTGCCGCATCTCCTCGAGCACGCGCGGGGCGAGCCTCTGCGCGAGTTCTGAGATGGCGGGGTCCACCCCGCGAACCTATCGTGAGACGGCGCTGCGTGCGGCGTCAGCGAGCGACTCGCCGTCGGCGCGGAGCTCGAACGTGCCGTCGGCGTGCAGTTGCCGCAGCGCCGCGATGGCGGCCGGCGTGAACTGCAGACCGACCAGCGACAGGCACTCCTCGTAGGCCTCATCGACGCTCTTGGTGCGGCTGTACGCACGTCCGGCGACCATCACGTCCCAGGCGTCGGCCAGCGCCAGCAGCGCGGCGCCGTCCGAGATCTCGTGCTCGTTGAGGCCCGCGGGATAGCCGCGGCCGTCCGGCCGCTCGTGGTGGCCGCGGATCCAGCCGACCTGCTCCTCGCTGAGGATGCTGCCGACGATCCGCGCCGAGAGCCCGACGTGCTCACTCATCTGCAGCCGTTCGCCGTCCGACAGCTGGCCGGGCTTGGTCAACAGCGCGTCGGGCACCGCGAGCTTGCCGACGTCATGGACGAGCGCGGCCTCGCGCAGCCGCGCGACGCGCTCGTCCGGCCAGCCGCCGGCGTGCGCCAGCTGCCCGGCGAACTGCGCCACGCGCTCGGAGTGCTCGTTCGTCGCCGGGTCCTTGGCGTCGATCGCCCGCGCCAGCGCGCGCAGCCCCGACAGTGCCTGGGAGCGCTCGAACCATGCCTCGCGAGCCTCCGCGTCGAGCGCCTCGGCAACCTCGGCGTCGTAGAGCGTGACCTGATTGCGACCCGACGCCTTGCTCGCGTAGAGCGCGACGTCGGCCCGGCGCACGAGCTCGGCGGGGTCGGAGGTCGAGATCGTGTCGCAGATACCGACCGAGGTGGTGGCGGCGTCAAGCCCGCGCCCGTGCGCGATCAGCTCACGCGCGCGCTCGACCGCCTTCACGGCGTCGCTCGAGTTGGTGTCGGGCAGGATCCACATGAATTCATCACCGCCGAGGCGGCCGACCGTGTCGTTGGCGCGGCTGACACGGCGCATGCACTCGGCGACGAAGCCGAGCACCGCGTCACCGCGATCGTGCCCGTGGCGATCGTTGATCTCCTTGAAGTTGTCGACGTCGATCATCGCGACCGAGAGCGGCGCGGCGTGACGCGCGGCGGCCGCCAGGTCGGCGCGCAGCCGCTGATGCACGGCGCGGTGGTTGGGCAGGCCGGTGAGCTGGTCGGTCAGCGCCTCGGTCTCGAGCCGCGCGCGATCATCGAGACTGGTGACGATCCGCGCGAGCATCTCGGCGAAGGCCTGGATGCGCTGCTCGTCGGCGCGCTTGAACGCGTTCGGGTCGGGCGAGGCGAGCGAGATCACCCCCCACGGAGCACCGTCGATCATGATCGGCGCGAGCAGCGTCGACTTGCACCCGCGCGAGCGGGCGAGCGAGGACTCGGGCAGGCTGTTGTTGCGCACGACGCTGCGGCTCGCGAGCACCTGCGCAAAGCCGCCGTCGACATCGAAGACCTGGGCCACCCCGCGTTCGAAGCCGCCCACGGTTCCGTCGTCCCAGGTGCCGAGCACGGTCGCGCTGGTCTCCGAGTCGTAGCGACTGACGTTGACGAGCGAGATGCCGAGCAGTTGCGCGAGGTCACTGCTGACGAGCTGGAAGATGTGGTCGGCATCCTTGCCGCGGATCACCGCGCTGGCGGCGCGCTGCAGCGCACCCTGCTCGGCCGCGAGCGTTTCGGCGCGCAGCCGCAGCCCGTCGACCATCCGCTTACCCGTCGACACGATCCCCCCGACCGCGATGTATCCGGTGCCGGCGACGATCAGCTGCGGCAGGAAACCGTCGGTCACCGCGCGCGAGTCGTAGAACAGCGGCACCGACTGAACGACGATCGACACGAACACGTAGAACATCGCCAGCGGTCGCGCGTAGAAATAACAGCCGAACAGCGAGATCCAGAACAGGTAGATCCAGGCCGCCGAATGCGAGCCCCCGGTGGAGGCGACGGCGATACCGACTCCGACCTGGGCAAACAGCGTCGAGCCGTGCGTGACGTAGGGGTTCATCGTCGCCCAATCGATCACGAACAGCGACACCAGCCCCCACACGACCGAGCTGACCGCGATCAGGAACAGCCACACGAGGTGGCCCTCGAACGCCCCCGGCAGCAGCGGGTACGACGCGGCCGATATTCCGGCGAAGATGTAGAGGATCCCACCCGCGTGGCCTCCGAGATCCCGCTCGATCGGATCGATCGCGAAGATCTCGGAGTGTTGGCGTATCCAGGCGCACAGCGACCTGGCCTTCAAGGGCATAGTTCTGTTATCGGCGCGAGGGGTCCGCTGTTGAGCCGCGGGCGCTCGCCGTAAGCGCCTGTCTTAGGGCGTTTTCAGAGTTCCTGTCGAACCACCGGCCGGCGCGCCGCGCCGGCCTCATCGAGCCTGCGCACCGGGGTCGCGTACGGAGCGCCGCGGGCGATCTCCGGGTCCTCCGCCGCCTCGCGCAGGATCTCGGCCATCAGCGTCGCGAAACGGTCGAGCGTCTCACGCGTCTCGGTCTCGGTCGGCTCGATCAGCAGCGCCTCGTCGACGATCAGCGGGAAGTAGACCGTCGGCGGGTGCACACCATGGTCGAGCAGGCGCTTGGCGAGGTCGAGCGTCCTGATCCCGAGGTCGCGCTTCATCGGCGCCCCCGACAGCACGAACTCGTGCATGCACAGCCGTTCGTAGGCCGCCGGCAGATACTCGAGCACACGCTCCTCGCGCAGGCGTGCGAGCAGGTAGTTGGCGTTCAGCACCGCGACCTCGGAGACCTCGCGCAGGCCGGGCGCGCCGAGCGAGCAGATGTAGGCGTAGGAGCGCACGAACACGCCGTAGTTGCCCTGGAAGCCGCGCAGGCGCCCGATCGACTTGGGGCGCTCGTAGTCGAGCGCGTAGCTATCGGCCGCGCCGGCCCCGCCGGCTTCGCCGCCGCCCGAGCGGCGTATCACCTGCGGGCGCGGCAGGAACGGCTCGATCCGCTCGGAGACCGCGATCGGACCGGCGCCCGGACCGCCGCCGCCGTGCGGCTGCGTGAACGACTTGTGCAGGTTGAAGTGCACGATGTCAAAGCCCATGTCTCCGGGCCGGCAGATCCCCATGATCGCGTTGAGGTTGGCGCCGTCGTAGTAGAGCGTCGCGCCGACGCTGTGGACGATCTGTGCGATCTCCTCGATCTGCGGCTCGAACAGGCCGAGCGTCGAGGGGTTCGTGAGCATCAGGCAGGCGACGTCATCGCTCGCCTTGGCTCGCAGATCGTCGATGTCGACATTCCCGTACGCGTCCGTACCGATCTTGACGAGCTCATATCCGGCCATCGTCACGGTCGCCGGGTTGGTGCCGTGGGCGGTGTCGGGCGTGAGGATCTTGGTGCGATGCTCGCCACGGTCCTCGTGGTAGGCGCGCGTCAGCAGCACACCCGCAAGCTCGCCATGGGACCCGGCGCTCGGCTGCAGCGACACGTGTGGCAGCCCCGAGATCTCGCCGAGCGCGTGCTGCAGGCGCCACATCAGCTCGAGTGCGCCCTGTGCGGCCTCGACCCGCTGCAGCGGATGCAGCCGCGCGTGCCCCGGCAGCGCCGCAACCCGCTCGTGCAGCTTCGGGTTGTGCTTCATCGTGCACGAGCCCAGCGGGTAGAAGCCGGTGTCGAGGTCGAAGTTGCGCTTGCTCAGGCGGTTGTAGTGACGCACGATCTCGGGCTCGGACACCTCGGGCAGCCGCGCCGGTTCGGGGCGCCGCAGCGGCGCCGGGATCAGCTCGTCGAGCGGACGCTCGGGCACGTCGAGCGCCGGCGCCACGAACGCGCGCCGCCCCGGCCTCGAACGGTCGAAGATCGTCAGCTCGTCGTCGGCGGCCTCGATGAACGACCGCGCGCGCCGCTGGGTGGTGGTGCTCAATTCAGGGCCTCCTCGATCGTGTCGGCCAGGCGGTCGATGTCGGCGCGCGTGCGTCGCTCGGTGATCGCGACCAGCAGCTCGTTGTCGGAGATCCGGTAGCCGGGGTTGATTCCGTTCGCGAGGCAGTGCGCGATCGTGGCGTCGACGTCGCCGAAGATGCGGATCGGGAACTCGCGCACTACCGGCTGGTTGTGCGAAAGCGCGACGCCGGTGATCGCGTCGAGCCGTGCCCTGGCGTAGGCGGTGCGCTGCACCAGCAGTTCCGCCAGCTCGACCATGCCGCGCCGCCCGAGCCAGCTGAGGTAGACGATCCCGGCCAGCGCGTTGAGCGCCTGCGCCGTGCAGATGTTCGAGGTGGCCTTCTCGCGGCGGATGTGCTGCTCGCGCGTCTGCAGCGTCAGCACGTACCCGAGCCTGCCGTCGAGATCGTGGGTCTGCCCGGCGATCCGTCCCGGCACGCGCCGCACGAGCGCTTCGGTGACCGCGAAGAAGCCGAACGAGGGGCCGCCGAAGTCGAGCCGGTTGCCGAGCGTCTGGCCCTCCCCGACGACGATGTCCACGCCCTGCGCACCCGGCGCCTGCAGCAGCCCGAGCGAGATCGGATCCGCGGAGCAGATCACCAGCGCGCCGGCGTCGTGGGCAGCCTGGACCAGCGGGTCCAGGCGCTCGACCGCACCGAGGAAGTTCGGCTGCGCGAGTATCAGCGCGCTCACGTCCTCGCCGAGCTCGACGCCGGACAGGTCGGTCGCGCCCTCGACCAGCTCGACGACCTCGACGTCCATCTCCCAGCCGCGCGCGAGCGTGGTGAGCGTCTCGATCGCGTGCGGGTGGACCCCGGCGGAGACCACGAAGCGCCTGCGGCCGTTGTGCAGCGTCGCGAGGTAGCCGGCGGCCGCAACGGCACTCGGCCCCTCGTAGACCGACGCATTCGACACCGGCAGCCCGGTCAGCTCGCTGATCGCGGTCTGGTACTCGAACATCGCCTGCAGCCCGCCCTGCGAGACCTCGGGCTGATAGGGCGTGTACGGCGTCAGGAACTCTGAGCGCGTGATGATCGAATCGACCAGCGCCGGCACGTAGCTGTCGTACATGCCCGCGCCGAGGAAGCTGATCTCGTCCGCGGCACTGACGTTGCGGCTCGCGAGCGCCTGCAGCTGCTCGTAGACCTCCTGTTCGGAGAGGCCCTCGGCGAGCGCCAGCGGGCGCTCGAGACGGATCGCGGCGGGCACGTCGGCGAACAGCTCATCGACCGAGGCGACGCCGATCGTCGCGAGCATCTCGCGCAGATCGTCCTCGGTGACAGACGTGTAGCGGCTCAAGAGAGCTGGGACACGTACGTCGCCGAGTCCATCAGGCTGTCGACCTCACCGGGGTCCGAGAGCCGGACGCGCACCAGCCAGCCTTCGCCGTAGGGGTCCTCGTTGATCGCCTGGGGGTTGTCGGACAGCTCCTCGTTGACGGCGATCACCTCACCCGACAGCGGCGCGACCACGTCCGAGACGGCCTTCACGGACTCGACCTCGGTGTACTGCTCGTCCTTGGTCAGTGCCGCACCGACGGCCGGCGGCGTGAAGAACACGACCTCGCCGAGCGTGTCCTGCGCGTACCAGGTGATGCCGAACGTCGCCTCGTCGCCTTCGATGCGAGCCCAGTCATGCTCGGAGTGGTACCTGAGGTCGTCCGGGTAGTGCGAGTCCGCCATCTACTGATCCTTTCGATACAAGGGCTTGGTTTCCACAACCGCCTCGCGGATCGTGCCGCGAACGTCGATCTGAAGTCTGCTGCCGGGCACGGCGTGCTCGGCTGAAACGTACGCCAAACCGATCCCCCGCTCCATGCTCGGCGAATAGGTTCCGCTGGTCACGACCCCGCCGCTCACGATCGGGTTGCCCTGGCGGGCGATCCCGGGCCCTTCGATCGCAAAGGGGACCAGCTTCAGTTCGGGGAGGGCGGGATCCAATCGAACTTTCGAGATCGCGTCGGCGCCGATGAACCCGGTCTGCTCGGCACAGGCCCAGCCGAGACCGGCGGAGATCGGGTCGTGCCGCTCGTCGAGATCGTTGCCGTAGAGGTGGAAGCAGGCCTCGAGCCTGAGCGTGTCGCGCGCGCCGAGGCCGACCGGCTCCGCGCCGCCGTCGACCAGTGCCGCCCACAGCGGCCCGGCCTGGTCGGGGTCGCACAGCAGCTCGACACCGTCCTCACCGGTGTAACCGGTGCCGCACACGAGCAGCGGCACGCCGGCGATCGCGCGCTCGCAGCAGTGCAGTCGCGGCGGCAGCTTGCCGTCGGCGAGCTCCTGCACCAGGGCGCGCGCGCGCGGACCCTGGACCGCGAGCATCGCGAAGCTCGCCTGACAGTCGCTGATCTCGGCGTCGAGCTCCTGAGCGTGCGCCTGCATCCATGCGAAGTCGCCTGCGTGATTGGCGGCGTTGGTGACGATCAGGAAGCGCTGCTCGGCGAGCCGGTAGATGAACAAGTCGTCGACCACGCCCCCGGCCTCGTTGCACAGCAGGCTGTACTGCGCGCCGCCCTCTGGGATCCGGCGGATGTCGCTCGAGACCAGACGCTGCAGGCACGCGGCGGCCTGCGGGCCGCCGATCGCGATCTGGCCCATGTGCGAGACGTCGAAGATGCCGACGCCGCCGCGCACCGCCAGGTGCTCCTCACGGATGCCGCCGTACTGGATCGGCATCTCCCAGCCCGCGAACGGCACCAACTTGGCCCCGGCCGCGAGGTGTGCGGAGTGGAGCGGCGTGCGCTTCAGATCGGCTTCAGCCATTCACCGCCAGCGTATAAGGACCGCTGGCGGTGTGCTGAAAGGCGTGCTCAGCGATCCTTCAAAAACGACGGGATGTCGATCTCGTCGTCGCGGATCTCCAGCGAGGAGCGCTGGCGATCGTCCATCGTGACGTCGCGGTTGGCCCCGCGTCGCGGCGACGGAGTGGGTGCGGGCGCGCGGGTGACGGCGGCGCGGGTCCCGCGGCCGTGATCGAAGCCGGTCGCGATCACGGTCACGCGCACCTCATCCGACATCGAGTCGTCGATCACCGCGCCGAAGATGATGTTGGCGTTGGTGTCGGCCGCGCTCTGCACGATCTCGGCGGCCTCGTTGACCTCGAACAGACCGAGGTCGCTGCCGCCGGTGATGTTGAGCAGGATGCCGCTGGCGCCCTCGACCGACTCCTCGAGCAGCGGCGATGAGATCGCCTCCTTGGCGGCCTCGCCCGCGCGGTTCTCACCGCTGGAGCTGCCGATGCCCATCAGCGCGGAGCCGGCGTCGTGCATGATCGTGCGCACGTCGGCGAAGTCGAGGTTGATCAGGCCCGGGATCGTGATCAGGTCGGTGATGCCCTGGACGCCCTGGCGCAGGACGTTGTCGGCCTCACGCAGCGCGTCGGTCAGCGACGCCCGCCGCTCGACGACCGACAGCAGCTTCTCGTTGGGGATCACGATCAGCGTGTCGACGTACTCACGCAGCTTCTCGATGCCGTCCTGAGCCTGGCGCGCGCGCTGCGTGCCCTCGAACCCGAACGGGCGTGTGACGACGCCGACGGTCAGCGCGCCGATCTCGTTCTTGGCGATGTCGGCGATCACCGGCGCGGCGCCGGTGCCGGTGCCACCGCCCTCACCGGCGGTGACGAACACCATGTCGGCGCCCTTCAGCGCCTCCTTGATGTCATCACGCGATTCGGCCGCCGCGCCCTGACCGATCTCCGGGTTGGCGCCCGCGCCGAGCCCCTTGGTCAGCTCGGTGCCGATGTTGAGCTTGATGTCCGCGTCGCACATCTGCAGCGCCTGCGCGTCCGTGTTGGCCGCGATGAATTCGACGCCGCGAAGCCCGGCGTCGACCATGCGGTTGACCGCATTGGTGCCTCCGCCGCCGACTCCTACGACTTTGATGACTGCTAGATAGCTTCCGCTTTCCATGGTGATCCGTCCGACCCTCGATTCAGCATTGAGCGTTTACCCGCTCCTGCTTCCTTGCGGGAGTTTCGCACGTTACGGCCTTATCTTCGGCCAAGTCAACGGGAAGTCTCCCCTCGCAACGATCTTTGCAGATCGGCGAAGTCTCGATCGGAGCCGGAGAGTAGCGCTTCGAGCAGGCTCACCCTCGACTTGAGGTTTAGCCTCCTGAAGAGCCGGCCGCCGGGCTGTCCGCGGCGGTGCTCGATGCGAGCCCCAGTGCCGTCGCCTGCGACGCCGAAACAGCGACCCCGGCGGCGGGCCGCATCGGATCGGAGACGTCGATGTAGGCCGCCCCGGCCGAGTCCTTGTTCTGCAGCACGGCCACGGCGGCCGTCCATTTGCGGGCAAGCTCGACGCTCGGTCCGAAGTAGATCTGCGGCCCGCTGCGCAGCTGCACGATCACGCCATGCGCGTTGCTCGACGTCGCGTACGTCACGTGCGCGAGCAGCGCGTAGGGCGCGGCGGCGAGTACCGCGATCGCGGCGCGCGCGCCGGGCGCGGTCACCGACTGTTCGTCGGGCGGGTTCTTGAGCGGGACCGTCGGAAGCGTGCCGTGGGCGGCGGTGCTGGGCAGCAGGTAGCCGTCGGCGTCGACGATCTGGCTCTGGCCTCCGCTCTGTACGAGCGCCACCGGGACCTGTTCGACGACGTGGATCACGAGGCCGTGGGCGCCGGCGCCGGTGACCGTCAGCCGCTCCACATAGCCGTATCGCGAGACCGCGGTTTCGAGCTTGGCGATGCTCACGTTGAGTGTCGTCATCTCGAGCGCCGCGCTGCTCAGCGCTTCGCGGATCTGGGGTACGTCGGGTCCGCTGAGGCCGGTGACGGTCACGTGCTGTACGCGCACGAACGAGGATCCGCGGTACCACAGCCAGCCCAGCCAGCCGATCGCCAGCAGTGCCAGCACGAGCGCAAGCGTGTGCAGCGAACGCAACCGCCGCGGGAGCAGCCGCGGAACCGTGAAGCGTCGTTCCCGTACCCAGCTGCCGCTGATCATGCCTGCCGCCAATCACTCGGGAATTCGACCGGACCAAGTGCCTGCACCTCGGGCTCGAGCTCGATCCCGAGCTGCTGTCTGACGCGCTCGCGTCCGGCGGCCATCAGCGCGACCACATCCGCCGTCGTGGCATGGCCGAGGTTCTCGACGAAGTTCGCGTGCTTCTCACTGAAGCCGGCATCGCCGACCCGCAGTCCGCGGCAGCCGGCCGCCTCGAGCAGTTGGCCCGCGGTGCGACCCTCGGCGCGCGGATCATCGGGGTTCTTGAAGGTCGAGCCGAACGTCTTGATGCCGGCCGGCTGCGCCTGCCTGCGGCGCTCGCGCAGGTCGGCGAGCGTCGCCTTGACGTCCTGCTCGTCGGCCGGCTCGAGCTTGAAGCGCGCGCGGGCGACGATCTCGCCCCTGACCAGATTCGATCGGCGGTACCGGAAGCCGAGCTGATCGGGGGTACGGCGCTCGCCGCCGCTCGCCGACACGATGTCGACCCACTCGAGCACGTCGGCGAGCGCGCCGCCGTAGGCGTTCGCATTCATACGCACGGCGCCGCCCACGGTGCCCGGGATGCTGACGCCGAACTCGATGCCCGACAGGCCGGCGCGTGCGGCCGCCGCCGCGACCGCGGGCAGGCGTGCCCCGCCTCCACAGGCGAGACGATCGCCGGCGATCCCGTCGAGCTCGATCGTGGTGAGTTCGTTGTCCAGTTTCAAAACCAAGCCTCGGACGCCGGCGTCCGCTATGAGGAGGTTCGACCCCGAGCCCACGACCCCTACCTCGAGCGCGGATTCCGCCGCCCAGGCGAGCAGCCGCTCGAGCTCGCCGGTGTCACCGGGGCGTGCGAAGAACTCGGCGCGTCCGCCGGTGCGGATCGTCGTCAGCCGCGCGAGCGGGAAGTCGTGCTCGACGCCGGGAGGAGCCTCAGCCATCGTGCCAAGGGTAAAGCGGATCAAGGACGGGGCCGCCCGGCCCGCCGCGCTCGGCTGCGCCCTCGCAAGAGGCGCCACCAACGCTCATCGAGCATCGCCGCGAGAGCGATCGCGACAAAACGGTCCGAACCGAAAGAAGCTGTGGACGTTATGCGCGAGAGATGACGCATAACTCCCCGAGCCTCGTGCGTAATCGCCGCCGTGGAAGCGTCCTTGCGCCCGCAACCAATCTGCCCATCCTGAATATCGCGGGCGCGGCCGGGCAGTCGTCCCGTCGCAGGTGCGCGACCGGTGGGTTGTGGTTGGATCGGCCGATCGTGCTGCTCAGCTGTACGGTGCGGGCATGAGGGTCCAGCTTCGGCCTGTATCCAACGACGATCTTGACCGGCTGTTCGCGTTCGAATGTGATCCTTCTGGAGTCGAGATGGCTGCGTTCACGCGGGCTGACCCTTCCGATCGTGATGCGTTCGACGCGCACTACCGTCGGGTCCGTGCCGATCCTGACGTGAGGCTGCTCGCGATCGAGCATGATGGCGTTCTCGTCGGAACGATCGGGAGCTTCACGATGGAGGGTTCGCGGTCGATCGCGTACTGGATCGACCCCACGCGTTGGGGGCAGGGACTCGCGAGCGCAGCGCTGCAGGCGTTCCTTGAGGTCGAGTCGGTGCGTCCGCTGGTGGGCCGCGTCGCCGATCACAACATCGCGTCACGCAGAGTGCTCACCAAGGCAGGCTTCGTCGAGGTTGGCCGCGAGACCGCCTACGCCGATGGTGTACAGCGAGAGATCGTGGAGCGCATTCTTTGTCTGGAGCAATAGCTGTGGCTACATCGTGCCTGTGGAAGCTATGGACGTTCACCGCCAAAAATGACGGGCAACGTCCCTAGCCTCGAGAAGTCAGTCGA
>DATASU010000101.1:0-15211 GCA_036269095.1 Solirubrobacteraceae bacterium
CTGCGATGAGCACGAGCAGCGCAGGCGTGCATAGCGGCCTGGCCAACGGAACGCAGCGGCGTCTCGGTGAGCGGCTCCGGGCAGGCTTCTTCTCGGACACGACGCGGACGGCGCAGACGCTATTGGGGCTGATCTGGCTGCTCGACGGCGGCCTCCAGTTCCAGTCCTTCATGTACTCGAAGGGCTTCATCCAGATGCTGACGTCGATGGCTCCCGGCCAGCCGCATTGGCTCGGCTCGAGCATCGACTGGGCGGCGAATATCGCCGCCGGCAACCTCGACCTGTGGAACACGCTGTTCGCGCTGACCCAGTGCCTGATCGGGCTGGCGCTGCTCTACCGCCCGACCGTCAAGCTCGGGCTGCTCGGCACATTCGCCTGGTCGCTGGTCGTGTGGTGGTTCGGCGAGTCCTTCGGGATGCTGTTCATGAACATGGCGCAGCCGCTGACCGGCGCTCCCGGGGTGCTCGTGTACGCGCTGGTCGGACTCGTGATCTGGCCGCGCGCGAAGCCCGGCGGACTGGTCGGCGTGCGTGGTGCGCGGATCATCTGGGCCGCGCTGTGGTTGGTGTGCGCGTACCTGTGGCTGCTGCAGGCGTCGTCGGCGGCCAACGCGACTCGCGACATGATCAACGCCGCGCCCTCGGGCATGAGCTGGCTGTCGAGCGTGCAGAACGGCTTTGCGAGCGTCGCCCACGGCAACGGGCTGGTGATCGCGCTGATCCTGGCGGCGCTGTCAGCGGCGATCGGCCTCGGCGTCGGCTTCAACCGCGGCGCCAGACGCCTGCTGGCGGCCGCGATCGTACTGCAGCTGCTCTACTGGGTCGTCGGCCAGGGCTTCGGCGGGATCTTCGAGGGCGGCGCCACCGACCCGAACGCGGCCCCGCTGTTCGTCCTGTTCGCCTACACGCTGATGCCCCTGACCCGCTACAGCACGGCATGAGGCGCGCGCACGTCTTCACCTGGAAGCCGGCGACGTGAGCGGGCGCGGCGTATTCACGCGCCGCCGCTTCCTGACCGGTGCAGGCGGACTCGCGGCGGTGGCGGTCGCCGCGGGGGTCGTGATCGATCAATCCGCCGGCGGCCCCGCTGGGCCGCTGGCGGTCCTGCCCGCTCCGGTCTCCGGCCTGCCGGTGCGCCAGTACGCCTGGGACGCGACGCTGATCCGCGACCGCTACGGCAACCCGACAGCGCCGCGCCACGACCGGCTGCTGCTGTTCGACGTGCGCGGCACCCCGGACCCGCGCTACGCACGGCTGCTCGAGTCCGAGCTGCGGCGACTCGAGCACGCCCACCACTGGAGCCCCGCGGGGCTGCTGTTCACGGCCGGCTGGGCGCCGAGCTACTTCGAGCGGGTGCTGCGAGTCGTGAGCCCGATCCCACGCGCGAAGGCGCTGTCGGAGTTCGAGCAGCCGACGATCGACGACTTCCATCTCTGCCTGCACCTCGCGTCCGACAGGGAGGCGTTGCTCGAGACCTGCGCGCGCCAGCTGCAGTCGGCCCTGGCGCCGATCCTGCGCCTGCGGCAGACGCGCACGGGTTTCGCGGGCGCAGGGTTACCAGCCGCCCACCAGCGGGTGGGCGGCATCCCTGACGGCAACCACGTGAGTGAGTCGACGCCGCTGTTCATGGGCTTCAAGTCGGCGCTCAAGAAGAACCAGGCCAGCGAGGACGCGGTTGCGATCGCCGATGGTCCGTTCGCGCAGGGCACGACGATGGCGGTCAGCTACATGACGCTGAGCCTCGACAGCTGGTACGGGAGCCTCAGCCACGCCGAGCGCGTCGCGCTCATGTACTCGCCGCAGACCACGCCCAGGCAGGTGGCGCGCTTCACCACCGATGCCGAGTCCAACCCCGGGATGATCGAAGCGGCGATCAGGCGCGGCACGATCGGCCATGCGCAGGCCTCGGCCCGTGCCCGGCGCGGCGGCAGGCCGGTGATCCTGCGGCGCGACTTCGACACCGTCGACGGCGGCCAGGCCGGATTGCACTTCGTCTCGCTGCAGCGCACGATCGCCGACTTCGTGACCACGCGCACGGCGATGAACCAGGCCGGCGCACAGCTCAAGAACCCGGCAATCACCGACACGGTCAACAACGGCATCAACGCGTTCATCCTTGTGCAGCGGCGCGCAACCTTCATTGTCCCGTCACGATCTGAGCGCTCGTTTCCGCTGCTGACGGGCCGCGAATCGCTGATCTGAGGCTGCAGCGCTCAAATAGGAGGGGTCTGCGGCCGATCACCCTCCTATGGCCATAGAGGTGCCGGGGCTCGCACTCGACGCAACCGATGTGATTGAACAGCTGGGCGACGCAGTCGTGGCCACCGACCTCGATGGTCGGATCACGCTGTTCAACGCCGCCGCCGAGCAGCTCTACGGCTACACCGTCGAGGAGGCGATCGGCCAGAGCGTCACGATGCTCACCCCCGAATCGGTCGCCGAGGAGGCAGCGGTCGTGCGCGCACGGGTGCTGACCGGCGAGACGCGACGGCTGGTCGGGCACCTGCTGACGCGGTCCGGCAGTGTCCGCGGGGTCGAGCTCACGCTTTCGCCACTGCGCGACTCGAGCGGCGCGATCGTCGGCTCGATGGGTGTCGGGCGTGACGTTTCGGGACGGATGCTGCGCGAGAGCCAGCTCGAGGACATGTCGGCGCTGGCCGCCGAGACCGAGACCGTGGCGATCGTCGGCACCGACCGTGACGGCCTGATCACGATCTTCAACCGCGGGGCCGAGGAGCTGCTCGGCTACACAGCCGAGGAGACGGTCGGTCGCCTCAACGGACTGATCCTGCTCGATGCGGAGGAGATCCAGCGCCGGTCTGAGGCCAACGGCGGTGCCAGCGCCTTCCTGCGATCGCATCAGGGCGAGCGCGACGAGGACATCTGGACCTACATCCGCAAGGACGGGACCAGGATCAAGGTGCTGCTGACGATCCGCGCGAACTTCAACGGCTTCGGTGAGATCGACGGGTTCCTGTCGTTCGGCCGCGACGTCTCGGAGATGCAGAAGGCGGAGATCGCCCGGATGCAGGCCGAGGAGCGCTTCCGCACCGCGTTCGAGCACGCCCCGATCGGATTGGCGATCACCTCACTGGAGGGGCCGCTTGCCGGCTGCTGGACGCAGACCAACCCCGCGCTTGCGCACATCCTCGGGTACGAGCCCGGCGAGCTCGACGGGATGTCCATCGACCGTGCCACGCATCCGGACGATCGCCACTACACGCCGCGTCTGCTCGCCGAACTGCGTGAGCAGCCGATCGCGGTCGAGAAGCGCTTCGCCTGCAAGGACGGGAGCCACGTCTGGACGTTCGTCAGCTCGACGCCGGTTCCGAGCCCGCACGGCGGTCCCGCCGCCTACGCGGTCACCCAGGTCATGGACATCAGCGAGCGCCGCCACTTCGAGCAGCAGCTGCGTTACATGGCCGACCACGATCCGCTCACCGGGCTGCACAACCGCCGGCGCTTCGAGGCGGAGCTCGAGCGCGTGATCGGCGTCGCCCGTGCGCGCAACGAGGACGCCGCGGTGCTGGTGCTCGACCTCGATGGCTTCAAGAGCGTCAACGATCGTTTCGGCCACGCGGTCGGCGATGACCTCGTCACCCACATCGGCGGGCTGCTGCGCAGCAGCGTCCGCAAGCTCGACTTCATCGCGAGGCTCGGTGGTGACGAGTTCGCGATCATCCTGCGCGACTGCCGGCCCAAGCAGGCGACCGAGGTCGCCGAGAAGGTGCTGTCGACGATCCGCACCCGTGGCGTCGTCGTGACCCCGCGGGGAACCGCGCGCGTGACGACGTCGATCGGGATCGCGCTGTTCGATTCGGGCTCCGCCTGCAGCGCCGATGAGCTCGTGGTCAGCGCCGACAGCGCGATGTACAACGTCAAGGCCGAGGGTCGCAACGGCTACGCGGTCTACTCGCCCGACACGCGGCCCTGCGGTCCGATCGAGGAGCGCGACTCCTGGTTCTCGCGGCTGCGCAGGGCGCTCGAGGAAGATCGCTTCGTGTTGTTCGCACAGCCGATCGTGCCGATCTACAGCGCCGGACTGCCGCGCTACGAGCTGCTCGTGCGGCTGCTCGGTGACGGTGGCGAGATCATCTCCCCGGGCGCGTTCCTGCCCAACGCCGAGCGCTTCGACCTGATCGGCGAGATCGATCGCTGGGTGCTGCGTCACGCGATCGCGCTGCTGCATCAGCACGCCCGCGCCGGCAACGACTTCAGCCTGTCGGTCAACCTCTCGGGCAAGACGATGAACGACCTCGAGCTCGCCGGTGACCTCGCCGAGATGCTCAAGGAGAATCCGATCCCGCCCGGCAGGCTGGTGGTCGAGGTGACTGAGACCGCGGCGATCGTCAACATCGAGCGTGCGCGTGAGCTGGCCAAGCAGCTGCGCCAGATGGGCTGCCTGTTCGCGCTCGATGACTTCGGCTCGGGCTTCTCCTCGTTCTATTACCTCAAGCACCTCGAGTTCGACTACCTGAAGATCGACGGCGAGTTCATCGTCAATCTCGTCAGCACGGCGACCGACCAGCTGCTGGTGCAGGCGGTCGTCGACATCGCGCGCGGGCTGGGGACGCAGACGGTCGCGGAATTCGTCGGTGACGACGAGACCGTTGAGCTGCTTCGCCAGCTCGGGGTCGACTACGGGCAGGGCTATCACCTCGGCCGGCCCGCGGCCGTGCAAGAGCTCCTGCCGCAGTTGCCCGATGCCGGGCCACAATTGCGCTGAGGATGCAGCCCGGCTCGAGCTCTGCAGGAGCTATTCCGTCGTTCTTATCGTGGCTCGCTACCGTCGAGACGTCTTGGTGCGCTCGGGATTGAGAAGAGCCGGGATTCCGGCCGCTGTGGCAGCGGTCGTGCTGGCGGCCGGCGCCGGCCCCGCGCTCGCCGCTGGGCGCGAGGTGCGGATCGGCTCCGCGCCGCAGCTGCCCTCGGGCACGACGCTGGTTGCCGGGACGGCGGCGGTCCAGACGATGCGGGTGACTGTCGCGCTCGCGCCGCGCAACGCGGTCGCGCTGCGCGACTACGCCGACGGCGTCGGTGACCCCGGCTCGGCTGACTATCGCCACTACCTGACGCCGAGTGAGTTCCGGGCGCGCTTTGCGCCGAGCCGCACCCAGCTGATCAAGGTCGAGGCCGAGCTTCGTCACCACGGGCTGAAGCCCGGAGGCGTCACCCGCAACGGCCTGGCGATCCATGTGCGCGCGAGCAGCGCGGCGATCGATCATGCCTTCGACATCGAGCTCGTGCGCGTGCGTCTCGCGGGGGGGCGTGACGCGATCTACAACGACCAGGGCCCCGCGATCGATGCCGACGTCGCGCCGCTGGTGCAGGCGGTCGTCGGGCTCTCGAGCCTCGCCGAGATGCAGCGCCTCGACGTCAGCCACGCCACGGCGGCTGCGGCTGGGAAGGTCGGCGGCTCGGGCGTGTTCCGTACGAGCTCCGCGCATGTCGCGACCGGCGGGCCGCAGCCATGCCTGAAGGCCTCCGAGGTGGCGCCGGGACAGGGCGCGTACACCGCCGATCAGGTCGCCACCGCCTACGGCTTCTCCGGAATCTACGCGACCGGCGATCAGGGCCAGGGAGTGACGATCGGCGCCTACGAGCTCGAGCCCGACGCGCCCAGCGACGTCGCCGCCTATCAGAGCTGCTACCACACCGCCGCCACGGTCAAATACGTCAAGGTCGATGGCGGCGCCGGCACCGGCATCGGCCAGGGTGAGGCGGCGCTCGACATCGAGCAGCTGATCGGACTCGCCCCGCGCGCCAAGATCCTCGTCTATCAGGGACCGAACAACAATTCGGACAACCCCGGCACCGGCCCCTACGACACGCTCGCGATGATGATCGATCAGGACAAGGTGCAGGTGATCTCCAACTCGTGGGGCGAGTGCGAGTCGCTCGAGGGACCCACCGACGCGCAGGCCGAGGACACGCTGCTGCAGGAGGCCGCTGCACAGGGACAGACATTCGTCTCGGCGGCTGGTGATTCGGGCTCCGAGGACTGCTGGAGCCCACCGCCCGGTGGCAACACCAACAACTCACTGACCGTCGACGATCCGGCCAGCCAGCCGTTCACGGTCGCCGTCGGCGGCACCTCGATGACCACGATCGGGCCGCCTCCGAGCGAGGTCGTGTGGGACGATGACAACCCCGGCGTCAACTACTCGCGCTTCGGTGTGCAGCAGGGCGCGGGTGGTGGCGGGATCTCCGCGCTGTGGACGATGCCGGCGTGGCAGTCGGCGGCGATCTCGACGCTCGGCGTGGTCAACCCGGTCTCGTCCGCGGCCCCGTGCGCGGCGGTGGCCGGCAGCTACTGCCGCGAGGTGCCCGATGTCTCCGCGGACGCCGACCCGCTGACCTCCTACCTCGACTACTGGAACGGCGCCGACAGCAACAGCCACGCCGAGTCCGGGTGGCAGGGCACCGGCGGAACGAGCGGCGCGGCGCCGGTCTGGGCGGCGCTGTTCGCGCTGGCCGACGCCAGCCGCGGCTGCCGTGGAACGTCGGTCGGTTTCGCCGACCCGACGCTCTACTCACTCGCCGGTCAGGCGCAGTCGACCTACTTCAACGACATCACCACCGGCAACAACGACTTCACGCCAAGCGGCAACACCTCGGGTTCGTTTGCGGCCACCGCCGGCTATGACATGGCCACCGGGCTCGGCACGCCCAAGGCCACGGCGCTCGTGCCGGCGCTCTGCGCCCAGGCTGTGCGGGTCACGTATCCGGGCCAGGTGTACGACTTCTACGGCCAGCATGTGCGCCTGCGGCTGCATGCCAAGCTCGCCGCCGGTCAGACCGGGCCGCTCACCTACCACGCGCTGCGGCTGCCGGTCGGGCTGCACGTCAACCAGGCCACCGGCCTGATCACCGGCAACGTTCGCCAGGCCGGCGTGCGCACGGTGACAGTCAGCGCCACGAGTTCATCGGGCAGCTCCGGTGCGATCCAGTTCGTCTGGGCGATCGAGCGGCGCCCGCACGTCTCGACGAGCGTTCACGACCCGGGCGCGAGGCCGGCGCTGACGGTCACGGCGCGCTCGGGCGCGTACGAGCCGGGCCTGAGGCAGGTGTCGATCACGTTGCCGCAGAGCATCACGCTCGCCGATTCGGCGCGGTCCGTGCAGGTGCTGAGCCCCTCCGGGCAGCGCTTCGTGCACGCCGCACATTTCGTCGGTGGCGTGCTGACGATCAAGCTGGCGCGGGTTCACTCGCTGCTGCGCGTCGTGTTCCCATCGGGCTCGCTGCGGGTCAGCGGCACCGTCGTCGGTCAGCGCAGAGTCGAGATCCGGACGGTCGACCGCCTCGGCGGCCAGATCACCCTGCGGCGGGTGCTCGGCCGCGCCTGAGCGCACGCCCTAACGCCGCCGCGCCGGGTCTGCTTTCATCGGCTGTGTGCCAGCCGAGTTCACGTCGCCACTGGCGGAGGCCGTGGCGCCCGACCTGCTCGAGCGCTTCCTGCGCTACGTCCAGATCGACACCCAATCACGCGTCGATCGCGAGCGCTCGCCGAGCACCCCGGGACAGCTCGACCTGAGTCGCCTGCTGGTCGCGGAGCTGCTTGAGATCGGGCTCTCCGACGCGGCGCTCGACGAGGATGGCTACGTCTACGCGACATTGCCGGCGACGGCTCCCGACACGCCGGTGATCGGTGTGATCGCGCACGTCGACACCAGCCCGGACGCGCCCGGGGCGGGCGTCAAACCGCTCGTGCATCGTGACTACGGCGGCGGTGTCATCGAGCTGCCCCTTGACGGGACGCGGCTCGATCCGGCGCGGATCCCGGCGCTGGCCGGCATGGTCGGCCATGACATCGTCAGCTCGAGCGGTGACACGTTGCTCGGCGCCGACGACAAGGCGGGAGTCGCCGCGATCATGGCCGCGGTCGCGCACCTGAGCGCCCACCCCGAACTGCCGCGGCCGACGCTGCGGGTCGCATTCACGCCCGATGAGGAGATCGGGCACGGCGCCACGCTGTTCGACATCGAGCGGTTCGGGGCGCGCTGCGCCTACACGATCGACGGATCCAGTCGCGGTGAGCTGCAGGACGAGACGTTCAGCGCGATCGAGGTGCGAATCAAGGTGACGGGGGTCGGGGTGCATCCCGGCTTCGCGACCGGCAAGCTCGTGAGCGCCCTGCGCGTGGCCGCGCAGATCGTCGCTGCGCTGCCGGCCGACAGGCTCACGCCCGAGACGACCGCGGGCCGCGAGGGCTTCATCCATCCGTCGATGCTGCAGGGCGCCACCGACCGCGCCGAGGCGCGCTGGATCGTGCGGGACTTCGACGAGCAGCTGCTGCAATCCCACGTCGCGCTGCTGCGCGAGACCGCCGACACGGTCGCGGCCGCCAACCCCGGCGCGGAGCTCGCGTTCGAGGTAATCCGTCAGTACCGCAACATGCATGAATACCTCAAGCACGACTCGGAGGTCATGACCGCCGCGGAGGAGGCGTTCGCGGCCGAGGGGATCGTGCCGCTGCGCGAGCCGATCCGCGGCGGCACGGACGGCTCGCGGCTCTCCGAAATGGGTCTGCTGACGCCCAATATCTTCGACGGCGGCTACGAGTACCACTCGGTGCGTGAGTTCGCCTCGCTGCAGGACATGGCGGCCTCAGCGGCGGTGATCGTGCGGCTCGCGGAGGCCTGGACACGCCGTTGAGAGTTCTCACTGTGGTCGGCAACCGCCCGCAGTTCATCAAGGCGGCTGCGGTCTCTCCGCGGCTGCGGGCGAGTGGCGAGGAGCTGCTGGTGCACACCGGCCAGCACTTCGACGACAAGCTCTCGGCGGTCTTCTTCGCCGAGCTCGGCCTGCCCGCGCCGGACATCCAGCTCGCGATCTCCGGCGGCAGCAACAGCTCCCAGACAGCTCGCATGTTGAGCGCGCTCGAGCCGGTGATTGCCGAGGCGGCGCCGGACTGCGTGCTCGTCTACGGGGACACCAACTCGACGCTCGCGGGCGCCTTGGCGGCGGTGCAGCAGGGCGTGCCCGTCGCGCACGTCGAAGCCGGCATGCGCTCGTTCGATCGCACGATGCCCGAGGAGGTCAACCGCGTGCTGACCGACCATCTGAGTCAGCTGCTGCTGTGCTCATCGGCGGTCGGTGGGAGCAACCTCGCAGCCGAGGGGGTCGTCGGCGCGGTGATCGTCGGCGACGTGATGGTCGATGTGGCCCTCGAGGCGCAGCCGCGTGCGCGCCGGCGCGTCGATCTCGTCACCGCCCACGGCGTCGAGCCCGGCGGCTATCTGCTGGCGACCGCGCATCGTGCGGGCAACGTCGATGACCCCGCGCGGCTAGCGGCGCTGGTCGAGCTGTTGCTGGGGATGAGCGCGCCGATCGTGCTGCCGCTGCACCCGCGCACCCGTGCCCGCCTCGCGGCCGCCGGTTCGCTCGAGCGGTTGGTGGGTTCCGGTGTCGTGCGGGTCACGCAGCCGCTCGGCTACCTGGAGCTGACGGCGCTGCTGTGCAATGCCCGGGCGGTGCTCACGGACTCCGGCGGGCTGCAGAAGGAGGCGTACCTCGCGGGCGTGCCCTGCGTGACGATGCGACCGAGCACCGAGTGGACCGAAACCGTCGACGCCGGCTGGAACACGCTCGTCGATCTCGATCTCGCGGCCGCGCGCACGGCGCTGGCGCTGCCCGTGCCCGACGCGCGCCCCGCGCTCTATGGCGACGGGCACGCGGGTGAGCGCGTCGTGGCCGCGCTGGCGGCCGCGTTCGCGCGGTAGCTCCCGACTAGACTGGCCGGTCGCATGACAACCCAACAACCGATCACAATTGGCGTCGCCGGCCTCGGCTACTGGGGCCCGAACCTCGCTCGCAACTTCGCGGGGCTTCCCGATGCGGACCTGCGCTGGCTCTGCGATGGCTCCGAGGCCGCGCGAGCGAAGGCCGCGCTGCAGTTTCCCGGCGCGCGCGTTACGGCCGAGCTGGATGACCTGCTGGCCGATCCCGAGCTCGATGCGATCGTGCTCGCGACCCCGGTGCCGAGCCACGCCGAGCTTGCGGTGCGCGTGCTCGATGCCGGCAAGCACTGCTTCGTCGAGAAGCCGCTGGCGCAGTCGGTCGCCGACGCCGAACGGGCGGTGGCGGCCGCGCAGCGGGCCGGCAGGGTGCTGATGGTGGGGCATCTGCTCGAGTACCACCCCGGCGTGCTCAAGCTGAAGGCTCTCGCCGACGGGGGCGAGCTCGGCGAGATCTATTACATCTACGGCAACCGCCTCAACCTCGGCAAGCTGCGGGCCGACGAGAACGCACTGTGGTCGCTCGGCGCTCACGACATCTCGGTGGTGCTCGCGCTGGCCGGCGAGGAGCCGATCGAGGCCGTCGCCCATGGCGAGTCATACGTGCGCCCGGGCGTCGAGGACGTCGTCTTCTGCTATCTGCGGTTCCCCTCCGGGCTGGCCGCGCATCTGCACCTGAGCTGGCTCGATCCGCACAAGGAACGGCGCTTCACGGTTGTCGGCGCGCACAAGATGGCGACCTTCGACGACATGGCGATCGAGGGCAAGATCACGGTCTATGACAAGGGCTTCGACGAGGCGCCGAGCGGCTACGGCGAGTGGGTCACGCGCAGCGGCGACACCTATTCGCCGCGCCTGCCGACCGGCGAGCCGCTGCGCGTCGAGTGCCAGGAGTTCCTCGACAGCATCCGCGAGGGCCGCGCGCCACGCTCCGACGGTGCCAGTGGGCTGCGCGTCGTGCGCGTGCTCGAACAGCTGCAGAACTCGCTCAAGGCCTCCGCGAGCGCGCCTGCCGGCCGGCGACGCGATGGCTGAGATCTCGTCCGCCGCGCACGTCGACCCCGGCGCCACGATCGGTGCCGGCGTGACGATTGCCGCGGGCGCGGTGATCGGCGCGGGGGCGGTGCTCGGTGACGGTGCGTCGATCGGCGCAAACAGCGTCGTGCACGCAGGCGTGCGGGTGGGTCGGGGCTGTCTGATCGAGGATCTGGTCGTGCTCGGCAAGCGCCCGCGCCTCAAGCGGGGGTCGAGCGCCGCCGCCGTCGAGCTCGGTCCGCTCGAGCTCGGCGCCGAGGTGACGGTCTGCTGCGGCGCCGTTGTCTATGCGGGCGCGGTGGTCGGTGCCGGCGCGATCATCGGCGACCAGGCGCAGGTGCGTGAGGGCTCGTGGATCGGTGAGCGCTCGGTCGTCGGACGCGCCTCGTGCGTCGACTTCAACGCCCGCGTCGGGGACCGGGTATCGATCCAGACCGGCGTCTACGTGACCAGCTGGGCCGTCGTCGAGGACGACGTATTCCTCGGCCCAGGGGTGCTGATGACCAACGACAACACGATGGGCCGTCACCCCAAGGGTGAGGCGCTCGCTGCTCCGGTGGTGCGCCGCGCCGCGCGCGTCGGGGGTGCAACAGTCCTCGTTCCCGGGGTGGAGGTAGGGGAGGAGGCGTTCATCGGCGCCGGTGCCGTTGTCACCCGTGACGTCGGTCCCGGAGAGGTCGTCGTCGGTCTGCCGGCCCGCTTGGTGCGTCGGGTTGACGCAACTGAGCTGATTGAACGGTGGCGTTGATATATGTGGATGGGTAAGTGATTTAGCCCCCCGGTCCAATTGGGTAGACCTTGACTGGTCACCCCGCTGGGGGTCACTGACACAGCCCCCGCATGCCGAACCAAGAACCAGTCACCAACATCACCGATCCACGCTGGTTGCGCGCGATCTCGCACCCGATCCGCATCCGCCTGCTGGCGATGCTGGACGAGGAGCCCGCCAGTCCGGTGATCCTCGCCTCGAAGCTGAATCAGCCGCTGGGCACGATCGCCTACCACGTGCGCACGCTCTATGACCTTGGACTGCTGAAGCTCGTCAGCACCCGCCAACGGCGTGGCGCCACCGAGCACTACTACAAGACGACCGGTCACCCCAGCTCCTCCGATGAGGCCTGGGAGGGGCTCGACGCGATCTCCAAGCAGCGCCTGCTGACGGCGCTGATCGCCAAGGCGACTGATTACGCCACCAGGTCCGCGGCCGCCGGCGGCTTCGACGCCAAGGAGGCGCACATCTCGACCGAGGCGCTGAAACTCGACCGCCCGGGTCTCGAGCAGCTCGCGCAGGAGTCGAGAAAGTGGCTCGCGCGGGCGCAGGAGATCGAGCGCGAGTCGACCGCACGGATCGGTCAGGACTCCGACGCCGAGCTGTCGGTGGGGCTGACGCTGATGCTGTTCGAGGCGCTGCCGTTCAGCGCCCAGCTGCCGGGTGACGCGGCGGACGGTCCGTCGGAGAGCGCCAACGGCGCCGCCGGACCGGACTCCCGCTAGACGACCGCGGTCGCGCCGGAGCCGTACATGCCTTCGCCGGCCTTGGTCCAGATGACCTGCTCGCGGCCGGGGCCGACGCTGATCAGCGCGACCGGCACCTTCACGAAATCCGAGATGTACCGCAGGTAGTTGCGGGCGGCCTCGGGAAGCTCCTCCTCGCTGCGGCACTCGGTGATGTCCTCATTCCAGCCGGGCAGCTCGTCGTACTCGCCGACCGAGTGATGCAGGACCGTCTGGTGGTAAGGGAAGTGGTCGACCTCGAGCCCTTCATCGCCGCGGTAGCGAGTGCAGACCGAGAGTGTCTGCTGACCGGAGAGCACGTCTAGCTTGGTGATCACCAGTGCGCTCAGCGAGTTCAGTCGCGCGGCGTAGCGCAATGCTACGAGGTCGAGCCAGCCGACCCGGCGCGGACGCCCGGTGGTGGTACCGACCTCGGCGCCGCGCTCGCGCAGCTCGTCGCCCAGCGGGCCCTCGAGCTCGGTCGGGAACGGCCCCGAGCCGACGCGCGTGCTGTAGGCCTTGGTGATACCCCAGACCTCGTCGATGTCACGCGGACCGACGCCCGCCCCGATCGTTGCCGAGCCCGCGATCGGGTTGGATGAGGTGACGAACGGATAGGTGCCGTGATCGATGTCGAGCAGCGTGCCCTGGGCGCCCTCGAAGACGACCAGCTCGCCATCGTCGAGACGCTCGAGTACCAGGCGGCTGGTGTCGGCGATGTACTGCTTGATGCGGTGTCCGTAGGTGAGGTACTCCTCGGTCATCGTCTGCAGGTCGAGCCGTGGGTCGCGCGCGAACTCGCGCAGCGACAGGCGCTTGGGCTCCATCGCGGCGACGATCTTCTTCTTCAGGATCTTCTCGTCGAGCAGGTCCTGCACGCGGATCCCGAGGCGCGCCGCCTTGTCTGAGTAGCAGGGACCGATGCCGCGGCGCGTGGTCCCGATCTGCAGCTTCCCCAGCTTGATCTCGCCGGCGTGGTCGAGCAGCATGTGGTAGGGCATGATCAGGTGCGCGTTGGCGGAGATCCGCAGCGAGCTCGTGTCGATGCCGCGCCGGCGCAGGTCATCGAGCTCGTCGGTGAGGATCTTCGGGTCGATCACGACGCCGTTGCCGATCACGCACAGCTTGCCCGGATGCAGGATGCCCGACGGCATCAGGTGCAGCTTGTAGGTCTCACCACCGTGGACGATGGTGTGGCCGGCGTTGTTGCCGCCCTGGAAGCGCACCACCGCGTCTGCGCGCTCGGCGAGCAGGTCGGTGATCTTGCCCTTCCCTTCGTCGCCCCACTGGGCCCCGACGATCACGATTCCAGGCATTTCTTCTTCAATGTAGCGAGCGGACGGGCGACGCCGCGTCGGTGATGGCCACAAACCGACGGTCGTCGGGCGGCGTGGCGCCGGAAGTCCGGCGAAAGCGGGCGGAACTGGCCCGAGACGTCGATCGCCACCGGGTCAGGCGATGCGCAGATCCATGCGATGGTCGGCGCCCAGCAGCGGGAGCTCGTCGCACATCTCGGTCAGCCGCGAGACCGTGCGCTCGGTTATCTGCTGGCAGAGCGTCTCGCGATCGAGGATGTTGGTCGTGATCACGATCGCGCGCTGCTCCTCGTAGCGCGCGTTGATGATCGAATAGAGCTCCTCGAGTACCCATGGCGTCGTCTGCTCGGCGCCGATGTCGTCGATGTGCAGCAGGTCGACCGCGATGAGCCGCTCGAGCAGGTCGTTGTGCGAGCCGGTGTCGAAGGTCTTGCGGATCTGGCTGAGCAGTCCGGGAAGCGAATAGCGTGCCGCCGAGCGGCCGGCCTCGAGCGTGGCCTTGGTCACGAGCATCGCCAGCGTCGTCTTTCCGGTTCCGACCGGCCCCATGAACCAGAGCCCGCGGCCGGCGTCGAGGTTGGCGTCGATGCGATCGACGTAGCGCCGTGTGGCGGCGACGATCTTCGGGTCGATCTCGGTCACCGGGAAGCGGTCGAAGGCCACGTCTCGGTAGCGCTCCGGGACCACCGCGGACAGGCTGCGCGCCTTGTTGCGGGCGATGATCTGCGGCCGGCACTGGCAGTCCCGCGCGGTGTTCGTCTGCTCGTCGTAGAGAAAGCCCGAGCCGTCACAGATGCCGAGGATGCAGGTTGCCATCAGACGTGCCCAAGCGCTCAGCCGGCGAACTGCGGCGGCGCGTAGTTCATGAACTTCGGGAACTGGCTCTGGAAGGTGAGCGTGATCTCACCGACGGGGCCGTTACGGTGCTTGGCGATGATGATGTCGGCCTCGCCCGGGCGAGTCGACTCGCGGTTGTAGTACTCCTCGCGGAAGATGAACATGACGAGGTCGGCGTCCTGCTCGATCGCGCCGGATTCACGCAGGTCCGAGAGGATCGGCTTCTTATCACCGGCGCGCTGCTCCTCGTAGCGCGCGTTGATGATCGAGTAGAGCTCCTCGAGCACCCACGGCGTCGTCTGCTCGGCGCCGATGTCATCGATGTGCAGCAGGTCGACCGCGGTCAGGCGCTCGAGCAGGTCGTTGTGTGAGCCGGTGTCGAAGGTCTTGCGGATCTGGCTGAGCAGGCCCGGAAGCGAAAAGCGCGCCGCCGAGCGGCCTGCCTCAAGCGCCGCCTTGGTCACGAGCATCGCCAGCGTCGTCTTGCCGGTGCCGACCGGTCCCATGAACCAGAGTCCGCGGCCGGCATCGAGGTTGGCGTCGATGCGGTCGACGTAACGGCGCGTCGCGGCGACGATCTTCGGGTCGATCTCGGTCACCGGGAAGCGGTCGAACGCCACCCCGCGGTAGCGCTCGGGGATCACCGCGGAGAGGCTGCGCGCCTTGTTGCGCGCGACGATCTGCGGCCGGCAGGCACAGTCCCGCGCGGTGTTGGTCTCCTCGTCATAGAGGAAACCCGAGCCGTCACAGATACCGAGAATGCAGCTTGCCATCAGAGTCGCCCTTGCCCGC
>DATASU010000102.1:0-4784 GCA_036269095.1 Solirubrobacteraceae bacterium
TGCTGGGCGCATCGCGCGCCTAGTCCGGGTCCATCGGCGCGGCCGGCGTGCGAGTCGCGTTCCCGCAGTCCGCCGCTGCGGCAGGTGCGGCGGGTAGTGTTATCCCACGATTCTCCTGAGCTTCGACAACCTCGGCGAGGCCAGCGAGCTTCAACGCGGAACGTGGGACGGCTCCGTCCCGCTCGGCCAGCACCCCTCCGTGACGAGGGCGCTGCCGCGCCTGCTGGATCGGCTCGATGCCCTAGGGCTGCATGCGACCTTCTTCGTCGAGGCGATCAACTGCGAATCCAACGCGGGAGCCGTCGGCGAGATCCTGAGTCGTGGCCATGAGCTCGGTGTCCACGGCTGGAGTCACGAGCCGTGGGCGGAGCTGACCCCCGAGCGCGAGCGCGAGCTGCTCGAACGCTCGGTAGCCGCGTTTGACTCAATCGGGGCGAGGGCCACCGTATTCCGGCCGCCCGGTGGAGGGCTCACGGCCGCCACGCCCGCACTGCTACGTGAGCTCGGCTACCGCCGCTGCTCGCCCGCACGCGAAGCGGCGCCGGCGGTCGGCACGCAAGGGATCGAGTGGATCCCGTTCGACTGGGAGCTGGTCGACGCATACCACCTGATGGCCCGCTTCGGCCCGTTACGCGCCCGCCGCGGAGACAGCGCGGCGCCGCTCGGCGCGCGCGACGCCGGCGAGCGGCTCGCCGCGGCGCTGCGCCGTCGCCACCCGGGCCCGCAGCCACAGGTGGTTGTCCTGCACCCGTTCCTGATGCTGGACGACGACTGGTGGGACGGTACGCGGCAGACGCTCGATCTGATCGCCGAGCTGAGCTCATGAACGCGTCCGGGAACCCCCACCTGGCGATGCCGCCGGTCCTCGCCGGCGCCGGCCTGGCGCGCGCACACACGGTCGCCGTGCTCGTGCACGGCCGCAACCAGTCAGAGCAGGTGATGCTCGACGTCGTGCGGCGGCTCGCGCTCCCGGGGGTCGCCTACGTGCTGCCGATCGCGGCCGGGCTGAGCTGGTATCCAAACCGCTACTTCGACCCGGCGAGCGCGGTCGAGCCCCACCTCCAGCCGGCCCTCGCCGCGGTCACCGCCGCGATCGAGGACGCAACCGCGGAGGCCGGCGCGGGCGCGCGGGTCGTGCTCGGCGGGTTCTCCCAAGGAGCATGTCTGCTGGCCGAACTGGTCGCCCGGCGGGCGCCGGAGCAACTCGCCGGCGTCGCGATCCTCACCGGCTCGCTGATCGGGCGCGCCGAGGAGCGCCGCACGCCGGCGCGGGTCGACGGTCTGCCGATGTTCTTCTCCTGCGCCCGCCACGACGAGTGGGTCGCGCTCGCCGACGCGGAGGCGAGCGCCGAAGCGTTCCGGCGGGCGGGCGCGCAGGTCGCGTTCGCACCACTCGAAGACCGCGAGCACGTGATCAGCGACCGCGCCGTCGCGGGCCTGCGAGCGCTGTTGGCCGGATCTGACTGAGAGCTGATGCAGTCGGCGGCCAGCGGGCCGCCGACCGTCTCAACCCCTGTGGCGCCAACCCAGAACGCCCCCACGGCGGGAGCTCGTCGGCGCTCCCTCCGGGATCAAGCGCGACGTCAAGCCACGACCGTTTCGATCGTGTCGATCGGCTCCAGCTGGGCGACCTCGGCGCGACGGTTCTCCCAGTGCGGGGGGATGCACATGTGCGTGCCGAGCTCGCCGGCCGGCTCGTCGACGAGGAACCCCTCCGGGGTCGAGTACGCCAGCTCACACAGGAGCCCACCGGGGCTCCGGCAGTACATCGAGAAGAAGTAACCGCGGTCCTTGGACTCCGAGACGTCGGTGAAGCCAAGCCCGACGATCCAATCCTTGACTGCCTGCTGGTTCGCGGCGTCGATCACGTCGAAGGCGTGATGGTGGATCGTGCCCTCGCCGAAGTGCCAGGTGCCCTGCGGCAGGTCAGGCTCCTCGACCAGCTCGAGGATCCGGCCATTGCCCTCATCGGTGCCGATCCGGTACTGGTGGTGGGGGCCCTCCGAGGCCAGCCGCTCGCCGCGCATGCCCTCGGTGATGAAGAAGTCCATCTCACCGAGCTCACGCACCGAGGTCGTGGTTCCATGGGCGCCGCGAATCGCATATTCACCGGGGATGCCGGCACCCTCGTACGGCACGCGGCTGTCGGGACCGGGATCGCCGATGATCGAGTACTCGATCCCGCAGGGGTGCAGGAACAGCAGACGCTGGGTCCCGAACAGCTCCAGCTCGCTGACATCGAGCTGGTGCGCGCGGAGACGATCGGCCCAATAGGCGATCGCGCCGACCGGCACCGACAGGTCCAGGCGCTTGGCCTGATTGGTGCCACGCTTGCCCATCCATCCCGCCTGGCGGTACGGGAAGGCGGTCAGCAGCGTCGAGGCATCACCGTTTTCGTTGCCGTAGTACAGGTGATAGATCGGGATCTCCCCGTCGAACAGCACGGTCTTCTTGACGCTCCGCAGGCCCAGCAGGCGGGCGTGGAAGTCGTAATCCTCCTGCGCCCCTCCGACGCAGAACGTGAGGTGGTGGGTGCCACGGATCACTCCGGGGTTGGGCATTCGGGTCCTCCTCCGATGTTGTCTTTCAGAGCCTGTCGGCCGCGGCACGCCCCGGGTGCGGTGACTGCACGTTTCCAGGGCCCGATCGGGGCAGGCCAAGGTACTCCCGCGCGACTTCGCCGTGGGCCCAGTCGCGCATCAGCATGTTCCGATGACTGCGCAGCATCGAGAGGTCGCGGTACACGCGCACAAGTCGCGAGTCACCGGTGGCCGCGCTCGAGCCGGCGGTGCGAAAGATCTCCTGCTCGACGGTGTTCCAGATCTGGTCGATCGCCTCCCGCGCGATGCATGACAGCTGCCAGTCGCGCAGGTACGTGTAGGGGATTCCCTCGTGCACCGCGTCCAGGCACGCCTCCACGTGCTGCTCGGTGGCGTTGATCACCGCCGCATCGGCCGTGGCGATTCGCGCCATCGCCAGCCCGAACCACTGCTGGTAGCCGGCGTCATGGCGTCTCGGCACGAACGGAGGCATGACGCTCATCTTCGTGTCGAGCATCGCTTCGTACTCGTCCAGAGCCTGGCGGGCGGCACCGACCGCGAAGGCCGCCAGTGACAGCGTGAACAGGCCCATGGCGCGGCCGCCATACATCGGATTGCCGTGGAGAGCCATCCCGGGGGTTCCGTCACCGACGTCGTAGTCGACCATCAGCGCGTCCGCAATCGCCCAGTGCGCCGGGATCCGCGCGTGATCGAAGGCGATCGTGTTGGAGCCGCTGCCCTTGAGACCGAACAGCTGGCCCCAGTCGTCGATCACCTCGAACTGGTCGCGCGGCGCGACGAACAGCAGCATGCGGCCGGTCACGTCCGCATCCTCGTCGCTGATCAGCGCCTGCCCCATGTAATGCGTGGACAGCGGCAGGCCGGAGCAGTAGGCAACCCGGCCGGTCAGCTCCCAGGCGTCGCCCGCCCGCCGCGCACTGCCGACCGGCGCCGCAACCGACGCACAGCGGAAGTCCCCAGCGCCGAAGATCTCGTCTTGCGCGTCCGCGGGCCACCACGACGCGACCTGCAGGGCATGCGCGGCCGCGAGCCCGACGCACCACGCCGCCGACATGTCACCGCGCGCGAGTTCCATGCACACGCGCATGAAGGTGACCGGATCGAGCTCATGGCCACCGTAGCGCCGCGGCACATACAGCCGGTAGATGCCGGCATCCAGACAAGCCTGGTGGATCTCCTCCGTGGGACAGGTCCGCGCCTCGGTCAGCTCCTGCTGATCGCGTAGCAGCGCCCGCAGACCGGCGGCGCGCTCGATCATCTGGCGTGGCGTCACGTCTGGTTCTGCGGTCATCACCACCCTCCTACCAGAAATCACCGCGCGAGCCGTCACACCGTTCGCTCGCTGGCAAGGTTTTCTGCATAGCCTGGCGTTTGCCGCCGATTCGGGTCGGCGTTCTACATGCTGCGGCGGTACTCGCCGCCGACCTCATAGAGCGCCGCGGAGATCTGGCCGAGCGACGCGTACCTGACCGCCTGCATCAGCTCCGCGAACACGTTGCCGCGTGCGCGCGCGACCTGCTGCAGCTGCGCGAGCGCCGCGGGGCGGCGCTCGGCGCCACGCTGTTGGAACGCGCGTACGTTGGCGATCTGCTGCTGCTTCTCGGCCTCGTTGGAGCGGATCAATTCGAGCTTGTCGATGTGCTCGCCCTGACCGTCCTTGGGCAGGAACGTGTTGACGCCGATCAGCGGCAGCTCACCGCTGTGCTTGAGCCGCTCATAGAGCAGGCTCTCCTCCTGGATCTTCGAGCGCTGGTACATCGTGTCCATCGCGCCGAGCACGCCGCCACGCTCGGACAGGCGCTCGAACTCGGCGTAGACCGCCTCCTCGACGAGGTCGGTGAGCTCGTTGATGATGAACGAGCCCTGCAGCGGGTTCTCGTTGAAGTTCAGACCGAGCTCGCGGTTGATGATCAGCTGGATCGCGAGCGCGCGCCGCACCGACTCCTCGGTCGGGGTCGTGATCGCCTCGTCGTAGGCGTTGGTGTGCAGGCTGTTGCAGTTGTCGAAGATCGCGTAGAGCGCCTGCAGCGTGGTGCGGATGTCGTTGAAGCTGATCTCCTGCGCGTGCAGTGATCGACCGCTCGTCTGGACGTGGTACTTCAGCATTTGCGACCGCGCCGAGGCGCCGTAGCGCTCGCGCATCGCCCGCGCCCAGATGCGGCGCGCGACCCGCCCGATCACCGCGTACTCAGGGTCCATACCGTTTGAGAAGAAGAAGCTCAG
>DATASU010000103.1:0-48543 GCA_036269095.1 Solirubrobacteraceae bacterium
CCGGTCTCGACGGTGGTCATGGCCTCGACGATGTCGCCCCAGCCGAACTCCCGGCGCCCCTCGGTGTGGGCGATCGTCAGCGCCATCGAGCAGCACTGCTCGATCATCGAAGGGGAGTAGCCGTTGGTGATCCGGGCCAGCTCGTCGCGGCGGCGGTCGGTGTCGAGGTCGGGCTCGTGTGCGACCTTGCCGAGGTACAGGTCGAGGATGTCGAGCCGGTCATCCTTGGTCGGGGTCCTAAACCAGATGTGGCGGCCCATCCGCCCCGGCCGGGTCAGCGCCGGATCGAGCACGGTGATCGGCACGTTGCAGGCGCCGATGAAGTAGATCTGCTCCTGGCGGGGGCGCGGCGGGCGCAACCGCAGTCGCACCTTGCCGAGCTTGCTCGGGATGACGAACATGGCGTCCAGGAACGTGTTGAAGCGGTTGGTGAACATCTTGCGCATCAACGGCGGCTCGTCGATCCCGTCCATCACGATCAGCAGCTGATTGAGCGCCATGCCGCCCGTGCCGCCGCCCATCCCGAAGCCGGGATACAGGCGTTGGATGCGCTCCGACGCCCGCTGGGCGAAGGTCGAGTAGCCAGTGCCGGGCGACTCGGCCCGCTGGGCGAACAGCTTCTCGCGCCAGGCCCGTGACTCCACCACCAGGTCACCGCTGGAGGTGATCGAGCCATTGGGGCCGTAGAAGCAGAAGTCGTGAATCGACGTGGGGTCGGCGCCGGTGGCGCCAAACCCGCCCTGCAGCGCCTGGCGGCGCATCCCCACGGCGTCGATCTCGTCGATGAACACGATGCACTGCCCGCCCCACTTGGAGGCCAGCTTGCGCGCCTTGCGAGCCAGGAACTGGACGGTGATCGCGTCCATCCCAATGAACATGCCGGCAAAGCCCGAGCCCGGGATGGTCACGAAGGGACAGTTGAAGTTGGTGGCGATCGCCTTGGAGATCATGGTCTTGCCGGTCCCCGGCGCGCCCAGGAACAGCAGTCCGCGCTCGCGCTTGCCGCCGGCCTTCTCGAACTCCTCGCCGGACTGCCAGAGCGTGATCACGCGCGTGATCTCCTCCTTGGCCTCGGCCTGGCCGCGGACGTCATCGATCTTCACGCCCCAGCTGGCGTCGCCGGGCTCGTAGCTGCGGATGCCGCGGGCCGCCATGAAGATGAACGGCCCCATGAAGATGATCACGTTGATGAACAGCAACAGCGGCAGCTGGAAGCCGAGCGAGGCGTATTCGGCCGCGTCCTGTGCCGGGAACAGCTGGCGCAGTGCCGGGAATGGATCAAAGAAGCTCGAGTGCACTCCCGAGAAGGCGAACAGCGCCTGGAAGATCGCGAGCAGGATCAGGATCCCGATCACCAGATACGGCAGCTTGCGGTACTTCGAGCGCCAGTACCAGTAGCGGCGGCGCGCGACGATGTCCTCTTCCTTGAGCTGCTGGCCGGTGCCGTAGAGGCTCGGCCACGGCAGGAAGTGGCGCACGACCACCTCGACGAGTCCGCGGAACGCCAGCACGGCGAGCGCCGTGATCAGGATCGAGACGATCAGGCCGAGGTGGTTCGACTCGTAGAGGACCAGGAAGAACGCCGGCGCGGTGAGCAGCGCGACGAACGTCGCCGCGCGCGTCAGGCGCCGCCACTCATGAGCGAGTGCGCTGGCGTGCTCGTTGATCGGACCCCGCATCTTGGTGGTCTGCTCGGCGTAGGCCATTACTTAGATGACGAGGGTACCGACCGTTGCTGGCAGGTCCACCAAGCTCGACGAGGTTCTTACGATCCTCTGCGCAACGCGCTCAGCGCGCTCTCGAGCTGCAGCAACTCGTCGAGCATCGCGTTGGCGGCGCCGCGCACGTCCGCGTCCTCGACGAACACGCCGTCCTTCAGCTTCGAATGCACCCAGGTGATGTTCACGAGGTTGTTGCTGACGTACATCATCAGCGCGCTTGCGACCTGCTTGAACGCCTGCACCGAGCGCGTGCCCCCGGCGATCCCACCGTAGGACACGAACCCGAGCGGCTTGTGACGCCACTCCTGGTGCAGGTAATCGACGGCGTTCTTCAACGTCGCCGGAAACGAGTGGTTGTACTCGGGCGTCACGAACACGAAGGCGTCGGCGGCCGCGACCTGGGCGCTCCAGGCCCGCGTGTGTTCCTGCGTGTACTGCTGCAGGCGAGGATGGTTGGGCTCATCGAGCAGCGGCAGATTGATCTCGGCGAGGTCGGCCTCCTCGACCTCGAAGCCGCCGTGCTCAATCGCAACCTGTTTGAACCAGTCGCCCACCGGGCGGCCGACGCGGCCGGGCCGCGTGCTGGCGACGACGATCAGGAGTTTTGGTTTCGGCATAGACGCTCGAGTCTAGGTCGGTACCGTCTCGCTCACTTTGAGCGTATGGACATGGATCGGCGTTGCGGTCGTCGGTGGCCTGGGAGCTGTCGCGCGGTTCGTCGTCGATGGCTGGATCGGTGGGCGCGCCGGCCGCGAGCTGCCGCTCGGGACACTCGCGATCAACGTCAGCGGTGCGTTCCTGCTCGGCCTGCTCGATGGACTCGCGCTCAGTGGCGACGCGATGGTGGTCGCGGGGACGGCGGCGATCGGCGCCTACACGACGTTCTCGACCTGGATGTTCGAGACCCAGCGGCTCGCCGAGGACGGCGAGTACGTGTCGGCGGCGCTGAACATCGGCGTCAGCATCGTCGCCGGGTTCGCCGCCGTGGTGCTCGGCCATCTGCTGGGTGGGCAGCTGTGACCAGCGAACTCGCCAAGCTCACGACCTACTTCGGCGAGCGCGACCGCTCCGGCGGTGAGCTGCTGGCCGACGAGCTGTTCGGGCTCTACGGGCGTGAGCGCGTCGAGCTGAGCGCGATGCTGCGCGGCATCGAGGGATTCGGCCATCACCACAGCGCCCACACCGACCTGCTGCTGACGCTTTCCGAGGATCTGCCGGTGGTCTCGGTGGCGGTCGACACGCGCGAGCGGATCGAGGCGCTGATGCCCCGGGTGCTGGGTCTCAAGCGGCGCGGGCTGCTGACGCTGGAGCGGGCTCGCCTGCTTGGCGGCCCGCTCCAGGGCGACCGCGGGTCGCTGCTCCCCGAGGACCTCCGCGAGCAGGCGAAGCTGACCGTGTTTCTAGGTCGCGGGCAGCGCGCCGGCGGTCAGCCGGCCTTCGTCGCCGTCTGCGAGCTGTTGCACCGCCATGGCGTCCACGGCGCGACGGTGTTGCTCGGCGTGGACGGCACCCGCGCGGGTACGCGCACCCGCGCGCGCCTGTTGGGACGCAACGACGAGGTGCCGATGCTGGTGGTCTGCGTCGGCTCGGGCGAGGCGATCGCCGACGCGGCCGCGGCGATCGAGTCGGTGTTGACCGGGACCGTGATGACGCTCGAGCGTGTGCAGGTGCTACGCCGCGATGGCGACCGGCTGGCAGCACTCGAGGCGCCGGCGCCGGTGCTCGAGCACGACGAGGTCTGGGCGCAGAAACTCACCGTGCACTCGAGCGAGGACGATCGCGTCGACGGTCATCCGCTGCACCGCGTGCTCGTGCGGCGGCTGCGTGGCGAGCGGCTCGCGGGGGCAACGACGCTGCGCGGCGTCTACGGCTTCCACGACGATCAGCCGCCGCGCGGTGACCGCCTGCTCCAGACCCGCCGCCACGCGCCGGTGATGACAATCGCGGTCGACTCGCACGAGCGCATCGCGGAGGTCTACGGCATCGTCGAGCAGGTCACGTCCGGGTCTGGCCTTGTGACTGTCGAGACCGTCCCGGTGCGCGTTTTGCCGGGGGCTTGAGGAACTGCTCGACCGCCTCCGCGATCCCGCTGGCGATCGCGTGCTGGCCGGTGCTGCTGTCGGCGATCGAGCCCTCGAACGGGTCGGTGATGAACAGCGGCTCGATCAACGCGCCCGGCATCCGGCTCGGTGTCTCGAACCAGCCCCGTTTCGCCGGGCCGAGCAGCAGCAGGTGGCCGTAGCTGTCACCGGTCGAGCTGTTGACGGTCGAGCCGAGCTGATCGTCGGACTGCACGCCACCGCTGGGGATCTGCCAGCCGTGCTGATTCATCGCCGCCAGCACATCAGCCTGGGCGAGCCGCGCCAGACGCAGGTTCTTGGCCGCGAACGGGCGCACGGCGTCGTAACCGGTGACCGAGCCGGCGTTGTCCGCGCCGCCGGTGTCGAAATAGATGCCGACGAGCGCGCTGGCGTGGCCCGCGTTGGCACACTGCGCACGTGCCGCGACGTCGTCGTGGACACCCTGGGCGGTGAGCAGCGTCCCGTCGACGTCGGCCGCCGTCAGCCTCGCGACGGAGCTGTCGGTCGTGCGCGAGACGACGACGCGAAAGCCCTTGGCGCGCAGCAGCTCCATCGCGTCGAGCTCGACGGGCAGCGCCTCACCGGCGTCGGAGATCGTCTTGCCGCCCTCCGTGCGGCCGAGCCCGCCCGGGTCGCGACCGCCGTGCCCGGCATCGAGGAATACCGTCAACCGGCGGTCGCCGTGGGTCGGCTCGTAGGCGATGCAGGCGGTCTTGGCGAAGCGAGCGGCATCGACGGGCATGACGGCCGGACCCTCGAGTGCGCCGCCGAACTTCGGGCCCGAGCCGCCTCCGGACACGACGCCCGCGACGATGCCGATGACGACCGCGATCAACAGCCCGCCGCGCAGCGAGATGCGTCTGGGGCGTCGGTTGGGCGTCGTCATGAGCAGGGCCGAGCGACCGCTCAGGCGTTCGGCACCAACAACGATGGCCGACTTAGTTAAGAGAAGCGTTAGCGCGAATCTGCTGCACACCTGCATAAGTTGCGCGCAAACGGGCAGTTAGCGGACTGCAATCCGCGCTGGGGGGGGCGACGCGTCAGCCACTCACCGGACGGGCCGGTCGTCTGGGGGCTTCTCTCCTCACCCCAGGCGGCCGGTAGAGCTTGGCGGTACGCCGCCCGACGTTACGCGACCGAGCGCAACGCCGGATTGAGCTGTTGCTGCTGCAGCAGCGCGGCCATCCGCTCGGCGTTCATCGGCCGTTCGAACAGGAACCCCTGCCCGCGGTCGCAGCCGGCCTCGCGCAGGACGCTCAGCTGCTCCTCGGTCTCGACGCCCTCGGCGACCGCGCTCAGCTCGAGCGAGTGCGCGAGCGCCACGATGCCGTGGAACAGCGCGCGCTCGTTGCGCGGTCCGAGCTCGGCGACGAAGCTGCGATCGAGCTTCAGCACATCGATCGGGAGCCGTGCGAGGTAGCCGAGCGACGAGAAGCCGGTGCCGAAGTCGTCGAGCGCGATGCGCACGCCGAGGCGGCGGATCGCCTCGAGCCGGGCGGTGATCGACGCGACGTCCTCGATGAAGACGTTCTCGGTGATCTCGAGGATCAGCGAGCTGGTCTCGAAGCCGGTGTCGGCGACGATCGCCTTGAGCTCGTCGACGAACCCCGGCTCGAGCAGCTGGCGCGGAGAGATGTTGACCGAGAGTGACAACGGCTCGCGCTGCGGATGCCGGAGCTGCCAGAGCGCGCCGTGCGTGCAGGCCTCGCGTAGCACCCACGATCCGAGCGCGACGATCATTCCGGTCTGCTCGCAGATCGGAATGAAGTGGTTCGGGGCGACGAGCTCGCCGCTCGACCGGCGCCAGCGCACCAGCGCCTCGGCACCGACGATGCGCTGGTCATCGAGTTCGACCAATGGCTGGAAATGGAGTTCGAACTGTTCCTGTTCGAGCGCTACCTCGAGCTGCGAGCGCAGCTGCAGGCGCTTGCTCGCGCGGGCGTGCATCTCGGCCTCGTACAGCGCATAGCCGCCCTTGTTGTCGCGCTTGGCGGCGTACATCGCGAGGTCGGCGTTGCGCAGCAGGTCGGCGGGCGCGCACTGTCCGTCCGCGATCGCCACGCCGATGCTCGCGGCCAGCGTCATACGCTCATCGGCGAGCAGCATCGGCGCACTGAGCGCGGTGGCGATGCGCTCGGCGAGATCGAGGATCGCGTCGGCATCCGCGGCGTCCTCGATCAGCACGCCGAACTCGTCACCACCGAAGCGGGCGACGGTCACCGGCCGCTCCTCGAAGCGTTGCAGACGCTGGGCGATCGTGACGAGCGCCTCGTCGCCGGTCTCGTGCCCGAAGACATCGTTGATCGGCTTGAAGTCGTCGAGATCGACGAACAACACGCCGAACACGGCGTCGCTGCCGCCGCCGGCATGACGGTGCGCGATGCCGAGGCGCTCGAGGAACAGACGGCGGTTGGCAAGGCCGGTGAGCGGGTCGTGCAGGCCGACGTAGGCGTGGGTGTGCGCGACCTCGGCGAACAGGTCGGCGATCGACACCGTGCCGAAGCGACCGTCGGCGAAGCTCACGACGATGTCGTGGTAGCGGCTGTCCGCGGGGCGCGCCTGAACCTCGCGAGCCGCGTCGACCGGTGTCGTCGACTCGGCCAGCATCAGCGTGTCGGGCCGCGGCAGGTGGCCGATGCGGTGGCGCGCGTACAGCGAGCGGCCGTGACCGAGCGGGCCGACGAGCTGGGCGAAGAACCAGTCGCGGCTGATGCAGATCGCATCCGCGCCGTCACAGAGCACCATCGCGCTCAACGCCGGGTCGGCCAGGAACATCCGCTCGACGTCGAACACGGGCAGATCCGCTGAGATCGTCACACGGTCGCCGGGAAGCTCGCCGATGTCCCTGGCCGGCGGCCGTGACGCATCGATGCGCGCCGTACTTCGCAGAAGACTCACATCCGGTGCATCGTCGGACGACATGCACGGCTTGAGCCCCCGGGGGCCGAAGTCACACGATGGTCACAACTTCGGCCCGCCCTGCACGGCGCGTTGCGTCTGCTCCAGCCAGCTGATCGCCGCCGGCACGTGCGCGGGGTCGATCTGGTGCGCCACGTCGGACTCGTGGTATTCGACGTCGAAGCCCGACGCGACCAGCAGCTCGTTGGCGCGCCGCGCGAACGCGACGTCGATCATCTGGTCGCTGCGGCCGTGGGCGATGAACACGCGCGAGTGCTCGTGCGCTGCGAGCTCGGGCGCCCAGCCCTCGACCGTGGGGATGAATCCGGAGAACGCGAGGATTCCCGCGACCTGCGGGCGTCCGGGACCGAGTCCGAGCGCGTAGCTCATCACCGAGCCCATCGAGAAGCCGCCGAACACCGTGCGCGACGGCTCGATCCCGGTCCGCTGCCAGAGCTCATCGTGGAAGCGTGCGAGGCTCGCGTAGGCGGCCGCGAACGTCTCACGGTCGGGGTGGCCGACGCGCGGAACCACGTACCAATGCCTGCCGGGCCAGCCCGGAACGGTCAGCGGACCACCCGGGGTGACGACGTGCAGGCGCCGCTCGGGGTCGAGCACGTCGGCGACGTCGAGCAGGTCGAACTGATCGGCGCCGCGGCCATGATGCAGAACGAGCAGGCCCTCGGGGTCACCCGCGGCGGGCCGCTCCTGGTAGTCGAGTGCGCTCATCTCAGGCCTCGGTCGCGGCAGCCCGCGGGTTCGTGAGCGGCGTCAGCGCCTGCTCGAGCTGCGCGCGCAGATGCTCGTGCTGGCTCGGCAGCCGCAGACCCTCGCCGAGGTGCGCGGGGTCCTCGTCCACCGCGAAGCCGGGGGAGGTGGTCGCGATCTCGAACAGGATGCCCTGCGGCTGGCGGAAGTAGATCGCGTTGAAGTAATCGCGATCGATCACCGGCGTGACGTGCATGCCGGCGGCGCCGACGCGCTGCTGCCAGGGCACGTGATCGGCGTCGGCCGAGTGCCAGGCGATGTGATGGACGGTGCCGGCGCCCTGGATGCCGTGTTCCTCGGTCGGCTCGTAGCGCCAGTTGAAGCCGCGGGTCGGACCCTGCAGGCGATAGCTGCCGGCGGTTCCGGTGGCGCTGAAGCCGAGCGTGTCGGTCAGCAGCTGCTGGTCGGCGTCGAGCGGGCGGCCGGCGTAGGCGCGCGCGCCCTCGACGCCGGTGAGCGCGTGCTCGGCCGCTACGGCTGAGTAGCTCGCCTGCAGCGGTGGGTTCTGCGCGTCGGCGACCACCAGCTCCAGTCCGAGGCCGTCGTAGTCCGCGAACCTGAGCGACTCGGCGCCGCGCTCGCTCGGGTAGCCATGCTCGCCGAGCCGCTGCTCCCAGAAGCCAAGTGACTCCGCGCTGGGGACGCCGAGCTGGATCGCGTGGATCATGCCGGCGCCGGGACGGCCGGGCTGCACGCCCGCGAACTCGAACCACGTCAGCAGCGAGCCGGGGGAGCCCTGCTCGTCGCCGAAGTACAGGTGGTAGGCGTCGGGCGCGTCGAAGTTGACCGTCTTCTTGACCAGTCGCAGCCCCAGCACGTCGGCATAGAAGTCGACGCCCAGCTGGGCGTCGCCGGTGATCATCGTGATGTGGTGCATGCCGTCGAGTTGCATCTGCTGTCTCCTCGAAAATCGTTGTGCACTCAACTTACTCACGGACGCGTGGTTGTCCAAGACGTCTTGTCGGCGATCTAGATGCTGAGGGTCTTGATCGTGCGGTCGCGAGCCGAAGCTGTGGACGTTGTACGCCAGAAATGACGCATTTCTTCCCGAGCTTCGGCGCTCAGGGCGCGTCGCTGATCATCCGCAACAGGTCGGCGCGCGTGTAGCCGCTCTGGCGCGCGAGCGTCATCAACTCGGCGACCTTGCCGCGCACCTCGCTCTCGACCGGCGTGCCGACCACGCTGATCCCGCGGCGCGGGCGCATCTCCAGCAGACCCTCGTCCCGCAGCGCCCGCAGCGCGCGCAGCACGGTGTTGGTGTTGACACCCATCACGGCCGCCAGATGCCGGGCAGGGGGCAACCGCTCACCCGGCTTGGCCTCGCCCTCGGCAATCGCTCGGCGGATCTCCGCCGCTACCTGCTCGTGGAGGTGAGCTGGATCGTCACGATCGATGTTGACATCCAGCAATGTGCCATCTACGGTAGCACATTGTCGTGGTCGTCCAACTGCCATCCGAACCCGAGGTCGACACCCAGCCCGCCGAGATCGACGCGGGCGTGATCGACGACGCCCGCGCGCGACACCGGCGCGAGCGCTGGGTGGGCGCGATCGTCGCTGCGCTCGCGGTCATCGCTGGGCTGTTGTTCGGGTTCGGCGGCGGAGGCGGAGGGGGCGCGGGGGCCGGGCGCCACGGTGGGGCCGGCGGGAATCCGGGTGGTGCCAGTCGCAACTCGACCAAGCCGGCTACGGCGTTAGCGCTGCGGGGCGTGTCGGCCAATGAATTCGGGCTGATGAGCTCTGGCACCGGTTGGGGGGTGCTGCAGAACGGCTTCGAGGTGACGCGCGACGGCGGTCTGCGCTGGCAGCTCATCACTGGGGCAGCCCAGCACGGAGCACGGTATGGAAGGGCTCTTGTGAAAGGCCTCACGTTGACCGATTCCTCCACCACCGTAATCGAGAGCTCATCGCCATCCGCTCGCGTGGCGGCGATCGCTGTAGAGGGCGCTGGCGCGGCGCCGTCGTTCTGCAAGCAGCCGCGCTACCCGTCGACCGGCGTTCCCGGACTGCTCATCACCGCCGATGCAGGCCGCAGCTGGACGATGCGCGCGCTTCCGGGCTGCAACGGCGCGGAGTCGGTCAGTTTCGTCAACGCTCGCATCGGCTACGTGGATGTGTATCGATCGACGGGCGAGTCGCAGATCTACGAAACGGTGGACGGCGCCCGCCACTGGCGGTTGAGGGGCCACTTCGCCGGGCCATCGGCTATCAGCTTCGGGAGCCGCGAGGACGGTCTCGCGACCGTGAACACGACCAACCAGACCGCGACGCCAGCGGTCTACCGCACGACCGACGGCGGCCGCAGCTGGGAACGTGTGCGCTTCTGCGGTGCGACCCCAGACCCGTCCTACACGGTGTACTGCGGCAATATGACCAGCTTCGGCCGACGCGGTGTCGTGCTTGCCGTTGCCCAGCGCCTCGCCAAGGTGCGGAGCGACGCGGTCCTCATCTACACGACCTCCGACGGCGGCAACCACTGGGTTCGCCATCGCCTACCGCTGCAGAGCCCGCAGATGCCGCAGCTCTCGGCGCCCAACGCGAGTGACCTATTCGCCTACTCACCAACTGGGGTGCTCTACACGAGCACCGATGGCGGCAGCGACTGGAGCTCGATCCCGCAGCCTGGCGTGCGAGACGTTGTCCAGATGCAGTTCGTCAACGCGGACTACGGCTGGCTGAATTCGGGCGACGGTCTCGAGTACACGCGCGACGGCGGCCGCAACTGGGCGCCGGTCGGCCGACGCTGAGGCAACCATTCACGCGGGCGTATGCTGGCGCCACGCGATGGCCGACCTGCCCCCGAACGTCACGCTCGCCCAGCTCTCGTACTTCGTCGCCGTGGCCGAGGAGCTCAACTTCACGCGCGCGGCCGAGCGCCTGCACGTCAGCCAGTCGCCGCTCAGCCAGGCGATCAAGGCGCTCGAGTCGAACCTCGGCGTCGCGCTGCTGCAGCGCACCAGCCGCCACGTCGAGCTGACTCCCGCTGGGGAGGAGCTGCTGCCCGCCGCGCGCGCGGCGATCGCAGCGGTCGAACACGCCGTGAGCGTCGCCCGCGCCGGCGGCGACGGTGAGCGGCGGCTGCGCGTCGGCTTCCTGGCGTTCGGCGCCTGCGACGTCATCGACCGCGCGCTGGCGGCGTTCGCGGCGCCGGTCTCCGAGCTGCGGCTGCAGACGCGCCAGGCCGACTTCTCCGACCCCACCGCCGGGCTCGCCGCGGGCAGCGTCGATGCCGCGTTCCTGCGCCTGCCGGTGACCGCGCCCGGGCTCGAGCTCGAGCCGCTCACGAGCGAGCCGCGCGTCGCGGTGCTGCCGGCCTGGCATCCGCTCGCCGGCCGCGAGCAGATCGAGATCGCCGACCTCGTCGACGAGCACTGGCTGCAGATGCCCGGCCGCGATCGGCTCTGGCGCGACTTCTGGCTGGCGACCGCGCACCGCGACGGCGTCGCGCCGCTGCTCGGACCCGAGGTCCGCACGATCGACGAGCAGCTGGCGGCCACCGCGACCGGCGGTTACGTGAGCCTCGCCCCGGCGTCGGTCGCCAGCTCCTACCGGCGACCGGGGATCAGCTACGTGCCGGTCGCCGGGATCGAGCCGAGCGCGGTCGCGATCGGCTGGCGCCACGGCGACCGGCGTGAGAGCCTGCGCCGCTTCGTCGACTCCGCGCGCGCGATCGCTAGGCCGGAGGATCGACTCCAAGCTCGGCCATGACGGCGGTGGCCCGCTGGCCACCACCGCCCTCTCCGACGCGCTCGGGTACGGGCGCGCCGGCGGCGAGCAGCAGCCGCACGATCTCGGCGTAGGGTTCGGCGGGGATCTCCTCGACGAGGCCCATCGTCGGGCCGCCCTCGCCGTTCTGGCAGTGACGCGAGCCGTGCAGGGCGGCGCCGATCGCGCTGCCGCCGCCGCGGAAGCTGAGCGCCGCGCCGCGCGCGACCAGCTCACGGACCATCGCGACGCGACCGCGCCAGCAGGCCTGGCCGAGCGGTTCATCGTCGCTCTGCGGGTTCCCGTCGACGCGCGCGCCGGCTTCGAGCAGCTCGCGCATGGTCTCGAGGTGCCCGCCCTGGATCGCCAGGATCAGCATCTCGTCGCGCAGCTCCGGGACGATCTGCGGTTGCGGTGCCTCGCTCGCGCCGCGCTCGCGCAGCAGCGACGCGACCTCGGCCTCACCCCACAGCTCGGCGATCTGCAGTGGCGTGACGCCGTGCTCGTCGGGCTCGTCCACCGGTGCGCCGGCGTCGAGCAGCGCCGCGACGGTGCGCGCCGGGCGCCGCCGCCACAGCGCCTGGTGCAGGTGCTCGGCGCGCGGACGCGCTCCGCGGGTACAGAACAACTCGATCATCTCGGGGTTGTCGAAGTTGAGCGCGCGCCCGAGGTTGTAGTCGATCAGGTGCTGGGCGGCACCGGCCTCGATCAGGAGCTGCGCGCAGGCCGGATCGGCGAGCTCACAGGCGTGGTAGAGGACCTCGTTGCCGTGCAGGCCCTCGCGTTCGTCACTGGGATCGGCGCCGGCCTCGAGCAGCATTCGCGTGAGCTCGGCGTCGCCGGCGATGCCGGCGGCGCCGTAGAGCGCGACCTGCAGCCACTCACCCTGGATATACGCGGCGTTCGGATCGGCGCCGGCGTCGAGCAGCCGCCTGACGACCGCCCTGATGCCGGCGGCACGCTTCGCGTCGCCGCGCAGCAGCCGTGAGAAGCAGGCGTAGAGGATCGGCTGCCAGCCGTTCGGCCCGGTCGCTGCGGTTGCCAGTTGAGGGCTTGCGGCGATCTGCCGCGCGACCTCGTCGGCCTCGCCGGTCGCACACGCACATGCGAGGTCATGACGCGCGATCGCGGGGTCGGCGTCGAGCAGTGCCCGCGCGCGTCTGAGGTCGGCCGACGTCACGGCGTCGATCAGCAGGCGCGCGCGCTCGTTGGCGTCGAGCGTCAGCGCGTCGACGTGGAACTTCAGCCGCGGCCAGGAACGGAAGCCGTACTCGCGCGCGATCGCGAGGTGCGCGAGCGCGAGCGTCGCGAACTCGCCGGAGCGGCGACGGCGCTTGGCCTCGTCGCGCAGATGGCGCATATCGGGCCGCGGTGGCAGCGAACGTGCTTCGGACATGTCAGCTCCTCTCGGTCTCCGACGGGCCCGCACGCCGGACCGAGGTGAACGTCCGACACGTTGTCTGAACTGCCTTTGGCAGGTGGGCCTGAGACCCTGTCCGCGGACCGGATGCGCCCTGCGCGCAAGGGGTAGCGTAACCAAAAGCGATGGTCGGCGGCGATCACTTCAACCTGCAGCGCTTCGTCGACGCGCAGGACGATGGCGGCGTGTATGCACAGGCGCTGGCCGAGCTGCGGGCGGGGCGCAAGCGCGGTCACTGGATCTGGTTCGTGTTCCCGCAGATCGACGGTCTGGGCTCGAGCGCGACCGCGCGCCTCTATGCGATCGGGTCCGTCGGCGAGGCGGCCGCCTACCTCGCGCATCCGCTGTTGGGCCCGCGCCTGATCGACGCCTGCGAAGCGCTGCTGGCGCTGCCGACGCGCGACGCCGCCGCCGTGCTCGGCGGGCTCGACGCGATCAAGCTGCGCTCGTCGATGACGCTGTTCGCACACGTCGACGGCACCGCGCCGGTGTTCGCCGAGGTGCTCGAGCGGTTCTACGGCGGCGAGCGGGACGCCGCGACCGAGCGGCTGCTGTAGGCGCCGCTCAGAGCAGGAACGGGATCAGCATCTTCGTGCGGGCCCGGTAGGCCGGGTATGCCGAGGGGAACGTCGCGGTCAGGTTGCGCTCCTCGACCGTCGCGGCCCACACGAAGTAGCCGCCGAGGATCACCGCGATCCCCAGGCCGATGAAGTTGATAACCAGTCCGGTGCCGAGCACCCCGAGCAGGATGCCGGTGTAGATCGGATGGCGGACCACGCCGTAGGGGCCGGCGGTGATCAGCTCGGGCTCGAGCCGCTGGGTCGTCGGCATGCCCCAGTTGCGCCCGAGGATCACGCGCGCCCAGATCGCGACCGCGACGCCGGTGGCGAACACGACGGTGCCGATCACTCCGACGACGATGCTGTGCACCTCGAGCCCGCCGGCATGCTTGGCGCGGATCAGGATCACGACCGCGATCGCGGCGATGCCGCGTGGCCCGAGCCGTCCCCAGCCGCGGCCGACGCTGCCCTTGGCGGTGAACGCGGCCAGCAGCCAGCCAACCCAGAAAACGGCCCAAGCGATCCCAACGGCGGTCCGGAGGGTCTGCATGACGGCTCGACTCTAGTCGCTGCCGGAGCGCGCCGGTGGATCGGGCAGCAGTGCCGGCGCGAGCCAGAGGAAGCCCGCGATCACGAACGCGATCAGCGCCGCGACGCCGATCGCGTGCAGGGCCGCGGCGTCAGCGAAGACGAGCAGCCCGACGCCGATCACCAGCGCCGACACGGCGACACGGCCGCTGACGTCGGTGCGCCCGCTGCCGGTGTGCGCCACGGGCGCCGGCGCGGGCGCCGGCTCGCCGTCGTCGATCGGATCGAAGCCGCCGCGCAGCGTCAGCCGGAACAGCCACAGCAGCGAGGGGAACACGATCGCGCCGCCGCCCAGCACCGCGACGATCACCGCCACCAGCACGTCGTGCGAGGCGGCCGCGTGACGCAGATCGAGGCCCGGCAGGATCTTCGGCCACTGCGCCAGCGCCCAGCCCGCGAGCACGGCCGCGATCGCCAGCGCCGCGACGTAGCGGGCCGGCTCGAACAGCCGCCGGCAGACGAGCCCGATCGCGACGATCCCGGCGGTGGCCGAGACCAGCACCGCGGGCAGCGCGCGTCCGTCGAGCAGCTCGTGGTACAGCGGGTGCGCCGAGTGATGGACGGCAACCAACCCGGCGATGGCGAGGACGCCGGCCAGCGGGCCGGCGACGAGTGCGCGGATGCGGAAGTCGCGCGCCAGCTGCGCCTCGCCGCGGCGGGTGCAGTCGGCCGCGAGGTAGACGGCCGCGAGGTAGGCCGAGGTGACGACCGCGATCACGCCGTCGAGGATCTGGGTCGTGCCGAGCCAGCTCGAGAAGTGGGCTCCGGCGGCGTTGCCGACCGGCACCTGTCCGGTCGCGATCGCACCGACCATCGTGCCGAGCGCGAACGGCGCGAGGATCGAGGAGAGCGCGAATAGTCCGTCGATCAGCACCTGCTCACGCGCACCGAGTGCGCCGGCGCGGAGTGCATACGCCGCGCCGCGCATCACGATCCCGAGTCCGGCCAGGAACAGCGGCACGGCGAGCGTCGAGGCGATCGAGCCGAACGCCGCCGGGTAGGCGGTCCAGAAGACCGTGAGCACGAAGATCAACCAGACGTGGTTGGCCTCCCAGACGGGCCCCATCGAGTGGTGGGCGCTGTCCCGGAGCTCCTCGCCGCCCTTGCCGGGGCCCGACAGCAGCGTCCATAGACCGGCCCCGAAATCGGCGCCCGCGAGCACCGCGTAGAGCACGACCCCGGCAAGCACGAAGACCATCGGGACGCTCGAGAGCAGGGCCGAGCTCATCGGTACTCGGGCTCCAGGTCGAGTGGCCGCGCCGCCAGGCGTCGGAGCATCCAGACCAGGCCCACCGCCACCGCGGCGTAGATCGCGATCAGCGCGCCGTAGCCGACGGGAATTCCCGGCGCGCCGGTGACCGCGTCCCTGGTCAGCATCACGTGATAGACGACCCATGGCTGGCGGCCGACCTCGGTCACGATCCAGCCGGCGATCAGGGCCACGACCGCGAGCGGGCCGGCGAGCAGCAGCGCGCGGTAGAACCAGACGGATTCGGGCAGGCGCCGGCGCCAGAGCCTGATGCCGAGCATGAACAGGCTCAGCGCGACCAGCAGCGTGCCGATCCCGACCATGATCTGGAAATCGGCGCGCACGACGTTGACCGGTGGTCGTCGTGCCGCCGGCACCGTGTCAAGGCCCTTGACGGCGGCGTTCCAGCTGTGGAAGGCGAGCAGTGACAGCAGATGCGGGATCGGGATCCCGAACTTGACCTTGCCGTTCACGTACCAGCCGAGCAGGTGCTCGGAGGCGCCGCGCGTGGTCTTGTAGAGGCCCTCCATCGCGGCGAGCTTGACCGGCTGGTTGGTGGCGACGTCACGCGCCGCCCAGTCGCCGATCGGCGCCTGGGCGATCGACGCGAGTGCCGCGATCGTCAGCGGGATCGCGAGTGCGGTGCGCTCATAGCGGCCCCAGCGTCCGCGCAGCTTGGCGAACGCGTACACGCCGGCGAGGACGAAACCCGAGACCATGTAGCCGGCGACGTACATGTGCACGAGCTCGTGCCAGAGGAACGAGTTGCCGAACAGCGCGCTCCACGGATTCGATCTGATCACGTGCCCGTGTCGCAGGGTGAAGCCGCCGGGGTGCTGCATCCAGGCGTTCACGGCGATCACCATCAGCGAGCCGGTGAAGCCGGTGATCACGATCGGGATCCCGCTGAGCATGTGCGCGCGCGGCGAGAGCCGGTTCCAGCCGTAGACGTAGATGCCGATGAAGATCGCCTCGACGAAGAACGAAAACCCCTCGATCGCGAACCCGAGGCCGAAGACGCCGCCGAAGGTCGCGGTGAAGTTCGGCCACAGCAGGCCCATCTCGAAGCTGAGGATCGTGCCGGTGATGACGCCGACTCCGAACAGCCCGATCATCACCCGCGACCACCTGCGCGCCAGCTCGCGGTAGACCGGATCGCCGGTGCGCCGCCAACGGCTCTCGGCGAACAGCACCATCACCGGGAACGAGATGCCGAAGCAGACCAGCGGTATGTGCACCGCGAAGGACAGCGCCTGCATCTGGCGTGCCTCGAGCAGGTAACGCTGGTGCGCGGGGGCGAACGCGGCTGCCAGTGCGGTGATCATGTGCGTTCCGGCGCGCGCCGTCGCATGTCTGAGACGTGCGTGCTCGGGACCGCGACGGTCAGCGTGGTGCCCTTGTCGGCGATCGAGCTGAGCTCGAGCTCTCCGCGCAGCAGCTCGACGCGCTCCCTGATCCCGGTGAGGCCGAACCCCTGGGTCCTGGCCTCGGGATCGAAGCCGACGCCGTCGTCCTGCACGGTCAGGTGGACCTGCGCGTCGTCCTCCCAGAGGTCGACGTTGACGTGCGACGCGTTCCCGTGCTTGCGGGCATTGGTCAGCGCCTCCTGGGTGATGCGGTAGACCGCGGTCTCGACCTCCTGGGCGAGGCGGTCCGGCGCCTTGCCCGCGTCGTAGAGCAGATCGACGCTGAGGCGCACGTCGAGCCCCTGCTGCCTGGTGCGATCGGCGAGCGTCGTGATCGCCGGCCCGAGCCCGAGGTCGTCGAGCGCGGCCGGTCGCAGCTCCGAGATCAGCGAGCGCAGGTTCTGGATCTCGGTGTCGAGCTGCGCCGCGGCGGTGCCCATGAAGTCGACCATCGCCGCGGGGTCGCGCGTGCGCAGCTGGCCGGCGATCGCGATCTGCAGCGCGGCGAGATTCTGCAGCGTCTCGTCGTGCAGCTCGCGGGCCCAGCGCGCGCGCTCGGATTCGGCTGCCATCAGGCGCTGGCTTGCGCGCTCGGCCTGAACCGAGACGGCCGTCGCGATCGCGGTCGCGGCGCTGGTCGCAAAGGCCTCGAGCATGCGCTGGTCGTGCGCACTGAAATGCGGTCCGCCCTCGGTTCGATCGAGCGCGATCAGCACGCCGTAGCCCTCGGAGCGGAACAGCATTGGCACGACCAGTCCGGCATTGGCGGAAAGTCCGAGGCGGCCGACGCCGTGCTGCTCGAACTTGACCCGGTTCAGTGGTTCCTCGAGCCGCAGCGTGCTGCGCTCGCGCAGGGCCGCGCCGGCGAGGCTGCCGTCGGCGTCGAGCGCGCGGCCGATGATGTCGGTCTGCAGCTCTCCGGCGGCGGCGACGACGACCATGTCGCCGTCGATCTCGCGCTCGATCACGAGCGTCGTGGCGGAGACCAGTGCGAGTCCGCGGTCGGCGACGAGCTCGAGCACCGTGTCGAGGTTCGTCTCGCCACCGACCGCGCGGGCGATCTGAACGGTCGCGTCGAGCGCCGAAACGGCCCGCTGCAGCTCGGCCCGCTGCGATTCCACCATCGCGTAGCGACGCGCGTGGTCGATCGCGATCCCGGCAAAGCGCGACAGCGCCACGAGCGCGCGCTCGTCATCGATCGTGAAGGGCTCGCCACTGGCCTTCTCGGCGAGATAGATGTTGCCGAACGGCTCGCCGCCGGCGCTGAGTGGCACTCCGAGGAACGTCTTCATCGGCGGGTGCCCGGCGGGGAACCCGTACGAGCGCGGGTGCGAGCCGACGTCACCGAGGCGCAGTGGCGTCGGGTTCACGATCAGCTCACCGAGCACGCCGCGGCCGCGCGGAAGTGCCCCGATCCGGCGGTGCGTGGCCTCGTCGATGCCCGAGGTCAGGAAGCGTTCGAGCTCACTGCGCGACTCGTCGAGCACGCCGACGGCCGCATACCTGGCGGTGGTGAGCTGGCGCGCGGCGCTCAGCACCGTGTTGAGCACGACCTCGACGTCGAGCTCCGCAAGGACGCCCTCGGCGACGTCGAGCACGGCGCGCATCTCCGCACTCGGCCGCTCCTGGGGTTCTTCAGCCAACGTCCGCTCCATGCGCGCAGTCGACGGGTCCTGGTCGGCACATTAGACCACTTTCGTGCCGACGACCCAATCGCGGATCAGGGGCGCCGGTCAGCTTGACCGGCGCGTTCAGGAGGCCGGTTGCCCGGTCTCCGGGCGCTCGAGGTGAGCGCCAGATCGCCGATCTCGGGCTGCAGATGGAGCCGGCAATGGGCGTCGCGTCGCCTCGCGGCACCGGTTAAAGACAGAACCCCGCCGTAGCGGGGCCTTCCAGTGCGCCGAAGAGGACTCGAACCTCCACGAGCTAAGTGCTCACAAGGCCCTCAACCTTGCGCGTCTACCAATTCCGCCACCGGCGCCTGGGGCGCGGAGTATAGCCGCGGGGTCTGGCTTCCGTCCTCGGGGATATGTATCTTCCGAACACATGTTCGCCAGATTCGGCAGTGAGACCGAGCAAGGAGCCAAGGGATGGACCTGACCAAGCGTCAGCAGGAGATCTTCGACTTCATCAAGCGGTACTCGGAGCAGAACGGCTATCCGCCGACGGTGCGTGACATCGGTAAGGCGGTGGGGCTGGCGTCGTCCTCGACGGTGCATGCACACCTGGCCAATCTCGAGAAGCTGGGGCTGTTGCGCCGTGATCCCACCAAGCCACGGGCGATGGAGTTGCTCGATCGCGCTTCGGCGGCGATCCGGGAGGCGGTGCGCCCAGGGCTGCCGCTGCTGGGGCAGGTTGCCGCCGGCACCCCGATTCTCGCGGAGGAGAACGTGGAGGAGTACATCGAGACGCCGCCGGCGTGTGGCGGAGACAGCGGCGAGTACCTGCTGCGCGTGCGCGGTGAGTCGATGAAGAACGCCGGGATCCTCGATGGTGACCTGGTGGTGGTGCGCCGGCAGGAGACTGCCCGTGACGGCGAGATCATCGTCGCGCTCGTCGAAGAGGAGGCGACCGTGAAGCGCTTCTTCCGTGAGGGCGACCACATCCGCCTGCAGCCCGAGAACGAGGCGATGTCTCCGATCCTGGTGCGCGACGTGAGCGTGCTCGGCCGTGTCGTCGGGCTGATGCGCAGCATGTAGGCGGGCGGCACCGCGATCACGTAGGCGGGCGGCACCGCGTGTTGCAGGAGTTTGCGCTGCGCCGTGCCGCCGCTATGCTCGCCCCTGCAGGCTGAGCAGTCGCGGAGGTCTCAAAGCCTTCGAGGAAAGTCCGGACATCACAGGGCAAGGTGGTCGGTAACGCCGACCCGGGGAAACCCGCGGGAAAGTGCCACAGAAATGACACCGCCTAAGTCTGGGGCCGCTGCAGCGTCCCGGACCGGTAAGGGTGAAATGGTGCGGTAAGAGCGCACCGGCGTCGCGGCGACGCGGCGGCCAAGGTAAACCCCACCTGATGCAAGGCCGAGCAGAACCGTTCGTAGGCTGCCCGCCAAGGTTCGGGTAGGCCGCTCAGATGGATGACTGCTCTCGACAAGATCCGGCTTATAGGTCTGCTAAGGAGAAGCCCCGGCAACGGGGCTTCTCTAGTTAGCGGGTGCGCCGGCCAGCACCACGAGCGTGCCGATCGCGCCCGCGCTCAGCAATGTGAAGACGACCCCACGGCGCGCCACCAGCAGCGCCAGCGCCGCGGCCGCAAGCAGCGGGATCTGCCAGCCGTGGCGCAGGGCGCCGGCTAGCGGGACGGCCGATCCGAGGATCGCGCCGATCGCGGCGGGACCGGCGCCGTCGAGGAACGCCTGGGCGCGGGCCGAGGCGCGGATGCGGCCGAAGTGCGGACCGCCAATCATCACGGCCAGGAATGACGGCGTGAACGCGACCAGCGCCGCGAGACAGCCGCCGAGGACGCCGTCGGCTGCGTAACCCACTGCCGCCACGGTTGCGACGACCGGGCCGGGGGTGACCTGACCGAGTGCCACCGCGTTGAGGAAGCGCGACGATGACCCGGCAGCAGGTTGCAGGCGGCGATCGCGGCCTCGAACTCCTCGGGATCGAGCCAGCCGCGCTGCTCGACGAAGCGGCGGCGCATCAGTGCGATGTGCGCGGGCGGCCCGCCGAACCCGATCACGCCGATTCGGCCCCACTCGCGCAGCACCGTCGTGAGCGCGACCGGTGATCTTTCGCCGTTCGCGCTTGCTTGCATCGCTCAGCCGTCGGCGACGGCGGCGACCGCCTCGAGCGTCGCGCCGGTCAGGCGGTGGTTGGTCCACTCGTCGAGCACCGTCGCGCCGATCTTGCGGTAGAAGCTCAGCGCCATCTCGTTCCAGTCGAGCGCCGTCCAGGTGACGCGCGTGTAGCCGCGGTCGATCGCGAGCTTGGCGATGTTGCCGAGCAGTCTGCCGCCGACACCGAAGCGGCGGAACTCCGGCAGCACGAACAGGTCCTCGAGCCACAGGCCGGGGCGGCACTCCCAGGTCGAGAAGGTTCCGTGGAACAGCGCGAATCCGACCGGCACGCCGTCGACCTCGCCGATCAGCGCCTCGGCCGCGGGCGCTTCACCGAACAGCCACTGGCGCAGCAGCTCGGGTGTGCCGACGACCTCATCGGGCGCCCGCTCGTATTCGGCGAGCGCGATGATCAGCGAGTAGATCAGCTCGACATCGGCCTCGCGTGCGGGGCGGACCGTGACCGCGGCCGTCAATGCTCCACCGGCACCTTGATCTCGCGCTTGAGGATCTTGCCGGTCGGGCCCTTGGGCAGCTCGTCGACGATCCACACCGTGCGTGGGTACTTGTAGGCGGCGACCTGCTCCTTGACGAAGTCCCGGATCTCATCGGCGCTTGCGGTCGCGCCCTCCTTCAGCGACACCGCAGCACCGACCTCCTCGCCGAACTCGTCGTGGGGCATCCCCACGACGGCGGCCTCGCGCACCGCCGGGTGCTCGTAGAGCACCTCCTCGATCTCACGCGGATACACGTTGAAGCCGTTGCGGATGATCATGTCCTTCTTGCGGTCGACGATGAAGAAGTAACCATCCTCGTCGACCCGTGCGAGGTCGCCACTGTGGAACCAGCCGTTGCGCATCGCCTCGGCGGTCGCCTCCGCTCGGCCCCAGTAGCCCTTCATCACGTTGTGGCCGCGGATCACGATCTCGCCGACCTCGCCGGGTGGCAGCTCGTCGCCGGAGTCGTCGACGACCTTCATCTCGACGCCCGCGATCGGGGTCCCGATCGAGCCCGGCTTGCGTTCGCGGTCGGGATGGTTGAACGACGCCACCGGGGAGGTCTCGGACAGGCCGTAACCCTCGAGGATCTGGCAGTTGAACGCCTGCTCGAAGCCGCGCATCAGCTCGACCGGCATCGCGGCGCCGCCCGAAGCGCAGCAGCGCAGCGTCGAGGTGTCGTAACGGCCGTGATCGGGAACGTTGAGGATCGCTCCGTACATGCTCGGCACGCCCTCGAACACGGCGACCCGGTCGCGGTCGATGATCTCGAGCGCCTTGACCGGATCGAAGCGCGGCAGCAGCGTCAGCACGCCGGAGGCGACCACGCAGTTGTTCATCGCGCAGGTCTGACCGAACGAGTGAAACAGCGGCAGCGCTCCGAGCACGACGGCGCCGGCGCCGAGATCGAACAGATCGCGCGACGCGCGGCAGTTGCGCAGCAGGTTGTCATGGGTCAGCTCGGCGCCCTTCGGCGTGCCGGTCGTTCCGGAGGTGTAGAGCAGCACCGCGGTGTCACCGGATTCGCGCTCGACCAGCGCCTCGACCGGGTCGGTCGCAAACAGTGTCTGCTCGAACTCGCCCGGCGCGACCGCGATGCACTCGCAGCCCGCGGCGGCAGCGGCGGGCTCGGCCTCCTCGCCAAAGTCGCGCCAGACGAACAGCAGCTTCGCACCCGAGTCGCGCAGGTAGTACTCGACCTCGCGCTGCTTGTTGAGCACGTTCATCGGCACGACGACCGCGCCGGCGCGCAGGATCCCGTAGTAGGCGACGACGAAGTGGGGCACGTTGGGCAGCATCAGCGCAACCCGATCGCCCGGGGCGATGCCGCGCTGCGCCAGCATCCCCGCGATCCGTTTGGCGGCCTGCTCGAGCAGGCCGTAGTTGAGCGCGAAGTCGTCGAGCTTGACGGCAACCTGCTCGGGATCGCGGGCAGCTGCGTCTCCCAGTATCTGTGCAAGATTCATGAAATCTCTCTCCTCAACTGCCGGGTGATCTCTCTCAACTGCCGGTGAACTGCGCCGGGCGCTTCTCCAGGAACGCCTGCACTCCCTCGATGAAATCCGCGGACGACGCGCGCTGCTGCTGTTGTTCGGCCTCGAGGTCGAGTTGCTCGCCGAGACGCGGATAGGCGGCCTGGTTCAGCGCGTGCTTGGTCGCGGCGTATGAGCCGGGGGCGCCGGCGGCCAGGCGCTGCGCCAGCGTGCCGGCGGCGGCGCGCAGCTCGTCATCTGCCACGACCTGATTGACGAGCCCCCAACTGAGCGCCTGCTCGGCGCCGATGCGCTCTGCCAGCAGGCCCATCTCGGAGGCGCGGCCGTGACCGGCGCGGCCCACGAGCAGCGCCGAGGAGCCGCCGTCGAGGGTCAGGCCGACGTTGGCGAAGGCGAGCAGCAGGTAGGCCGACCGCTGGGCGACCACGAGGTCGGCGGCGAGCGCGAGTGAGCAGCCGAAGCCGACGGCGCCACCGTTGACGGCAGCGATCACGGGCTTCTCGAGCGTGCGCAACTGGACGATCAGCGGGTGAAACACGTCACGCAGCATCGGCAGCAGCCGCGGTCTACCGTCGCTACCCCAAAACGACTCCTGCTTGAGGTCGGCACCGGAGGAGAAGCCACGGCCGGCGCCGGTGAGCACCAGCGCTCGCGTCTCGGGATCGGCGGCTACGTGGTCAAGGGCGACGCGCAGCTCACGTCCCATCTGCGGGGTGAACGCGTTCAGCGACTCGGGCCGGTTGAGCGTGATCCATGCGACACGCTCCCGCAACTCCACATCGACGGTCTCGAGTTCGAGTTCCAGCATCACGCTGGGGCCATTATCCCCGCGGCCGCTAGCGAGTAACCCACATGTCGGGATCGTCGGCGAGCTTGTCGATCGACTTCGGCAGCTTGCCACTGGCGACGTCGGCGACGGTCACCTCTTCCACGACATGGCGGAGATTCGCGCGGACCGCGATCCAGACCCGCAGCAGCGCCTCCGAGGCGCCGTTGTACTGAGACTCCTCGGGCGGGGCGCCGCGCACGCTGGCCAGCGGTCCCTCGACCGCGCGGATCACGTCGGCGACGCTGATCTCCGCGGCGTCCTTCGCCAGCCGGAAACCACCCTCGGCGCCGCGGTGCGAACGCACCAGGCCGGCGTGGCGGAGCTCCCCGAGGATGTTCTCGAGGAAGTTCAGCGGGATGTCCTGCGCGGTCGCGAGGCGCTCGGCCTTGACCGGCTTCTCGCTGGCGCTCGCGGCGAGCTCGACCATCGCCCGCACCGCGTAATCGGCTTTGGCTGAAATCCTCATCGGTGCGGGAGTATTACGTGTGCCTCGGCTAAATGCCCAGCGGCTTCTGACGGCAAAGAGTCGCTAGTGGCGTTGTTGGCGCTAACACTCAATAAGTCCTATCACGCAAACGTATTGTGCAGGGCTGTTTACGCTTTATTCACGGGTATCGCTGGGCTACGATGCCGTATGGCGCCAGCCAGAGCCCCGCAGGGGTCAGCAGCCAGAGGCCCGCAGGGGCCAGCACCTCTTCATTTACGAGCGCGCGCGGTCTCTCCGGGATCGCGCAAACAGCGCGTTCGTTGGATCTGACCGAGAGCAGTTCTAGGAAGGAGCAGTACCTGGACATGTCGCACACCGTGACCAAACAGGCCGCCAGGACCAACCATGCGGGACTCCGTGCCTGGGTTGAGAAGATCGCCGCGCTCACCCAGCCCGACGAGATCCACTGGTGTGACGGATCCCAGGAGGAGTACGACCTCCTGGCGCAGACGCTGATCGACGCCGGCAGCTTCCGCAGGCTGTCGGAGACCAAGCGCCCGAACTCCTACCTGGCGCTGTCCGATCCGGGGGATGTGGCCCGCGTCGAGGACCGCACGTTCATCTGCTCCGAGCTCGAGGAGAACGCCGGCCCGACCAACAACTGGGCCGATCCGGCGGAGATGCGCGCGACGCTCGCCGGCCTGTTCGAGGGCTCGATGCGCGGCCGCACGATGTACGTGGTGCCGTTCAGCATGGGCCCGATCGGCTCGCCGATCTCCTACATCGGCGTCGAGCTGACCGACTCCGCCTACGTGGCTGTGTCGCAGCGGATCATGACCCGCATGGGCCAGGCCGCGCTCGACGCGCTTGGCGACGACGGAGACTTCGTGCCCTGCGTGCATTCGGTCGGTGCGCCACTGGCCGACCGTGAGCAGGACGTGCCGTGGCCGTGCAACGCCGAGAACAAGTACATCGTGCACTTCCCCGAGACGCGCGAGATCTGGTCCTACGGCTCGGGCTATGGCGGCAATGCGCTGCTCGGCAAGAAATGCTTCGCGCTGCGGATCGCCTCGGTCATGGCCCGTGACGAGGGCTGGCTCGCCGAACACATGCTGGTGCTCAAGCTGACCTCGCCCGAGGGCACCGTCAAGTACGTGGCGGCGGCGTTCCCGAGCGCCTGCGGCAAGACCAACCTCGCGATGCTGATCCCGACGCTGCCGGACTGGAAGGTCGAGACGATCGGCGACGACATCGCCTGGATGAAGTTCGACGGCGAGGGCAGGCTGCGGGCCGTCAACCCGGAGTACGGCTTCTTCGGCGTAGCACCCGGGACCGGTGCGCTCACCAACCCGAACGCGATCGACACGATCGGGCGCAACTCGATCTTCACCAACTGCGCGCTCACCGACGACGGGGACGTCTGGTGGGAGGGTCTGACGGGCGAGCCCCCGGCGCACACCATCGATTGGAAGGGCAACGACTGGACGCCCGCGTCGGAGACCCCGGCCGCCCACCCCAACGCGCGCTTCACCACGCCCGCGGCGCAGTGCCCGTCGATCGCCCCGGAGTGGGAGGACCCCGCCGGAGTCCCGATCGACGCGTTCCTGTTCGGCGGCCGCCGCGCCACCGTGGTGCCGCTGGTGCACGAGGCGCGCGACTGGGAGCACGGCGTGTTCCTCGGCTCGATCATGTCCTCGGAGACGACCGCGGCCGCGACCGGCGCCGTCGGGGCGCTGCGCTTCGACCCGATGGCGATGCTGCCGTTCTGTGGCTACAACATGGGGGACTACTGGCAGCACTGGCTGAATCTCGGCAGATACGATCCCGCCCGCCCCGTCGAGCTGCCGAAGGTCTTCTACGTCAACTGGTTCCGCAAGGGCGCCGACGGCAAGTTCCTGTGGCCCGGCTACGGCGAGAACTCGCGCGTGCTCGAGTGGATCTTCCGCCGCTGCGAAGGCTCGGCCGGCGCGGTCGAGACCGAGATCGGGCTGGTGCCACCGGTCGGGAACGGGGGCATCAATGTCAGCGATCTCGACGTCAGCGAGTCCGATCTGCGTGAGCTCCTGAGCATCGACGTGGACGGCTGGAAGAACCAGATCCCGCAGATCCACGCCCACTACGCCAAGTTCGGCGCGACGCTTCCGGCGCAGCTGCATGAGCAGCTGCGCGAGCTCGAGCAGCGTCTGAGCTGAGCCGACGCTCGCACTGGTTCCATCCGATGCCGGCCTGCTTGCCCTGCAGGCCGGCATCGTCGCAGCGCCGCGCGGCCTCGACCCGGCCTGGGCGGCGCGGCTGCGACGCCTGCGCGGACGTGGTTGGGCGCTGATTCCGGTCGCGTCGATCGTCGGTGTGATCTTTGCGATCCGCTACGCCTCCGACACTGCCGGCTGGCTCACGTATCTGGCGCTCGTGGCGGTCCCGATCCTCGCCGCGGTGGCGCTCGGCTGGGTGGCACGCGGTGCACGACCTTGGTTCGCGGTGGTCGCGGCGGCGCTGTTCGTGGTGGCCTGGCGGACGCCCTACAGCCTGTCGGGCGAGGCGGCCGCGGCACTGCTGTCGGGACTCAGCTGCGTGACGCTCGGGGCGCTGCTCGCGGCCGTCACCCCGAGCCGCTGGCTGAAGCTCGGGATCATCGCGATGGCATGCGCCGACGTCTGGCTGATCGCCTCCGATCAGCTGCAGGCGCCCAACACGGCGCTCGTCGCCGCAAAGCCCGGCGCCGGCCTGCCGCAGCTGCAGAGCGAACAGTTCGGCAGCATCACGATGGGCTACGGCGATCTGTTCGTCGCGGGTCTGCTCGGCGCGGCCTACGCGGCCCGCAAACAGGTGCAGCGGGCGGCGGCGCTGATCACGCTGATCATCGCGGCGCTGTTCGACCTGCTGTTCCTGGTGGTCGACAACCTGCCGGCCACGGTCCCGGTTGCGCTCGCGCTCTTGATCGTGGAGGTAGGGTTACTTCGTGGACGGCTCAGGGGACCCGTCAGTGCGTACTACGACCGGTCGAGGCCGGAGGACGCGATTCCTCCGCCAGCGACGTGATCGCAAGCGTTCCGCGTGCGGCCTCCTCGAGCACCTCGGTGGCCTCCTCGGCGGTGCGGGCATAGAGCTCGACCAGCAGGTGCACGACGATCCGATCGTCGTCGTGCTTGTGGAAGCGCACGTGCGTGAAGAACTCGCGCGTGCCGTGGTCGCCGAAGGCGGCGTAGGAGAGCGAGTCGCCGGCGTCCGGCCCCGAGCAGGTCTCGACGTCGTCTGCATCGACCGTCACGGTGCACGACGCGATCCACGGGGTGCCGGTGATCATCCGCTCCCAGCGATCCTCGATCGGCTCGACGCGCCCGTTGTGGAAGCCGAGGTGCGGTTGATCGTGCATGCATTCGAGGCACTGCACGACCGCCTCCTGCATCTCGTCGACGACATCCGTGCGCTCGCCCGTCTCCGGATCGATGCGATGGATGCCCTCGTAATGCAGCTGGACCTCGAGATTCTGGGACCAGCAGCGATAGCAGCGAAGCCAGCTCCGAACCTCGGTTGAGCCCTCCATCGGTTCGATTCTAGACATGCGATCCACACGAATAACAAGCCACCCGCCGGTCGGTGTGATCCTGGCCGGCGGACCCGGCACACGGATCGGCGGCAACAAGGCGAGCGTGGCGCTCAACGGAGAGCCGTTGCTGCACCACACGCTGCGGGCCCTGCGCCAGGTGCTCACCGACATCGCGATCATCGCCAAGCCGCAAACGGTGCTGCCGCCGCTCGAGGGCGCGATGATCTGGGTCGAGCCCGACGAGCCGGTCCATCCGCTGTTCGGCGTCGGCGAATCGCTCGCGCTCGCCGGCGGCCGGCCGGTGCTTGTCTGCCCGCTCGACATGCCGTTCCTCTCGGCACGCGTGCTCGGCCAGCTGGTCGCTGCCGAGGGAGCCGGGCGCCCTGCGGTGATGGTCAGCGCGCGCGGCATCGCGCGCCCACTGGTCGCGTGCTACTCGGCTGACGCGGCCGAGCTGCTGTCGGAGGCAGCCCACGGCCAGATGCCGCTGGAAGCTGTCGTCAGCGCACTCGAGCCGAAGCTGGTCGAGGTCGACGACGAGCTCGAGCTGTTCGACGTCAACACTCCCGACGACCTGTTGCAGGCCGCTGGGATGCTCGACGCGCAGCGCCGCTCCGTACGCGCCTAGCCGAACGTGAAGTCGTAGGCCTGGACCCCGCGCGGGACCTGCACGGTGATCGTGAAGCTGGCGTCGCCCTTCAGGCTCACGAGCCGATACAGACGCTCGCCGGTCACGGTGAAGTAGCCACCGGGGCCGATGTCGGCGCCACGCTCCGCGGCGGTGATCGGTGAGCCGTTGATCAGCACGCGCCCGCGTCGCGGCTTGTTGCCGGTCGAGGTCATCACCAGATAGACGTCGCGCGCCTGCACGTCGCCGCTGATCGTCGCGCTCGCCGCGCTCGGTGTGATCGACTGCGAGCCGACATTCCAGCTACCGCCCAGGCCCCACTGATCGAGCCCGAGGCTCGACGGCCGGTCGTATGAGTGCACGCCGCGCTCGAGCGGCTCCACGAAGTCCTCGTTGTCGGCGGTCGCGCGGTCGGGGTCGAGATAGGTCTCGGCGGTGCCGAGGTGCTTTGACGCCGTCTGCGCACGGGCGGTCATCAGCGGCGGCAGCTTCTTGGCGCCGGCCGCGCGCAGCAGCTCACGCACATCCTTCTCGTCGGTCGCGTATCCGCCCTCGCCGGGCTCGTAGCGACGCACCTCGCCGGTGGCGTCGATGTAGTACTCGGCCGGCCAGTACTGGTTGCTGTAGGCGTCCCAGGTGCCGTAGCGGTTGTCCTGCACCACCGGGTAGGTGATGCCCTCGGTCCGGATCGCGTCGCGCACGTTGTTCGGCTCCTGCTCGAAGGTGAACTCCGGCGTCTCGACACCGACGACATCGAGCCCGTAGCGGTGGTAGTGCTTGTACAGGCCCTCGACGAACGGCAGCGTGCGGATGCAGTTGATGCACGTGTAGGTCCAGAAGTCGACGAGCACGACGTGTCCGCGCAGGCCGGTGATCGACAGCGGGCGATCACCGGGCGTGTTGAACCAGTCCTGCGTGTCGGTGAAGTTGGGGGCGCTGCCGAGCTTCGGAAGCGACACCGACACGGCGGTGCTGCTGGCGGCCGCCTGCTGGCGCTTGGCGAACTTCGACGCCGGGCGCAGCGACGCGAGCTTGTTCTGGACGCTGCCGGAGTTCTCGAGCGCGCGGGTCGGGTCGGTGAGGAACCCGGGCAGGCTGGTCGTGTTGCGCGCGAGCAGGTTCTCGAAGCGCACGTCGAGGTTGTAGGCCATGGCGATCCCGGTCGCCAGCAGCACGACACCGAGCGCACGCTCGACCAGTTCGCCGCGCGCCGCGCGTTTGATCCGTGCCAGCGCCACGCGCCCGCCGAACCCGTAGAGCAGCATCATCGCCGAGAGCCCGAGCGCGTATGCGATCGCGAGCACCACGACGCGCACGGTGGGCCCGGTCGAGGCGCTCACCGAGATCACCGCCGCGAGGATCGGCCCGGCGCACGGCGCGCACACGAAGCCGAGCGCGGCGCCGACGCCGATGCCCGTCCAGAAGCCGTCGCCGCGGCTCTTCGGCCCAAAGCGCGCGAGCCGCGAGAGCGGCGCCTGCACGCGCTGGGCCAGCTGCGGGATGAGCAGCACCAGGCCGAAGGCGATCAGCACCACGACCGCGAAGGTGCGGGCGGCGCCCTGGGCGAGGCCGACGCCGTTGACGAGCTGCGCGAGCGCCACGATCGCGACCGTGAACGTCACCGCCAGGCCGAGCACGATGCCCAGCGGGCGTCGCCGGCCGCCGAGCGCGCTCGCCGACAGCAGCGCCGGCAGCACCGGCAGCACGCACGGAGTGATCGCCGTGCCCGCGCCGGCAACCAGCGCGAAGAGAATTAGTAGGACCATGTGATCAGTGGGACGCCTGCGCGCCTGGAATCTTCCTCATATGAGGTTGAGTCCACGTTAACCGCGGGGCGTTACACGTAAGAGTTTGCGATGAGCGCTCAGCCACCGATCGCGGACATCGTCCGCGCCGGCTGGATGAAACCGGGTTCACCGATGCGGTGCTTGAGCTCCTTGCGCCAGACCGCATCGCGAATCAACCGCTCGAGCTCGTCGTCGTCGGCGCCCTCGCGCAGCGGCCCGCGCAGGTCGGTCTCGTTGAGCGAGAACAGGCAGGTGCGCAGGCGCCCGTCGGCGGTCAGGCGGATGCGGTTGCAGTCTCCACAGAACGGCTCCGAAACCGGGTTGATGAGACCGATCCGGCCCTGGCCGTCGGCAAAGCGATACACGCGCGCGGTCGAGCTGGGCTCGCGCGCGAGCGGCTCCAGCGGACGCAGAGCGTCGATCATCGCGTGCAGCTCCGCGCCGGTGAGCACCTGGTCCGAGGTCCAGGCGCGGTCGGCGTCGAGCGGCATGAACTCGATGAACCGCACCTCATAGGCGCTGTTGCGGGCCAGCTCGACAAACGCCGGCACCTCGTCCTCGGTGAAGCCGCGCAGCGCCACGGCGTTGACCTTGATCGGGTGTGCCTGCGGGTATTGGGCGAGCGTCGCGAGGCCGCGCAGCACCTGGTCGAGCGCGTCGCGCCTGGTCAACGCGTAGAAACGGTCGCGCTGCAAAGAGTCGACCGACACGTTGAAGCGAATTCCGTGCGCACCGGCCCGCTGGCCGGTGCTTGCACAGGCCTCAATCAGGGCCGCTGCATCGCGCTCGAGCAGGAAGCCGTTGGTGGTGATCGCAAGGTCCTGGATCTCCTCGATCGCCGCGAGCATCGCAAGCAGCCGCGGGAAATCGCGGCGGACGAGCGGTTCGCCGCCGGTCAGGCGTAGGTCGCGCACACCGATCCGCGCGAACAGCGCGACCAGCCGCTCGATCTCCTCGAAGCTCAGGACCTCGGCACGCTCGAGCCACGGCAGCCCGTCGGCCGGCATGCAGTATTGACAGCGGAAATTGCAGCGGTCGGTGACCGACACGCGCAGATCCGCGATGCGGCGCCCATGGCCATCCGTGAGAGGTTCCGAGACACTCATCCGATACCCAGAGTCTATGGGCGATTTGTCGTTTGCACGGATGCCGGCGATGACAGCTCGCGGCGATATTTCATTCTGGGGCTCCACCGGTTAGCCTTCACGCGATGAGCGAAGAGCTGACGAGGAGCGGGGAAGGGCTGTTCAGGCCCGCGAGGCGTGGTTACGACCGCGATGACGTCGATGCGTATGTGGCTCAGCTGCAGCGTCAGATCCGCGAGCTGCAGACACAGCCGCCACCGACGCCGGACGAGGCTGTCACCGATGCGCTCGAGCGCGTCGGGGAAGAGGTTTCGGGCGTGCTCAAACAGGCCCACCAGTCGGCCGAGGAGCTTGTTCGCATCGCTCAGCGCGAGGCCAAGCAGCATCGCGAGGAGGCGGCGCGTGACGCCGCCCACGTGACGTCGGTGGCCGAGCAGCGCCTGCACGAGCTCGATCTCGACACCGATCGCATCTGGGGCGAGCGTGAGCGGATCGTGGCCGATGCGCGAGACCTCGCGCGTCAGCTGAATCAGCTGGCCGATCGCGCGGCGGAGCGCTTCCCGCAGGACCACCAACAGCAGGCGCAGATCAGCACCGGAGCCGCCGACCAGGAGGGGCTCGGCTACGGCGACGAGTCCGTCTCCGGTTTCGACGAGCTCAATGCGAGCCATTGACACGCTCCATCTGGGGCGGCGTCGGTGGATCTGCTGCTGGCAGGTCGGGCAGGTCCTGGTCGACCCGGGGCCGACCCTGTCGCTCGAGCATGTGCTCGCCGAGCTTGACGGCTGGCAGCCGCAGGCGATCCTGCTGACCCACATCCATTTCGATCACGCCGGCGGGACCGGGTCGTTGATGCGCAGGTTCCCCGAGGTCGAGGTCTATGTGCACGAGCGCGGTGCACCGCACATGATCAATCCCGAGCGGCTCTGGGCGAGCGCCTCGCAGCTCTACGGCGAGGACAACATGCTCGCCATGTGGGGCGAGTTCGTGCCGGTGCCCGAGGAGCGACTGCACGTGCTCAGCGGCGGCGAGACGCTCGAGATCGGCGGCGATCGCTTCGAGGTCGCCTACACGCCCGGTCACGCCAAGCATCACGTCTCCTACCTGCACGACGGCACGGCATTCGTCGGCGACGTCGGCGGGGTGCGGATTGAGGTCGACACGCCGACCCTGCCGCCGACGCCACCGCCGGATATCGACGTCGAGGCCTGGCACGCGTCACTGGATGTGATCCGTGCCTGGCGTCCCGAGCGCCTCGCCATCACGCACTTCGGCGCCTACGAGCAGCCGGAGCGCCAGCTCGACGAGCTCTCCGAGCGCCTCGACCGCTGGGCGGAATCGGCGCACGGCCAGGACCGGGAGACGTGGATCGCGACCGTTGAGGACGATGTGCGGGCGGTGGTCAGCCCCGAGCAGTTCGACTCGTTCATGGCGGCGGTACCGGTCGATCAGGCCTACGCGGGGCTCCGGCGCTACTGGGAAAAGCGCTTTGGATAGGGGTTTTCGGCGTCGCGCACGGCTTACTGCGTGCTTTGAATACGGGCCGACGGCCGGTACTCTTACGCGCGAATGTCGCTGACGGTCGAATCGCCCCGATTGCAGGGGCCTGGCAGCGGACTCGGCGGACAATGGCGTGTTCTGGTGCTCAACGACCACCACAACACGTTTGACCATGTCGCTGAGACGCTCGCCGCCCACCTTCCCGGTGTGACGCTCGCGGAGGGCTACCGGCTCGCTGACCGCATTCACAACAGCGGCTGCGCGATCGTCTGGAGTGGCGCCCGGGAAGACGCCGAGATCTACTGGGTGAGCCTCGACGGAGCCGGCTTGACGATGGCTCCGCTCGAGGAGGGGTAGGCCCCGGGATCACCGCCGGCGAGCTTTGCCGCCTGGCGCTCGGGGCTGATCCGCACCACGTTCCAGACCAGGCCGAACCGCTCGAGCAACGCGATCAGCAGCCCGGTCGGGTCGCTGATGCGCTCCCAGAAGCGCAACCCGTGGAAGGCTGAGGTCGGGAACGCGTGATGGTTGTGATGCCACGCCTCGCCCATTGAGAACGGCGCCAGCCAGAACACGTTGCGCGACTCATCCTCGACGTCGAAGCGCCGCCTGCCGAAGAAATGACAGACCGAGTTGATCGACCAGGTCACGTGGTGCAGCAACAGCACTCGCACCAGCCCGGCCCACAGCAGCGTCGTCAGCGCGACGCCGAGACTGCCGCCGATCAGCCAACCGAGGGCGAACGGCACCGCCAGGCCGATCGCCACCCAGACGAGGAACAGCCTGTCGATCACGCGGATCGTGTGGTCCTTCATCAGGTCGGGCGCGAAGCGCTCGCGCTCGGCCTGGCCGACCGTCTCAAACAGCCAGCCGACGTGTGCGTGCCAGAGCCCCTTGACCGCGCCGACGAAGCCCGGCCCGCTGAGGTGCGGCGAATGCGGGTCGCCCTCCTGGTCGGTGAAGGCGTGGTGCTTGCGGTGATCGGCCACCCAGGTGATGACCGAGCCCTCGACCGCCATCGAGCCGAGGATCGCGAGGATCGCACGCAGCGCGCGCGAGCCGTCGAGCGCACGGTGTGTGAACATGCGGTGGTAGCCGAGCGTCACTCCCAACGCCGTGAGCACATAGAGCACGGCCATCACGGTGAGCTCGAGCGGACCGACGGCACGGTGCCAGAGCAGCACGATCGCCGCGACCAATGCGGCCGGGGGAATCCCGACGCCGATCAGGTTGGCCAGCTTGTGTGCCCGCGACACACAACCATCATAAGTACCGGGTCGGGTGGGTTTCTTCACACGAATGCACTATCTGGGCGCCGAAATTTGTAACCCTGTGATGAATGATGGCCACCCAGCCCTGGCATGAGCTTCCCCCCGCGGTCGCCGCCGTCGTGCGCCCGCTGCTTCCTGGGCTGGTCGACGAGGTGATTGCCGCGGTCGGCACGGTGCCCGCCTACCAGCGACCGCTCGAGGGCGATTTCGGCGTCGGGGTGCGGGCAGGGGTCGAGGAAGCGCTCAACCACCTCGTGCTCGAGATCGAGGCCGGAGGACCGGTTCCGCGCTCGGATGTCTACCGCCGTCTGGGGCGCGGCGAGATGCGCGCCGGGCGCAGTCTCGACGCGCTGCTCAGCGCTTACCGTGCCGGCGCGCGCGTGATGTGGCGGCGCGCGGCCGAGGCGGGGGAGGCCAGCGGGCTGGAGCCCGCGACCCTGTATCTGCTGGCGGAATCGATCTTCGCCTACATCGATGTGCTGTCGGCGGAGTCGGCCGAGGGCTACGCCCGCGAGCAGACGCAGATCGCCGGCGAGACCGAGCTCGCGCGGCGACGGCTGGTGCGGTTGCTCGTACGCGACCCGCCGGCCGAGCCGGAGCTGGTGCAGGCTGCCGCGCGTGAGGCGGCCTGGGAGCTGCCGCGGACGCTCGCGGCGGTGGCGATCAGCGCGGGGACGGGCGATGCCGGAGAGGCCGCCGACCAGCCTCAGGGCGGCAGCCGCCGGCCACCGGCGGTGCGGCTGCCGGTCGGCGCGATCACGGAGACCGTCGGTGAGGTGCTGTGCGCGATCGTGCCCGACCCGGAGGCGCCCGGGCGCCGCGCGCAGCTGGTGCGGGCCGTGCGCCAGGCGAGGGTGCACGCGGGCCTGGGCACGACCGTCGCCTGGAGCGACGCCGCACTCAGCTTCGGGCGGGCGCGCGCGGCGCTCGCGCTCGCGCCGGTCGGCGGCGAGCCGCTGATCGGCGCCCGCGACCACGCCGGCGAGCTGCTGCTGCATGCCGATCCGGTGCTTGCCGCCGAGTTCGCGACGGCGCAGCTCGCGCCGCTGGCGGAGCTCTCGGCGGGCTCACGTGAGCGGCTGACCGCGACGCTTGCCGCGTGGCTGGAGGAGCAGGGCCGCCTCGGGCCGGCGGCGCTGCGGCTGGGCATCCACCCGCAGACCGCGCGCTACCGGCTCGCGCGGCTGCGCGAGCTGTTCGGCGACGGGCTCGACGATCCCGACAAACGCTTCTGGTTGGCGCTTGCGCTGCGGGTGAGCCGTGAAGCGCACTGAGAGCGAGCGGCTGGTGGCCGTCGTCAGCGCCGCGATCTTCCTCGAAACCCTGTTCTACGCGGTGATCACGCCGCTGCTGCCGGCGCTGAGCCATCAGCTGCATCTCTCGAAGCTGGCGGCCGGGGTGATGACCGCCGCGTATGCGGCGGGTACGCTGCTCGGCTCGCTGCCCGGCGGCGCACTGGTGGTGCGGCGCGGGCCGCGGTTCACGCTGATCAGCGGCCTGGTGCTGGTCGTGATCTCGACCGTCGGCTTCGCGTTGCTGCACTCGGTCGTGGGACTCGACACGGCGCGCTTCGTCGAGGGCGTCGGCGGCGCATTCGCGTGGGCGGGCGGTCTCGCCTGGATCGTCGCGGTCACACCGCCCGAGCGACGCGGCGCGGTGATGGGCCGAGCGCTGGGGACATCGATCGCCGGATCGCTGTTCGGTCCGGCGATCGGCGCGCTGGCGAGCGCGACCGGACGCGCGGCGCTGTTCTGCGGGCTTGCCGCCGCCGCCTCACTGCTGCTGGTGCCGATCGCGACGCGACGCGATGCCAGGAGCTCCTCGGGACAGCCGGTGTCCGAGGTTCTGCGCGTTCTGCACCGCCCGGCACTCGCGGGCGCGATGTGGCTGATGGTGCTGCCGGCGATCGTCTCGGGAGCCTTCAACGTGCTCGGACCGCTGCAGCTGCATCGCTTCGGGGCAGGCGCCGCGGTGATCGGGGTGACGTTCCTGCTCGGCGCCGGGATCGAGGCGGTGATCTCGCCCAGCGCCGGGCGCTTCTCCGATCGCCACGGCCGCACGCTGCCGTTGCGCGGCGGCCTGGTCGGCGTCGGCGTCGGGCTCGCCTGCTTCTCGCTTGCCTCGAGCTCGCTGGCATTGGCGCTGCTGCTGATCGTGACCGCGGTGCCGCTCGGTGTGTTCTGGGCGCCGGTGATGGCGCTCGTCTCCGATGTCGCCGAAGCGCAGGGAATCGACCAGGCGCACGCCGCGGCACTGATGAACCTCTCGTGGGCCGCGGGTCAGATCATCGGGTCGGCCGGCAGTGGAGCAGCCGGCAAGGCGTTCGGCAACGGCACGCCGACGCTGGCGGTGACGATGCTCTGCCTGCTGACGCTGCTGGGGCTGCACGTCAGCCGCGCAGGCGCTGCGAAGGTGCCCGCCGGGGGTTGATCAGGCGCCCGCTGCGGGCGCCGGCTGTGGCTCGGGATCCAGGTCCGCGGGGGCGACCGGTTCCGGTGCGGCGCCATCGGCGGCGAACTCGTCGAACCAGATGTAGCTGATCGGCACCTGGTACTTGCCGGAATAGCGCGCACGGAACTCGCGCATCTCCGGACCCTCCCAGTAGCGATACCAGTCGTCCTTGGAATCGAACCAGACCATCTGTGTGATCCGGTAGGCGTCGTCCTGCGAGCGCTGCACCGAATAGCGCCTGGCTCCGTACGCCAGCGATGCCGGTGCTGCGAAACCGGCCACGGCGTCGACGAACATGTCCGCTCGGAACACGGTCGCGTACCACTGAACGTGCATCACACCTTTGGCCATCGCGACCGAATCTTACCCGGAGTACTCGCGCGCGGTCGCCAGCCGCTACTCGTTCGGGACGGCCGCCTCGGGGCTCGGCACCGCTGCCGCGGCCTTGCGCTCGATCAGCGCCCAGGCGACGATTGTCGCGATCAGCGTGACCGCGGCGCCGATCGCGAAGCCGCTGCTGAGCGCCGAGACGAAGGCGCGCTCGACGGCGGCGAAGATCTGTGGCGAGCTGTGGTGACCGCTTGACGCCGAGCCGCTGCCGAGCGCGTTGACGATCGTGTCGCGCTGCGCGGCGGGTAGCCGCGGCAGGCTCTGGTCGATCTTCGATCGGCCCACGGTCGTGACGATCGCCCCCATCACGGCGACGCCGAAGGTGCTGCCGACCATGCGGCTCATCGAGAGCACTCCGGATGCCGCGCCGGCCTTGGTGCGATCGACGGCGTTCATCGCCGCGGTGGTCATCGGCGACATCACTAGACCCATGCCGATACCCATCAGCACGAACCCCGGAAGCAGCCGCAGGTAGCCGCTGTGGACGGTGATGCGACTCTCGATGTAGATCGAGACCGCCACGACCAGCGTGCCGGCTGTCATCAGTGGTCGCGGGCCGATGCGGTCGGTCAGACGGCCCGAGACCGGTCCGAGTACGACCAGCACAACGGTCGTCGGCAGGAAGCGCACGCCGGTCGCCAGTGGCGACAGGTGCATCACGTTCTGCATGTAGAGCGTCAGGAAGAAGAACTGTGCGAACAGCGCGAAGCTGACGATGAAACCGACGAGGTTCACCCCGGCCGAGGTGCGGTTGCGGAAGAAACTGAGGTCGAGCATCGGCGCGCGGATCCGCGCCTCAACGACCAGGAAGGCGCTGAGCGCGACCGCGGCGATGGCCCACAGCGCGATGATCCGGGCCGAGTCCCAATGCCAGCTGTTGCCCTCGATCAGCGACAGAACGACCGCCGTCAGGCCGACCGTGAGCAGGGCGATGCCGACGTAATCGACCTGGCGTCCGACCGTGTCATCACGGCTCTCATGCGCGGCGAACAGCGTCACGGCGACCGCGATCACGGCGATCGGCGGGTTGATGAAGAAGATCGCGCGCCAGCTCACGTCCTGGGTCAGGAAGCCACCGAGCACGGGACCGATCGCCAGTGCCAGCGCGCTGACCCCGGCCCAGGTCCCGATCGCGGTGCCGCGCTCGTGTGGCGGGAAGGCCTGAGTGATGATCGCCAGGCTGGCGGGCATCATGCAGGCGGCGCCCACGCCCTGAACGGCGCGGAAGCCGATCAGCACGGCGTCATCGGGTGAGAACCCGATGATCAGGCTCGACAGGCCGAACGTGGTCACGCCGATCAGGAACAGCCGCCGCCGGCCGAAGATGTCACCGAGCCTGCCGCTGGTGATCATCAGCACCGCGAGCGTCAGCGTGTAGGCGTTGACGGTCCACTCGAGCGCAGACAGGCTCGCGTGCAGATCGCGCTGGATCGAGGGGAGCGCGACGTTGACGACGGTGTTGTCCAGCATCAGCATGAACAACGCGAAGCACATCGCGCCGAGCGTCCACCAGCGGCTGTTCTCCTCGGTGATCAGACGCTGCCTGTGACTGGCCGCCGTTGCCATAAAGACTTTGTACCAAGCGTCACCTGGCGGCCCGCTGGATTGCGGTCAGACACCGACCGCAATCCCGCACTGCGAGCGCTCGCCGTCAGGGCTGGGTCAGCTCGTTCTCGCCGGTGCGGACGCGGCCGCTGAGGGTCAGCGGCCGGATCGACGACGGCTGACCCGCCAGGCCGACGCCGGAGCCGTGGTGGCTGAGCGTCGTCTTGATCTGGGCCGTGCCGCCTGCCGGGATCGAGGAGCTGCGGGTGAGCGGGCGGCCGCCGGTCAGCACCGCGACGGCAACCGTCCTGCCGGACTGGTTCGTGATGTTGAGCTCAACCGGCCCCGGGCGGAGCCTGCTCGGGTCCAACACGATTCCGCCTGAGCCGACGTAGACGCTCACGTCGGTCGGGGAGGCCGGGCGCGTGTGCGACGCGAAGTCGATCGGAGTGACGGCACCGCAGCCGGCGACCGACGCGGCGCACAGCACAGCTGCCGCACACGTCCGGCGGCGCACGGGCTCAGCTGTTGGCGACGCTCAGAAGACGCCTGCGCCGCTCGATCCGGCGCAGCTCACCCTGCAGCGTGTCCCACGATTCCAGCTCGACCTGCTCGTACTGCTCGCCGGTCAGGTCCTGGATGTTGTCGTAGTACTCGGTCCACGCGCGGCGCTCGTCTTCGTCGAGTTCGCGCAGTTTCTCAGTATCTGGGGCGATGGTCGTCATGAGCCGCTCCTTCTCCGCTTTGACACCGTCGATGGTACGCCGCGTCACGGTCGGCGCGGGCTAGCAAACGGTTACGACTGGTTAATGCCCGCAAGCTGCAGGATTAATCAGGAAACCTTTGTTAAGCGTCAGGGAGCGGCGCGGGGTGGACCGCGGCTCGCGGTGTGCGATCGGTCGCGGGCGGACGGCAGTTGCGGTGCAGGAGCAGCAGCGTGCCGACGAAGATGATGCAGTCACCGACGCTGAGCACGTTGGGCAGCGGACCGGGAACGGGGATCACGTCGCCCAGCCACAGCAGGTGCGGGTGCGCGACGGCGTTGGAGTTGTGGAAGCCGCTGCCGAGCGACAGCCCGGCGATCCGCTGCGCGGTCCGCGAGGCGGCCATCACACCACCGTTGGCCACGATCACGAGCATGTTGGACACGGTCCCGATCGCGATCACGGGAACGCCGACGATGCGACGGTTGGCCCAGAGGAAGGCAACGATCAGCGCGTAGCTGGCGACGTGAATCCAGCCGAGCACGGTCTGGTTGCTGCTCGGGATGATCTCCATGATGATCACCTGGATCAGCAGCGCCAGCGGCGCCGCCCACAACCAGCGGAGCTTGAGCGCGGCGAGGCGGCCGAGCGATCCACCCGTCAGCGGCACGGTCACCAGACAGGCGATCGCGAGGATGATCAGGATCATGCTGCGCTCCTTGCGGTTGCATTGATGATTGCGGCCTGCTCGGCGAGCAGCCACGGGGTCAGGTCCTCCGCCCGGCGCGGGCGACTGATCCCGAAGCCCTGCACGGCGTCGCATGCGAGCGACCGCAGACGGTCGAGCGTCGGGGTGTCCTCGACGCCCTCGGCGACGGCCCGCAGTCCGAGATGGTGGGCGAGGTCGATCGTCGAGCTGACGATCGCCGAATCCTTGAAGCTGTCGCCCATGCGGGCGACGAACGAGCGGTCGATCTTGACCTCCGATGCCGGCAGCCCGGCCAGATAGGCGAGCGACGAGTAGCCGGTGCCAAAGTCGTCGATCGAGATCTCGATCCCGAGCTGGCTGAGCTCCAGCAGGATCGCCATGGCGGTGTCGGGGTCCGCCATCAGCGTGCTCTCGGTGACCTCGAGCTTGAGCCTGTCGGGCGTGACCCGCGCCTGCTCCAGCGCCGTGACCACCGACGCCGTGAAGTTCTTGTCGATCAGCACCGCGGTCGAGATGTTGACCGCCATCTTCATCAGCAGGCCGAGCTCGTCCCAGGCCGAGAGCTGCCGCAGGGCAACGTCCAGCACCAGTTGCGTCAGTGGTTTGATCAAGCTGGTCGTCTCGCTCATGCCTATGAACGAGTCGGGTGAGAGCATGCCGAGGCTCGGATGCGGCCAGCGTACGAGCGCCTCGACGGCGAACACCTGGCCGCTGCGAAGATCGAGCTCGGGCTGGTACCAGGCGATGATCTGCTTCTGCTCGAGCGCGGCGCGCAGATCGGCCGACAGCGCGAGTTTGCTGGGGCTGTGGTCGTCGTCGCGCTCGTTGTAGAGCACGATGTCGCGGTTCGTGCCCTTGGCGCGGTACATCGCGACGTCGGCCTTCTGCAGCAGGATCTGGACCTCGTCGCCGTCGTCGGGGAACATCGCGATGCCGACGCTCGCCTGTACGTCGACGACAACCTGCTCGAGCTGGAACGGGGGCCGCAGCGAGGCGGCGACTCGATTCGCGACCGATACGGCGTGCTCGCTGCTGCAATCGGCGATCAGGACCGCGAACTCATCGCCGCCCAGCCGTGCGATCTGACCTCCGAGCTCGAGCGCCAGAAGCCGCTCGGCGACCTGCTGAAGCAGCAGATCGCCGTGGTGGTGACCGAGTGTGTCGTTGACATCTTTGAAGCGGTCGAGGTCCATCAGCAGGACCCCGGCGGGAGCGGCTCGGTCCTTGATCGCGTTCTCTACGCCCTCCTGGAAGGCAACGCGGTTGGGTAGGCTCGTGAGCGAGTCGTGGCGGGCCGCGTGGCGGCTGCGCTCACCGGCCTTGAGCGCCTGATGGATCGCGAGCATCGGTGCGGCGAACAGCGGCATCAGCAGCGGCGAGTAGGCGGCGGTGGCGATCACGATCGGCGCCAGCAGCAGCAGCACCCCGGCGGTCGCCAGCACGAACAGGAAGTCGCTACGGAAGTAGCGCCCGACCGGCACCCGCTGGAACAGCGCGACAGCCACGCCGACGAGGCCGGTGTTGACGATGAAGAAGACCGCCGCGCTCAGAAGCACGCCGGGAAGTTGGGTGCCGTCGAACGGATGCGAGGTTCCGACGGCCGCTGTCTCGCCGAGCCCCTTGAGCACCAGGAAGGCCGCGATCACCGACAGCGTGTACTGGCCGAGGTTGAAGCGGATCCGCCACGCCGGGCGGCGGCTGATCAGGTCCGGCACGGCGAGTGCGACCCCCTGTGCGAGGATCGCGGGGCCGAGCCCGCCGGCGAGCAGCAGCGCCATCACGAACGAGCTCGAGAGCGTGATCACCTCGTGCTCGCCGCGACGCGGGATGCGAACCGGGAGCGTCTCGGCTAGGACGACGCCGGCGGCGAGCAGCGCGAAGGTCGCCGGATGGCGCACGGCGAAGCCGATGTCCAGCGAGCGATGCAGGGCCACCAGAGCCGCGATGCCGCCGAGGAAGACCGCGGCGCAGTAGGTCCGCACCGTCGAGGGCTCAAATCGCGCTCTGATGCGGGATGAGCCTGCGACTTTCTCGTTGTGCTCGGTGGGCATGAGTTTCGAAGGTCCGGTTGGGGCGCGCCGCGGAACGCATCCGCGGCGCGCCAGCACCGGGTGCTAATGGAACTTGTGTCCTGCGAGGGCCGCGAACACCAGCGTGACCACTGATGACGCGACAGATCCCGCGGCCAGAGAGCGGTAAATCCGATCCTTGATCATGGGAGACCTCAAAAGAACTTGTTACCTGCACCCGAGGCGACAGCAGTCGCGAAGACCGCTGCCACCGCAGCGCAAAAGCGGTAGACGTTGTATTTCGTCATCCGAAAAGACCTCCATGTCGTACTACCTTGATAGAGGCCGGCGGCTGGGCTATCTCACGGCCATACTCGACAACGAGACCCCTGGCTTTGCGTCCCCGCCTCGCGACGGGTTTGCCTTTTGCGACGATCGTGTTATCGGCCGTTCAGACCGCTTCTTTAAGGCGGCTCAGCGCTTTTCTGGACGTTCGCCCGAGCGGCTATTCGGGGAACGGCAGCTCGGACACGACGGCCTCGTGCCCGGCGGGGGTCTGAACGATCGCGCCGGCGGGCGCCTCACGGCGCACGAGGGCCAGCGCGATCGGGCCCAGACGCGGTGAGTCAACCGCGCTCGTGATCGTGGCGACGACGCGGTCGCCCAGCGTCAGCTCGGTCCCGACGGCGAGCAGATCGGCCGAGCTCAGGCCGCGCAGCTCGCGGTTGGGCTTGCCCTTGTAGAACAGGCGCGCGACCGTCTCCTGGCCGACGTAGCAGCCTTTGGTGAAGGACACCGCCCGCTTGTTGAGCAGCGCCTCCTGCGGGATCACCGTGTCGTCAAGGTCGATCCCGTAGCGCGGGCGTCCGTGCTCGATCCTCAGTGCCTCCGCCGCGACCTCGCCGATCTCCACCGCACCGGCCTCGAGCAGGGCGCCGCGGACCGCCGCCAGATGCTCGGCCGCGAACAGCAGGTCGATGCCCAGATCGGTGCGGATCGCGCGGACATCCGCGCCGGCGAGGCTCAGCGGCGCGTGATCGTGCTCCTCGGGCCCGACCGCGCCACCGGCACGCGTGACGAGCTGATCGGCCAGCGGGCCGATCAGCGAGAGCAGGCCGCTCTCGAGCGTGCGCTTGTGCAACTCGACCGCGTGGCCCAGCGAATAGCGCCGGATCATGTTGAACAGGTCCTGCAGCGCGACGCGCTCGGTGTCGAGCAGCAGCTCGGCTCCGGTGTCCAATACGCGCAGGTCGCCGAGCATCTTGCCCTTCTGGGTCAGGAACGCGGCGTAGCAGCCGTGTCCCGGCGTGAGGCCGGTGATGTCCTGGGTCACCTGGCCGTGCAGGAACTCCTTGGCGTCGGCACCGGTCAGCGCGAGCTTGCCGCGCTGCGAGCGATCGAGCAGACCGACGCGCTCGGTCACGGTCCTGTAGTCGGCGGCAAGGTCGGTGGTCGCGCTCATGGCCAAAGCGTGACAGAAGCGACTCGCGGGCCGGCTCGCTACTGTTCGCGGCGATGGCGTTGGCGGAGACATTCACGGAGATCGTCGGGTCGCTTCCCGACGATTGGACCGACCTCGAGTTCGAGCTGAGGATCTTCGACGAGCGCCGCTACGTCGAGGCCTCGACGCTGCTGGTCACGTGCAACGCCCAGCCGTACTCGAAGCGTGACTGGCATTGGCGACTGCTCGTCGCCCATCGCTTCGGTCACGCCGCATCGGTGCCGGCGGTGCACGCGGCGATGAAGCTGCTCGACGACGCCGGCATCCACGGCGAGCTGGCACTGCGCGAGACGCGCACCGGTCGCGTGGAGACGCTGCAGATGTGGGGCCGCCCGGAATCGGTCCGGGAAGAGTTCCGCAAGCTGCGGGCTCAGTAGCCGAGTTTCAGCGCGTAGAGCGTGGCCGCCACGGCGGTGGCGAGGTTCAGCGAGGAGACCCCCGGCGCCATCGGCAGCGCCACACGCCGCTGCGCCAGCGCCAGCAACTCGTCACTGAGCCCGTCGCGCTCGGTGCCGAACGCGAGCACCGCCGCGCTCGGGAGCGCGTCGGATCGGAGCTGCTCGCCGTCGGGGTCGAGCGCGATCAACTCGCGGCCCTGCAGGCGTATGGCGTGCAGATGGTGGACCGGCAGCGCAAAGTGCAGGCCCGCGCTCCCGCGCAGCGCATCGGGGTGCCACGGGTCCTGGCGCCCGGTCGTCATCACCGCGGCGGCGCCGGCAGCGGCGGCGACGCGCACCACCGCACCGAGATTGCCGAGATGGCGCGGATCCTCGAGCAACACGACGTGGCCGGGGCCGGCCAGCACGGTGTCGGGGTCGGGCTGCGTGGGCCGGCGCGCAACCGCCAGCACCTGGGCGCGGGGGACGACCGCCTTGAGCTGCTCGAGCTCGACGACGGCGGCCCGCAGCGCGATGTCCGGCGCGAGCCGCTGCCGCAGTTGCTCGAGCTCTGCCGGGTCGGCGGTCCAGGCGCCGAGGATCTCAGCGCCGAAGCGGGTCGCGTGCTTGATCGCGTGGAAGCCCTCGAGCACCACCAGCTCTCGCCGGCGGCGCGCCTGAGCGACATCTGCGAGCTCCACGGGCCGGCCGCCCTGTTATCGAGCCAGGAAGCTGCGGTTGAAGATCGCGGCGACGTCGGGCTTGCGTTTGACGATCCCGAATCTGACCTCCCACTTCGCCCAGGCGCCGAGCACCGATGGCACGAGCGAGCCGTAAGCGCCGCCGCCGCGGGGTAGGAAGGCCGGGAGCTCGGCGCTCAGCTGCTGGCTCACCGCCTGCTTGGAGAGGCCGCTGACCTGCGACTCGAGGTCACGCTCAGCCGCCGCCGGATGTTTGAGTACGTAACCGTACCCGGCGCTCAGCGCGCGGACCAGGTCGCGGGCCAGCGCGGGGTCGCGCCTAAGCTCGGAAGCGGTTGCGCAGACCACCAGCTCGGGGTAGGACGGAGCGCCGAAGTCCTCGACGCGAAACACGTTGAACGGCGGCCTCTGGCGCGAGAGCTGCACCCCCTCATCGTTCCAAAAGGCCGTCGCTGCAGCGATTTTGTCGCTGATCAAGTCAGGTACGGCGTTGTACCCAATGGTGATCGTCTTGAGCCCGGCGGGCTTGCCGCCGGCGCCGGCGACGACCGAACGCAGCACCGCGAGGTCACTCGGATCGCCGGTCACACCGACCGTCTGACCGTCGAGCTGCTTGGGGCTCTTGAAGCGTGGCTGGGCGATCACCGCTGCCAGCGGGCGCTGCTCGAGCGCCATGATCCCGACGAGCCGGTGCCCCTGCTCGTCGGCGATCGCGAGGTCGTGGATGTCGAGGATCGCGAAGTCGACGCGCCCGGCGCTCAGCAGCGAGATCGCATCGGTGCTCTCACCCGGGATCCGAACCTGCAGCCTGATGTCATTGGCGGTGTCGTAGTGGCGCGCGAGCGCCGTGTAGATCCCGGTGTGGATCGCGTTCGGCGTGAAATCGAGCATCAGCGATGCCGACTGCACGGTGTCCGCGGCCGCACGCCGGACGGCCGCACGCCCGGCGGCCGGGGCGGGCCTGGTGGTCCCCCCGGCGCCGGCGGCCGAGCCGACGCCGACAGCGCACAGCAGCAGCCCGGCGCTGAGCGCCGCGCTGCCGCGTGCCGTGAATCTGCCCAGGCGTGTGCGCGCCACCCTTACTTTCGGAGCTTCAGCGGACTATCCGTGCCGTAGCGGCTCTTGCCGGCCTTGACGGTCATCTGCAGCAGCGTCGTGAGCTTGTCGTGATCGTGCTTCAAGACCTTGCGAGCGTAGCTGTTCCACTTCAGGCGCAGCTTGTCCTTGCCGCCCTTCTTGCCCTTGAGCGTGAACTTGCCGCTGGTCAGCTTGATCAGCTTCTTGCTGTCGCCTGCGCGGGCGGTGCCGCCGCTCGGCAAGGTGATCGTGGCCTTGATCGTGCACGGACCCGCGCAGCTGATCGGCAGCGTCACGGTCGAGCCGCTGGTCGCCGCCGAGCTCGGAGCCGTGACCGGCGCCACGGTCAGCTTCTCCGAGCCGCAGCTGCTGGTGCTCGCCTGGTTGAACTCATCGCCGCCGTAGGCGGCCTGCCAGTAGTACGTGCCCGGCTTGAGCTTCTTGGTGACCGGGCTCGAAACGGGCACCGTCGCCCCGGCGACCGTCGCCGTGCTGCTCGTCTCGAGGTGACTGCTGCTGCAGGTGTTGTCCGAGTAGAGCGAGTATGTCACCGTCCCGGTGGCGGTGGGAACGTTGGTGCCGCTCAGCGTCGCCCGATCGGTCTCGCCGGTCGTCCCGTCCGGGACCTGCAGGTTGGCCGCGCTCAGCACCGTCCCCAGCGGCTGTGCCGTCGTAAGCGTGGTCGGCTGCGGCGGGATGAAGCTCACGACCTGCAGGTAGATCTGATTGCCGCTGCCGGTGTCGGCCTCGTAGGCGAGCTCACCGAGGCCGTTGCCGATCGCACTGATGGCGGGCGTGCCCTGGGCGGAGCCGGCGGACCCCACACCCTTGATCGGGTTGGCGCCGTCCCAGGTGGCCCCGGCGTTGGGGCTGTAGCTCAGCACCAGACCCTGCTGGTCGACCCAGCTGACGTAGACGCCGGAGGCACCGTCCTCGGCTGCGTCGAAATCCTCAGCCCCGGCCAGGTTCTGAGTGCTGATATTGGCGATCTGAACCGGCGAGCCGAAGCCGCCGCCCGTCGCGGTCGGGGTGAACGCCCGCCAGTCGACCGTCAGATCCTCATTGACGCCCGGATAGCTTGCGCCGGTCCCCTCCTCCTCGACAGCGCCGATGCCGGCGCCCCCGCCGAAGGCCAGCACCGGCGCTTCGGCCTCGCAGGTGAGCATCGAATAGCCGGCGAGGCCGGCGTGGTTGAGCGTGCCACCGCCCGTGCCACCGACGGTGCCGACGGCGGTGCCGTAGCCGGTGGCCAGATACGGCGCCGCGCAGCCGCTCGGATGGTCACCCGACGCGAACGTGTCACCGATGCCGACCACGACCTCGTCGCCGCCGGCGGCGGGATCGGGCTCGGCCGCGACCTCCGAGCCGATGACCTCGAGCGACTTGCGGTCATAGGTCCCCGCGGTGTCGGTGTCCGGACTTGCAATCGACGACGGCGACTCGGGCCCGGAGACCGGTGAGTCGGCGAAGTAGTTGCCGTAGTTGTCGAGCAGCCCGAGGTCGGCCGCGGACAGCGGCGCGACGTTGTTCTGCGTGTAGTAGAGCGAGACCGGGCTGATGTCCTGGCCGCCGTTCTGCAGCCCGTTGCCGGCTGCCACAAACGCTGCGCCACCTTCGGCCGACAGCCAGGCGTCGGTGCCCGCGCCGCCTGCAGCGTCGGCGCCGAGCACGACGATGTCACCGTTGGAAAGCTCGTTCAGCCCGGCGAGCGTCGGCTGATATCCGACGCTGTTGTAGACCGGATCGGTGAGCAGTTGCGGGCCTCCGTCCTCACAAGCGGTGCCACCTGCCGGCACGACGCAGAGATCGATGCCGGTGTTGTCCGACGCGTTCCAGGCCACGTAGGTGTAGCCGTCGTCCGGCGCATACACGATCAACGGGTCAGCCCCGAGGCTCTCGGCTGCGCCGAGCGCGAGCGGCGTGTCGCTGATCACGTGTGGTCGGATCGTGGCCGCGCGCGCGTGCGCGCCTGCCGACGTTGCCATGCAGGCGATCGCGATCGCTGCGAGTCCCGCGCTTCCCAGCGCGAACAGAGAAGTGCGCCCATGCACTCCCGAAGCCTTCTGAAGCCCCATCATGCCCCCTTCAGTTCCCCGGTGTTCGTGAGCGGAAGTGCTCACATCTCTACGATAAGACGAGATGCGGCGCCGTGTGACGTTTTCAAAAAACTTTACGTTGTCGCTCTCCCGCACTTGCCGGTGTTACTGCAAGTACTGCGCGTTCGCGACCCACCAGGCGCATCTGCACGAGCCCGACGAGGTGCTCGAGTTGCTCGACCGCGCCGCCAAGCGCCACCGTGCCAAGGAGCTGCTGGTGCTCACCGGCGAGCATCCGGAGGTCAACGCCGGGGTTCGCGCGAAGCTGACGGAGCTCGGCTTCGACGACTTCACGGGCTATGTCGTCTGGGTCTGTGAGCAGGCGCTGCAGCGCGGGATGCTGCCGCACACGAACCTCGGTGTGCTCGGCGCGACGGACCTTGCGCGGTTGCGCGAGGTGACCGCGTCGCAGGGCCTGATGCTCGAGTCGGTCAACCCCGATCTGGTCGCGCACCAGGGCTCGCCGACCAAGCATCCGGCCAGGCGCCTGGACACGATTCGGGCCGCCGGTGACCTACGGATCCCGTTCACGAGCGGGATCCTCGTCGGGATCGGCGAGAGCCGCGAGGATCGCTTCGACACGCTCGAGGCGCTCGCCGCGGTGCACGGCGAGTTCGGGCACCTGCAGGAGATCATCATCCAGAACTTCGTGCCGCATCAGAGTTACTACGGGCAGGAGCCGGCGCAGATCGCGACCGACGCGGCGGCCGAGTACTGGCGGACGGGGATCGGGCATGGCCCCGCCCTCGACGCGCCGAAGTGGGCCAGCGATGTCTCGATCGAGGACCTCAAGGAGCTGATCGGACGCACCCGCGAGCTGATGCCCGACATCGGCATCCAGGTGCCGCCGAACCTCTCGGACTGGTGGCCGGAGCTGGTCGCGGCCGGTGCCACCGACCTCGGCGGTCTCAGCGCCAACGGCGATCACATCAGCCCCGAGCACCCGTTCCCCTCGCCCGCGCAGGCACGCAAGCGCCTCGCGCAGGACGGCTACGCGCTGTCCGAGCGGCTCTGCGTATATCCCGAGTACATCGACCCCGAGTGGATGTCCCAGGGTGTGCTCGACCTGATCAAGACCGACTTCTGGTCGTTCATCCCGCGTCGCGGCTCCGGCCGCCGCGGCGAGGTCACGGTCGGCCCGGATGTCGCCGGGCGCGCGATCGAGAAGGGCGCCCGCGGCGAGCAGCTCGATGCGGAGGAGCTGACCGCGCTGTTCGCCGAGCAGCGACCCGAGGTGATCGAGGACATGCGTGCCGCCGCCGACGAGCTGCGTTCCGGGCTCGCGGGGGACACCGTCACGTTCGTCGTCAACCGCAACATCAACGTCTCCAACGTCTGCACCGTCGGCTGCGCGTTCTGCGGGTTCGGCCAGGGCAAGCGCTCACCCGATGCCTACGAGCATTCCGAGGACGATTTCGCTCAGCGGATCGCCGACGCCGTCGAGTTCGGCGCCACCGAGCTCTGCATCCAGTCCGGCATCCACCCCGACTGGACGCTCGACACCTATCTGCACTGGCTGCGCTTTTCCAAGTCGATCGCGCCCCAGCTGCACCTGCACGCCTACTCGCCGATGGAGGTTGCCCACATGTGCGACGTCTCCGGCCTGGCGCCCCGCGCGGTGTTCGAGCGCCTCAGGGAGGCCGGGCTGGGCTCGACCCCAGGCACCGCGGCCGAGGTGCTGCACGACGGCGTGCGCGAGCGGATCTCGCCCAACAAGCTGCCGGTGGCCCGCTGGGTGGAGGT
>DATASU010000104.1:0-13353 GCA_036269095.1 Solirubrobacteraceae bacterium
TGCGAGAGCAGGCTGTTGGACTCCGAACCGTCGTAGTGGACGCTGCGACCGAAGGCCTGCGCGCGATCGACGACGACGCAGTACTGGCGGTCGCCGGCGAGGTTGGGTACGCAGATGCGGTAGATGATCGGCTCCTGCACCTCGTAGGTGATCGGCGCGCCGAGGTTGCTCTGGAATTCCGGGGGCGCGTGGTCACCGATGTAGGCGGTCGCACGGGCGACGGCGTCCTGGAGCGCGGCCCTGTCGGCCACGATCACCGGGTGGTGGACGATGCCGCCCGCCAGCAGCGCAAGCGTGATCACGAGCGTCACCAGCGCGCCTCCATAGTTGCGCGCGACGGCCTTGGGCATGTCGGGGTGCCGGCGGCGGACCAGGCTGCCGGCCACGCCGCCGAGCAATGCGATGCCGATCAGGCTGAAGATCGCGCCGAGCAGCCACGTGCCGACAAGCGATTCAGACGTGTCGCCGGAGAGCGGCAGCTCATGCACGATCGCCGCATCGGCGAGCGTGAGCACGAAGAAGGACGGCCACAACCAGGCGCCGCTCAGGCGCCAGCGCAGGCGAAGCAGCGGTGTGGCGTCCATCGTGTGAAGCGTATTGCGGGGCTGGGCCGGATACCAGCGGGTGCCGCCGGGCGCTGCGAGGGGCCAAATGCCGCCTATGGGCGGCATTTGGCCCACCGGACCGGCGGTCTAGCATCAAGTGTGTGGTGTCAGACGCGATGTGGGTTTGTGAACTGGGCGAGATCGGCTACCGCGAGGCGCTCGCGCTGCAGGAACGGGTGCGCGACGCGCGCCAGCAGGAGCTGATCCCCGACACGCTGCTGCTGCTCGAGCACAACCCCGCGGTCTACACGCGCGGGCGCCGCTCGGCGCCGGGCGAGCTCAGCATGGGCGAGGCCTGGTACGCGGAGCGCGGGATCGAGATCATCGAGACCAACCGCGGCGGCAAGGTGACCTACCACGGCCCCGGCCAGCTGGTCGGCTATCCGATCGTGCGCGTCGATGACGTCGTCGCCTACGTGCGGCTGCTCGAGCGGACGCTGGTGAGCGCGCTCGACGCGGTCAGGATCGACGCGCGGGCGCGTGACGACGAGGGCCCCGACTACACAGGTGTATGGGTCGAGAACCGTAAGATCGCGTCGATCGGCGTGCACGTCTCACGCGGGGTGACGACCCATGGGTTCGCGATCAACATCGCGACCAGGGCGCTCGAGCCATTCACCTGGGTCGTCGCCTGTGGGCTGCCCGAGGTGCAGATGACCGCGATCGAGGGCGAGCGCGGCGACAGCGAGGTGACGCTCGGGGCGTTCGGCGCGCTCGAGGCCGCCACGCTGGCGGCCGCGCTCGGGCGCACGCCGCAGCCGGTGCAGCGAAGAGCACTCGAAGAGCAGATCGCCGCCGCGGCCGGCGTCAGTACCCTTAGCGCTTAGATGAGTTCGACGCGATCACGGTCAAACCCCGGTGGGATCGCGGATGTCCTGCAGGTGCTGGGCCCGGATGTCCAGCCCTACAAGGGTCGCAAGCCACCGTGGTTCAAGGTCCCCGCGCCGGGCGGCCCGCGCTACCGCGAGCTGCAGGCGCTGATCAAGGCCGAGAACCTCAACACCGTCTGCCAGGAGGCGGCCTGCCCGAACATCGGCGAGTGCTGGCAGCGCGGCACCGCGACGTTCATGATCCTCGGCGATACCTGCACGCGCCGCTGCGGCTTCTGCAACGTGCGCAGCGGCAAGCCGACCTGGAACGATCCGCTCGAGCCGGCCCGCGTCGCGCGCTCGGTGGCGCGCATGGGGCTGCGCCACGCCGTGATCACGAGCGTCGATCGCGACGACATGTACGACTACGGCGCACACGCGTTCGTCGGCGTGATCCGCCAGATCCGCCAGCAGTCACCGAGCACCAAGATCGAGGTGCTCACGCCTGACTTCCGCGGCCAGGAGATGCCGCTCGCGAAGGTGATCGCCGAGCGCCCCGACGTCTTCAACCACAACGTCGAGGTCGTCCCGCGGCTCTACAGCGTCGCCCGCCGCGGCTCGACCTGGGAGCGCTCCAACCGCGTGCTGCGCAACGCCAAGGAGATGGGCGGCGACGAGGTCGTGACCAAGTCCGGACTGATGGTCGGCCTCGGCGAAAGCTTCGAGGAGATGCTCGACGCGCTCGGCACCCTGCGTGAGAACCACGTTCAGGTGATCACCATCGGCCAGTACCTGCGCCCGACCGAGAACCATCTGCCGATCGTGCGCTACTGGCATCCCGAGGAGTTCACGGCGCTCGAAGCGGCCGCCTACAAGCTCGGCTTCGATCACATCGCCGCCGGGCCGCTGGTGCGCTCGAGCTACCACGCCGACCAGCACGTCGCCCAGAGCGAGCCGGGCATCGGTCCGCTCAAGGCCGCGGCGGCGGGCTGACCGCCGGAGGGTCGTGATGAGGCCGCGCCGCCGAACACTGTTGATCGCGCTGCTGCTGGCAGCGCTGACGGTGCTGGCGCTCGCCCCCGATGCGTTCGCCGCTGCCGGCGGTGGCAGCTCGGGGTTCAGTGGCGGTAGTGGCGGTGGCGGGGGTGGCGGCTTCAGTGGCGGTGGCGGCGGGGGTAGCGGCAAAGCCTTCTTCGTCTTTCTGATCTTCCGCGCGATCATCGACCTGACGATCGCGACGCACGGACTGTTCCTGTTGTTCCTGCTCGCGCTCGCCGCCCTCTGGTGGATCAAGAATCGCGGGATGCCGACGTTCATGACCTATTGGGCCGCGCACCGGCGCCAGGGCCGTGCCCACCGGCGCGCGAGCCGCAAGCGCGAGCGTCGCGTCGAGCTGGCGGCGGCGGAGGCAGAGGACGAGAACCCGATCTTCGGCCCGGCCGCGGTCCGCGAGGCGGGCGCGCAGCTGTTCGCCGACATCCAGAGCGCATGGTCGGCTGACAACCGCATGAAGCTGCGCGGCCTGATCACGCCGGAGCTGCTGATCGAGTGGGAGCGGCGCCTCGACGACTTCGAGCGCAAGGGCTGGCGCAACATCGTCGAGCCGAGCGGACCGCCCAACGTCGAGTACATCGGCCTGATGCGCCGCGAGCGCGGCCACGAGGACCTGGACCGCGTCGTGATCAGGATCGAGGCGAAGCTGCGTGACTACGTGGTCGACCGCAACGGGCAGCACATCAAGCGCGACGGCTCGTTCACCGAGTCCGTGCGGATGCGCGAGTACTGGACGCTCGAGCGCCGCGGCGAGCACTGGGTGCTGGCCTCGATCGAGTCGGGCGCCGAGGGCGAGCACTCACTTCAGGACAAGATCGTGCAGACGCACTGGGCCGATGAGCAGTCGATGCGCGACGAGGCGCTGGTCGAGGGCGCCGTCGCCCAGAGCACGCCCGCCGGCTTCAAGGTCGGTGAGCTCGCCGAGCTGCAGTTCACCGGCGACGCCCACGCCGCGGCGCTCGACCTGAGCCTCGCCGACGGGCGCTTCGCGCCCGACATCCTCGAGGTCGCGGCCCGCCGTGCCGTTACGGCGTGGGCCGAGGCCGTCGACGGGCCCGACGACGAGCTGCGCAAGGTCGCCACCCCCGACGCGATCCGCGAACTGCTGCACCCCGGTGACAGCAGTGGCCAGACCCGCCTGGTGGTGCGCGGGGCGCAGGTGCAGCGCATCCGCGTCGTCGGGCTCGACGCCCAGGCCGAGCCGGCGACGATGACGATCGACGTCGACCTGCGCGGACGCCGCTACATCGAGGATCGCGACACCGCGCGCGTTCTCGCCGGCAGCTCGACCCACCTGATCGGCTTCACCGAGCGCTGGCAGCTGGCCGTCACCGGCGACGCTTCCGAGCCGTGGCGGATCGTCGCGGTGCAGACGCCTGCCGTGCCCGCCTGACGAGTCAGCGCTACCGGTCTTCGGCGCGCCGCGGAGCGCCGCCCTGTACATTCAAAGCGGAATACACGCTCCGTCTGCGTTCACCGCGTCGGCTCGGTGCGGCGCGAGCGGTTGACCTCACGGTCATCCGACGTCACAGCAGATCCAATGAGCACGAGATCGGTCGGGAAGATGATGCGGCAGGATGCGGTACAGAATCGGGAACGGGTGCTGACCGCCGCCGAAGAGGTCTTTGGCGCCCACGGGGTCGACGCCCCCATGAACGAGGTCGCGGATGCCGCCCGAGTCGGGGTCGGGACCGTATACCGACACTTTCCCAACAAGCAGGCGCTGATCGACGAGATCATCGGCGCGCGACGACGGCAACTGGTCGCTCTGGCCGACGCCGCCGACAGCCAGCCGGGCGGGATGGCGTTCGAGTGGTTGCTGGTGCAGGTCGGACACTTGCAGTCCGAGCAGTCCGGCTGTCTCGAGCGGCTATGGGATCACTCGGAGGCGGAGTTAGCCTCGTTGGACGACTTTCGCCGACGTCTCGCGATGCTGCTGACGGACGCGCAGCAGGCAGGGAGGATCCGCACCGACGCCACTCCAACCGACGTCAGCATGATCTTTTGGTCGGTGCGAGAGGTGGTTCGAGTCACGCGATCGGTCGCGCCGAACGCGTGGCGACGCCACCTGGAGCTACAGCTCGCGGGACTGCGACCAGCCGGCGACGCGGCCCCACTGAATCACCCACCGCTGACCGACGCTCAGGCACGCCGGATCATGCGGGCGACGAGTTGATCGCTGTCTTGAACATCTCTGCGAAAGGACACCAGTTGTCAAGCTACGACCAGATAGCCGCGCGCCTGCCCGAGGCGGTCGCGATCCAGATCGCAGGGGTGCAGGTCTAAATGCGTCAGGGCCCACTCGCTGGTCGCTACGCCGCGGTGGCGGCGATGGTCATGTTCGCGCTGATTCCTTACCTGGCGCTGTCCGCTGCGCTCGGTCCGTTGACGTCGATCATCTCTCACCAGCTGCACATGAGTCTGCAGACGCTGAGCCTGAGCTCAGGTCTCGGTAACGCGGCCTACGCGACCGGCACGGTGTTGGCGGTGCAATTCGCTCAGCACCTGCCGCAACGCAGGATGTTGCTCGGCTACGCGGTCCTGTTGGTGGTCGGGTCGCTGCTGGAGGCCACAGCGCAGAACGCGGGGATGTTCATCGCCGGACACATAATCCAGGGTCTCTGTACCAGCCTGCTGCTGATCGCCGCGGTGCCGCCGCTCGCCATCGGCTTTCCCCAGGACAAGCTGCGCGACACAGCCGTGATCATGAACCTGTGCATCTTTGGCGCGGTCGCGCTCGGTCCGCTGGTGGGCGGGGTACAAGCCCAGGCCAACGCCTGGCGACCGCTGTTTTGGATCGTCACCGGGATCTCGGTACTGGCGATGATCCTCGCCGCGCTGACGTTTGAAGACTCGCCCCCGGCCAATCCGGACTCGCCGCGAGATCTCCCAGCGATCGGGCTGGCGGCGGTCGGCTGTGTCGCCGCGTTCTTCGGCGCATCGGAGCTGACCAGTCACAGCTTCCTCTCGGCCGAAGTGATCGTGCCGCTGATCGGCGGCCTGATCGTGATCGTGACGCTGGTCGTGTATCAAGCGACTGCGAAGCGGCCGCTGCTGACGATCCGGACGATGCTGACGAGCTCGATCCCGGTGGCAGGGATCGCTGTCGCGCTGTTCGCGGCGGCTGCGTCGGTGTCGGCCACGGCACTCACCATTGCCGTGCTGGCGCCGCACTACGGCGCGTTGCACATCGGTCTGCTGTACCTGCCAGAGGTCGGTGGCGCGGCAATCACCGCCCTGGCTCTGGGAATCGTGATCCGTAGACGGGCGATCCATTACCTCCCGTTGTTCGGCATGTTTGCGCTCGCAGCCGGAATCGCCGTGTTCCGCATCGAGGTGCCGTCAAGCGGCGCCCTGACGCTGGTCGGCTCGGGGCTGACCGGGGTTGGCCTCGGCGCAACCGTCGCCCCGGCGCTATTCGTGGCCGGCTTCTCGCTCCCATCGGCGGACCTGCAACGCGTGTTCGCCATCGTCGAGCTGTTGCGGGCGTGCGCGGCATTCATGATCGCCCCGATCTTTGCCCACTTCGCCGCGACCGTTGGCGGCAATCTCCAAGCCGGCACCGGGATCGCGCTCTGGATCGGTCTTGGGCTCGCGATCGGCGGCGCAGTCATCGGCGTGGCCGTCTATGCGCTGAGCGGAGCGCGCCCACAGACGCCGGACCTCGAGGGATTCCTGGCCGGCGCCACGCCCGCCTGGCACTCACCGCCGCTGCTGGCGCGTGTCCGCTCGCAGGTGCCCGTAGCCCAGGTCTCGGCGGAGCCTGCTCGCGCCACTGCCGGGACTTCGGCAGACGCGACCAGCGCCTTCGCCGCGGCCCACGCGGTACCCGTCCTGACAGATCCCGAGTCCGACAGCAGCCCGGTGCTCGTGGCCTACGACGGGACACATCTCTCCGCCCTCGCCATCAGGCAGGCAGGCGAGCAGCTCGCAGACGGACGGTCGGCGGTGGTGCTCACCGTGTGGCAGCCCGGCGACGTCGGGTTCCACCCCGTCGAAGGACGCCACTTCGACGCCACTCAGGCGACCGAGGTTCACAAGGCAGCTGAGGAAACCGCCGCACACGGCGCGTCGCTGGCACGAAGCGCAGGTTTCGACGCGCGCTCGTTGAGTGTCGAGGCATCGCCGACCTGGAAGGGGATCGTCGGCACCGCCGAAGGGCTAAACGCGGGCCTGATCGTGATCGGCTCGCACCGTCACACTGGTGTGGCAGGGCGGATCGCGGGCAGCGTGGCGGCAGCCGTCGTGCTCCATGCTCAGGCGCCGGTCTTGATCGTGCGCCAGCCCGAGTAGCGATTGCCGCGCGACGACCGCAGGAGCGGTTCGGTCCCGCGGATCAGGCGGTGAGCGCTTCCGTAGCGACCTCGACGGGAGCCGCCTCCTCCGCGGCGCGGGCGCGCAGGTTGCGGAGTGTGACGGCCCCGAAAGCGGCCACCACGAAGCAGGCGACGGCACCGACGCCGAGACCACTGCGCGCACCGTAGCCGGCCATCACCGCACCGACGATCGGGCCGCCGATCGGGGTCGAGCCTTGGAAGGAGACGAACCACAGGGCCATCACGCGGCCACGCATCTCTGGAGCCGATCGCAGCTGCAGGGTTGAGTTGCTCTGGGACATGAAGGTCACACCGGCGCCGCCGACGAGGGCGAGCGCGACGAGCTCGAGTGGCAGATCGGGGGCGATCGCGGCCAGCGCCATGCTGATCCCGTAGATGAAAGCGGCGATGATCATCGGCGCCGAACCGGTCTTGCCGCGCGCCGCGAGCGCGAGCCCGCCGATCACGGCACCGACGCCCATCGCGGCGGTCATGAAGCCGTAGCCGGCCGAACCGACGTGCAGGCCGTGCGACGCCATGTAGGGCAGCGACACCTGAAACTCGTAGGCGAGACAGCCGACGACGGCGGCCATCGCCAGCGGCAGCGCGAGGCGCGGCTCGTGGCGGACGTAGCGCAGCCCGTCGCGCAGCTGACCCTTGGCGCGCGGGGTCGGTGTGACGGGAGCGAGCGCCGCGAGATCCATGCGCGTGAGCGAATTGATCACGAAGATGAAGCTCACGGCGTTGATCAGGAAGCACCAGCCGCTACCTACCGCAGCGATCATCAGGCCGCCGATGCCGGGGCCGACGACCCGCGCGACGTTGACCATCGTCGAGTTCAGGCTGACGGCGTTGCGCAGATGCTCGGCGCCCACCAGCTCGAGCATGAACGACTGGCGGGCCGGGTTCTCAAAGCAGTTGTTGAGGCCGAGGATGAACGCCAGCGCGCCGATCTCCCAGAGGTGGACCGAGTGGGTCACGGTCAGCAGCCCCAGCGTCAGCGCCTGGACTCCCATCATCGCCTGCAGCGTGATCATCGCCTTGCGCTTGTTGACGCGGTCGGCGATGACGCCGCCATAGGGACCCAGCAGCAGCACCGGGAGTGTCTGCAGCGCGACGATCAGGCCGAGGTCGGTGGCCGAGTGCGTGAGCGTCAGAACCAGCCACGACTGCGCCGCCATCTGCATCCAGGTTCCGGTCAGCGACAGCGCCTGGCCGCCGATGTAGAGCCGGTAGTTGGGGACCGCCAGCGCCGCGAAGGTCGTGCGCGAGACGCGCCTCATCGCCGGGCTCATCGGCCGCCTTCGTGCAGACGCTGCGCGAGCTGCTCGAGCGCCGGCAGCGCAGCCTCGACGAGGTTGCGATCCGCGACTGCGAGCTGCTCGAGCGCGACCTGCACGGCGTGGGTCCGCTGCGCACGGATGCGCTCGGCGAGCTCACGACCGGCCGGTGTCGCGTCGAGCCAGGCGGAGCGGCGGTCGGCCTCGTCGGCGGTGCGCGTGACGAGGCCGTCCTGCGCGAGGTTCGCGACGGTACGCGAGAGCAGTGTCGGGTTGAGGCCCTCCTGCTCGGCGACCTCAGCGAGGCGGATCGGGGCGTTGCGAACCGTATTCAGCAGTACCGCTACGCGCGTCGGCGTCAGGTCGGCGGCGAGGCCCGCCTCGGTCGGGCGCAGGCGGCGGGACAGCTGTCCGAAGACCATACGCAACCGCTGTGCTGTCTCCGTGTCGACTGCTGTCGCCATTGCCCGCCTCACTGGTTCGATACTTGCTTGCTGGCAAGCATCTTAGCAGGCCGAGTGCCCGCGGCCGCTGAAACGCTGTGGCACAGGCCGCGAGCCGGCGGGCCGCGAGTAGCTGGAGCTCAGGCGGCGACCGCTTCGCCCAGGCCCTCCTGCTGGGGTGCGTCATGGAAGTCGCGCTGGCGGATCGCGATGAGCGCGACGATCATGCCGAGGAAGGCCACGCCGGCGCCGATCAGCAGGATCGTGTTCAGGGCGTCGGCGAAGCTGCCCTTCGCGGCCGCCGCCACCAGCGCGCGCGTCTGCGGTGTGGCGTGCTTGATCGCCTCGCCGGCACCGCCTGACGCGATCATCGTCCCCAGCGCGTGAGCGTGTGCGGCCAGCGGCGTGTGCGCCAGGTGCGTGACGACCTCGGACTTGACGCGGCTCGCAAGGATCGTGCCGAGTGCGGCGACGCCGGTCGCGACGCCGACCTGGCGCAGGGTCGAGTTGATTCCGGAGGCCATGCCTGCGCGCTCGGCCGGAACGACGGCGACGGCGGTCGATGCGAGCGGCACGTTGATCAGCCCGGCACCGATGCCGGAGACGATGAAGCCGGGCAGGAAGTGGGTCCAGCGCTCGGTCGGGGTGAGCCCGCGCATCAGCAGCATCCCGACGACGACGAAGGCGAAGCCGGCGCCGATCAGGTAGCGGATCTGGACCTTCGTCGTCAGCCGCCCGGCGAGGCCGGCGACGAAGAAGACGGCGCCCGTCAGCGGCAGGAAGCGGATGCCGGCGGCGACGGCCGAGTACCCCATCAGGTCCTGGAAGTAGATGACCAGGTAGGTCAACATCGAGAAGATCGAGGCCGACACCGCCCAGGCGGCGACCAGCCCGCCGTTGAAGGTCGGAACGCGCAGCAGCCCGAGGTCGAGCATCGGCTCGCGCGTCCGCAGCTCGATCGTGATGAAGGCGAGCATCAGCACGACCGCCGCGACCAGCGAGACGAGCACCTGCAAGGAGCCCCAGCCCTCTGCCTGGCTGCGGATCAGACCGAAGACCAGGCCTGCCAGCGAAAGGCTGAAGCTGATGAAGCCGGGCACGTCGGGTCGTGGGGCATGTGGCAGCCGTGACTCCTCGACCCGCTTCAGCGTGATCGCCAGGGCGCCGATGCCGATCGGCACGTTGACGAAGAAGATCCAGCGCCAGCTGAGGCCGCTGGTGATCGCGCCGCCGAGCACCGGACCGACCGCGATCGCTACGCCGGTGACGGCGCCGAAGGCAGCGAAGGCGACGCCGCGCTCGCGCGGCGGGAACGCCTGGGCGAGCAGCGCCAGCGCCGTCGCGAACATGATCGCGCCGCCTACGCCCTGGAGCGCGCGGGAGAGTGACAGGAACAGCGAGCTCTGGGCGACGCCACACAATGCCGAGCCGAGCGTGAAGACGACGATGCCGATGGCAAAGACGCGCCTGCGGCCGGCGAGGTCGGCGATCGATCCGGCTGTCAGCAGCAGCGCCGCCAGCGTCAGCGCGTAGGCATCGATCACCCACTGCAGGTCAGACAGGTTCGCCCTGAAGGCGAGCTCGATCTGGGGCAGTGCCACGTTGACGATCGTGACGTCGAGCAACAGCATGAAAACCCCAGTGCATACCGCGATCAACGTCCACCATTTGCGGTCCATGCGCGCTCCTTCTCAAAGGACGATTTTCTGAGTACGCGCTCAGAATATCATGGATACTGAGCCTCAGCTCAGGAATTTCTTACCCGCACTAGCTAGGCTGCATGCAGAGGCCATGACCGCCACCGAAGAACCCCCCAGACGCAGAGGACGACCGCCGTCGGGTGGGCGCGAGGCGATCGTCGAGGCGGCACTGGAGATACTGCGCGGGGAGGGCATCGCGAACCTCACGAGCCGCGAGGTCGCGGCGCGCGCGGGCGTCTCCGACGCGAGCGTCTACTACCACTTCGGTGATCGCGCGGGGCTGCTGCAGGCGGTGTTCGAGCAGGGCATGAAGCCGTTGAAGTTCATGGCCGGCCTCGACCTCAAGGAGCTCGAGCCGGCCGCGGTGATCGAGGCGTCGGTGGCGGCGCTCGAGCGCTTCTTCGGCGATGTCCTGCCGATCATGCTCGCCGCACAGGCCGACCCTGCTCTGCGGGCGTCGATCGCGGCATTCGTCGAGGCCAAGGAGCTCGGGCCGCACAAGGGCGTGAAGCTGCTCGGCGGCTATCTGCGCGCGCAACAGAAGGCTGGGCGGGTCAGCGCTGACGCCGACCCCGATGCGCTCGCGCTGATCATCATCGACTCCGCGTTCGCGCACGCCGCCCGCAAGCAGATGCTCCTGCATACCGCGGAGCACCTGCCATCGAGCGAATCGGTGCTCGCCGAGATCAGCCGGCTGCTGAGCTGAACGCCCGCATCAGTGGCGCTTCTTGACCTTCGCGGGGCTGCGGAAGGTGACGTCGCGCTTGAGCACGACGGTCGTGTGGCCCGCAACCGTGCGGGCAACCAGCACCAGCAGCTTGAGTTTGTGCAGCCGGCGCAGCCGGCGGCTGGCTGCCGCGTTGAGCTCGAGCTTGAGCGACCGCTGCTTCCCGGCCGGGATCCGGACGCGGCCCGAGCCGACGTGCGTGATCCTGAACGGCTTGCCCTTCTTCTTCAGCGCCGCCAGATGTGGGACGCGCGCGAGCGCATTGCCACCGAGCGGACCCTGGCCGATCGAGCTCATGAAGCTCTGAACGGCGGCACTCGCCGCTGACTCCGCCTGCGCCGGAGTGATCGAGCAGCCACTCTGGCATGCCGCCGAGGACACCTGGTAGGCGCCCGAGTTGTAGGTGCACGAGACGCCATCGGCGGCGACGTAATCACAGCTCGCGGGCATGTTCAGGGCGTTGCCGTCGCTCTTCGGCTGACCCAGGCCGGTGCTGCAGTTCGTGCCCTGAGCCGCGGCCAGCGGGCAGCTCGGCTGCGGGGTCGTGGTCGTCGAGGACTGGGTCGGCGCCGGGGTCGACGCCGTCGTCGTCGCGGTCGTGGAAGCGGCGGTCGTCGTGGACGTCGTCGTCGCGGTCCCGCCGCCTGCGCCGCCCGCACCACCGAACACGAACATGCCGTTGCTGCAGCGGTCGTCATTGCCGCTCGATGCCCCCGCGCAATCGAAGCCCAGCGACACCAGTGTCGAGTCGTCGGGCGACAGCACGAGCGACTGCACCGAGTCCGCGGTGGCGGTCGACGGGTAGGCGGTCGGCGTCCAGCTGTACGTCGGTGCGGTCGCCGTGCCCCAGCCGGCGAGCGGCTCGGCGAAGGTGTCGATCCCGTTACCGTGGTTGGCGACCGTGGCGTAGACCGCGGAGCCGTCGCTGCTGACCGCGACCGCCTGACCGAAGGTGCCGCCGTCCGCGTCGCTGAGCCGCGCGCTCGCGGCCAGCGCGCCGGTCGCGACCCAGGCCGCGCCGGGGCGCTCGAACACGTCGGCGAATCCGGCCCCGCCACCACCTCCGGGCTCGCTCACGACGATCGTGGCGCCGTCGCCGGAGATCGCCGCCGGACCCGAGGCCGCCAGCCGTATCTGCGAGGTCCCGTCGTTCGTGTAGACGATGTCATCCTCATCCGCCGCCCCGGCACCGTCGTAGGTCTCGACCGCGATCGTCGCACCGTCGGCACTCACCGCCCACTCCCAGGGCGCGTCGTCGACCGAGCCGAAGGCCGGCGTCTCCGTGGCCTCGGTGCTGACTCCCGACCACGACCCCGACACCTGCTTGAAGACCAGAAGCTCCGCGTAGGGCTCCCCCGGCGAGCCCTCGCCACTGCTCTGCGTGCTCTGGATCCCGCCGGCGACGATCGTCGAGCCGTCGGCGGACAGCGTCAGCCCGGAAGACGCGAAGGCATTGCCCGCAGCGGGCGAGAGCGTGTCGCTGAGACTCCAAGAGCTGCCGCTGTGGCTGTAGACGTAGATGTGACCCGGAGGCAGCATCGTCTCGTTGTTGTTCGCCTCGCCGGTGAACTCGATGTAGAGCGTGTTGCCGTCGGGTGACAGCGCCGCATATGTCGTGTCCCCGTAGGTCCAGGAGTTGACCGTGCTCGACGGGACGGTGACGGCGACCTGCCCAGGTGCCCCGGCCGACCAGCCTCCGGCGGGCGCGCTGAACACCGTCGCACTGCCTGTGCCCGTGACCGCGGCGATCTCATTCCCCGACGCGGCGACCCCGTAGTCCAGCGGTGCGTAGGACGGACTGTTCTGGATCACGCCGTCGTCGAAGATCACCGGCGCCGGCAGCCCGCCGGCAGCGAGCGCATCCGCGCCCGCGGGCGTGACCTTGAGCGCGGCTGCGCTGCCGTATCCCGCGAGGCCGGCGCAGACCAGCGCGCAGACGAAGGCGGTCGTGAGGGCGAGGGCGGTTCGAGATCTCATGGCCGCAGACGCTAGGAGCGCGGCGTGAGATCAACGTCACATCACCTGCGATCGCGGAGCAGTTGGGGGTGCGCCCTGTCGGAGCCGCCGGCCAGCGGGCCGGCAGCTCCGGGGTAAGCGTCAGCTCAGCCGACCGCCGAGCCCAGGCTGTCGAGCGCGTCGTTCAGGGTCTGCGAGGGGCGCATCGCGGCAGCGACGAGCTCGAGGTCGGGGTGGTAGTAGCCGCCGATCTCGACCGGCTGGCCCTGGGCGGCCGCGAGCTCGCCGATGATCCGCTGCTCGTCGACCGCGAGCTTCTCCGCCAGCGGCTTGAAGCGCTCCGCCAATTCGGCATCGTCGCTCTGGGCAGCGAGTTCCTGGGCCCAGTAGAGCGCGAGGTAGAAGTGACTGCCGCGGTTGTCGAGCTCGCCGACACGCCGCAACGGTGAGCGGCGCTCCTCCAG
>DATASU010000105.1:0-1599 GCA_036269095.1 Solirubrobacteraceae bacterium
ACGCGGCCGCCGTGCAGGCGGGCGGCGATCGCGGCGCGCTTGATCTCCTCGATGGTGTCTTCGGGCAGCCGCCCCTGCCGCTCCTCGGCCTCGAGCTCGAGGGGGATCAGGACGTTGTCGACGAAGTCGGCTGCTCTCCCGCGGAGCTCCAGCTGCTCGGGAGTCAGCTCGGCCGGGGATGGGATCGCGGTTGTGCTCATGGCTTCCTTTGCTGGGTGGAGATCGCCGCCAGCCGTGAGCGGTCGGCCGCGGTCGATTCCGCGGCGCGACCGGGCAGAGCCAGCAGCAGGTTGTGGTGGTTCGAGATCACGGCCCGCGCGCGCGCTTGCGCGCGGGCCACCAGCTCGCTCTGGTCCGCGGAGGCGCCGCTGCGGTCGATCAGCTCGACGACGTCGTGCAGGTAGGCGAGCCATTGACGCTCGCTCCCGCGCAACACCAGCCGCTCGACCCGCCGACGCTCACGCGCGACCGCGTCGGCGGCTGGAACGCCACCGCACTTGAGCGTCGCAACCGCCTCCGGGAGCTCGCGCTCGGGCTCGGGCGTGATCGACAGCCAGGACGCGCGCTTGACCATGGGCGGTAGACTAACAGCAACTGATCACAAAGTCAGGATTGGGAGAAGATGACCGCCACGACGCCAGCAACACCCGCCCCCGAGCCCTCAGCGGCGCCCGCCGCAGGCCCGATGCCGGCTGCGCTTTCACCGCGTTACTACCTCGACGAGTCGCTGCTCGAGGCCGAGCAGCAGCTGATCTTCGAGCGCACCTGGCAGCTCGCCGGGCACGTCGGCTCGCTGCCGCAGCCCGGTAGCTACATCACCGCCCGCGCCGGCTCGCAGCCGGTGCTGGTCGTGCGCGACGAGCAGGGTGCACTGCGCGCCTACCGCAACGTCTGCCGCCACCGCGGCTCGCGCCTGCTCAGCGGCTCGGGCCAGTGCAAGGCGGCGATCCGCTGCCGCTACCACGGCTGGACCTACAAGCTCGACGGCACGATGATCGGCGCGCCCGAGGCGCTCGCCTACGGCGACCGGCTCAAGAAGGCCGAGCTCGGCCTGCTGCCGGCGCGCGTCGAGGAGATCTGCGGGCTCGTGTTCGTCAACCTCGACCGCGACGCGACGCCGCTGGCGGAGCTGCTCGGCGATCTGCCCCGTCGACTCGAGCGCTTCCGGATCCCGTCGCTTCAGTCGTTCGCGCCCTACGAGGGCGAGCAGCCGGCGAACTGGAAGATCGTCGCCGACAACTACCTCGAGGGCTATCACGTGCCGATCGCGCACCCCGGCCTGATGCGGCTCTACGACTACAAGAACTACACCGCCGAGGTCCATGACAGCTACGTCTGGTTCGAGGCGCCGCTGCGCGACAAGCCGAGCTCGAACCGGCTTGAGCGCGCCTACCAGAGCCTGGTGCGGCCGATGCCGGGCCTCGGGCCCGAAGATCGGCACACTTGGCGCTACGTGTACATCTATCCGAACACGACGATCGACCTCTACCCCGACCAGATCAACACCTGGCAGCTGATGCCCGCGGGCGTCGGCGCCACCCACGACGTCGCGGCGAGCTACCGCCCCGCCGGCAGCGGCGCGCGCACGCGCTTCGTGCA
>DATASU010000106.1:0-5618 GCA_036269095.1 Solirubrobacteraceae bacterium
GGCACGAACGCGGATGAGACGAACGTCACCGGGAAGAGGACCGTGAAGCCGATGGCGTTTGCGGCTTCCGGCGATGAGGCGGTGAGCCCGATGAACGCGAAGACCCACGAAGACGCATAGCCGATCAAGAGGAGCAAGGCGATTCCGCCCAGGATCGCTGGCGGCTGAGTCGTGAAGCGGAAGCCGACTGCGAACCCCACCGCCAGCATGACGATGAGCTGAACCGTGTTGGTGCTGATGTCAGCGAGGGTGCGGCCGGTCAGGACTGCGGAGCGAGACATCGGGAGCGACCGGAACCGATCCATCAGGCCCTTCTTCAGATCGTCGGAGAGTCCGAGGGCGGTGACGAACCCACCGAAGACGATCGACTGGACGAGGATTCCCGGGATCAGATACTCGACATAGCTGTAGCCGGGCGTCGAGATCGCGCCGCCGAAGACGTACACGAAAAGGAGCACGAACATGATCGGCTGGATGGTGAAGCCGACGGCAAGGTCGGGTTGGCGGGCGATCCGCTTCACGCTCCGGCTCGCGAGCACCCACGTATCGGAGAGTTCGTAGCCGGCAGCGCTCATTCGGTCTCCTCCTGTTCGGCGACAGCGACGCGACCGGTCAGCTTGAGGAAGACGTCGTCGAGTGTCGGCCGTCGAGTGGCGATGTCGCCGATCGCGATCCCCGCCGCATCCAATGCGCGTACGGCGTCGGCGACATCGCCGCCTCCCGCTACCGGCATCGACACCACGCCGTCGAGCGCGGACGGGGCGCCGTCGCCCAGCCCCGCGAGGGCCGCTACAGCGGCGGGAGCTAACGATCCGTCGGCGAAGCGGATCTCGAGCCGGTCACCGCCAACTTGCCGCTTCAACGCGTCGGGAGTCCCCTCGGCGATCACGACGCCGTGGTCGACGACCGCGATCTTGTGTGCGAGACGGTCGGCTTCATCCAGATACTGGGTCGTCAGAAGCACGGTCGTTCCCTCGCTGACGAGCGACTCGAGCGCATTCCAGAGGGTGATCCGGCTGCGCAGATCGAGTCCTGTGGTCGGCTCGTCGAGGAACAGAATCGGCGGGCGGGCCACGAGCGCGGCAGCGAGGTCGAGCCGCCGGCGCATCCCACCCGAGTAGGTGCGGACGAGCCGCTTGCCCGCCTCGGCAAGATCGAAATACTCGAGCAGCTCCGCGGCACGCTGCCGTGACGCCCGCCGCCCAAGGTGGTAGAGCCGGCCCACCATCTCCAGGTTTTCTGAGCCGCTCAGGTTCTCGTCGACCGCCGCGTACTGGCCGGCGAGGCCGATCCGGGCCCGCACCCGAGCCGGTTCCCGCACCACGTCGAAGCCCGCAACACGCGCGCTTCCCTTATCCGGCTTGAGCAGCGTGGTCAGGATCCGAACGGCGGTGGTTTTCCCCGCCCCGTTGGGCCCGAGCAGACCAAGGACACTCCCCGCAGGCGCGTATAGATCAACACCGGACAGCGCCTTGACGTCGCCGTAGTGCTTCTGCAGACCCTCCGCCTCGATCGCCCAACCGTCGTTCAGCGCTTCCCGCCCTCCCGACAATAGCGCTCGCGAGACCGCACGCTACGCACGGCGGGACGATCCATCAACGACCGGTGTGCCAGCTGAACGAACACCTCACCCCCCCAACCTCGATCCACACCTTCAGCTGCGACTGTATCTCGCTTCCCGCGACCTGCGGCGACTGTGGCGTATTGAGCCTGGCCGCCGAGAACGGCTTGATCAAGCGGTTCTCAGGCGTCTACGGAAGCGCGAGGGAAATGGGCGGTACTGGGCTCGAAGCAGCTTCGCCGCGGTCGCACGCTTCGCCACTCTGAGCCGGAATCGCCCCATTTGCAGGCACTTCTGCGAGGGCCGCGGAGCGCCGATTTCGACCCTCGGCAACTTTCTGGAGCTTCCCATGTGGTCATAGAGTGGTCAACCGGCGTTGCTCGGCCAGTAAACAGCGGCCGTGCCTCGCACCTCGGGTGCATTTGCGTCTCCGTCTGTCCGGGGTTGGTCGGGGTGGCGGAATGCTGAGCGTGGCCAAGCTGACGCTCGGCCAGGAGGCCTACTACGAGCGGCAGGTCGCCAGGGGCTTGGACGACTACTACGCGGATCGGGGCGAGTCTCCCGGCATCTGGGCCGGCAGCGGCTCGGCCGAGCTCGGGCTGGTCGGCGTGGTCGGCGACGAGGATCTGGGGACGCTGCTGCGCGGCGTCAACCCCGCCAGCGAGGAGCGGCTACGCGCACCGGTGCGAGAGCGGACGATCACGATGCGGAGGCTCGACGTCGAGTCGGGCGAGTGGCGCGAGGAACCGAAGCAGCTCAAACCGGTGTCCGGTTTCGACCTGGTCTTTTCGTGTCCGAAGAGCGTCAGTCTGCTGCATGCGTTGACGGACGACGAGCGGGTGCGCAGGCAGGTCTCCGAGGCGCACGAGGCCTCCTGGCAAGCGGCGCTCGCCTACCTGGAGCAGGAGGCGTGCATCGTCCGCCGCGGCAAGGGCGGCATCGTGCGCGAGTACGGTCAAGGATTCGTCGCCGCGGCCTTCCGACATCGCACCTCGCGCGCCCAGGATCCGCACCTCCACACCCATGTGGTGGTCGCGAACATGACGAGGACACCCGACGGCGAGTGGCGCGCGCTCGACGGCGAGGCGATCCTCAAGACCTACCGTCTCGCCGCGGGCTACCTCTACGAGGCCCACCTGCGAGGCGAGCTCACCCGGCGGCTCGGCCTGGAGTGGACGCAGCCGCTGAAAGGAATGGGTGAGCTGGTCGGCGTGCCCGAGGAGGCGATCCGCGCCTTCTCGACCCGCAGGCAGTCCCTCCTCGAACACATGGAGGCGCTGGGGACCGAAGGCTTCGCCGCCTCCCGGGTCGCAGCTCTCGCGACGCGGGAGGCGAAGGAACAGGTCGACCTGCCGCGGTTGCGCGGTGACTGGAAGGCGCGCGCGGCTGAGCACGGTCTCGGCCGGCGCGAACTCGACGCGCTCGTCCACGAGCGACCCGTCAAGCGCGATCGGGTTGAGCCTGCCCAGCTCGCCACCGGCTTGCTCGGCCGCGAAGGGTTGACGGAGAAGCAGACAACCTTCACTATGCCCGACCTCGTCCGGGCGGTCGCAGGCTCGCTCCCCGGCGGCGGTCGCGTCGACGAGGTGCTCGAGCTCGCGGACGAACTCTCGCGCTTCCCCGGGGTCGAGCTCGTCGAAGCGCAGGACGTTCCGGGCCGGCCGGCGCGCTTCACGACCCAGGAGCTGCTCGCGGTCGAGCGGGAGGCGATCGAGCTCGCCCTCGCCGGCCGCAACGTCCCCGTGCCGGCGCCGGAGCGGCGATCGCTCGCCGAAGCACTCATGTCCGGCAACGACCTAAGCGGTGAGCAGCGGATGCTCGTCCACCATGCCGCCTGCCGCTCCGATCGCGTGGTGTGCGTCGTCGGCGTCGCCGGCTCGGGAAAGACGCTGGCACTTCGGACGCTCGTCGAGGCGTACCGTGACATCGGCATCGACGTGTTCGGGGCGGCGGCGAGCGGTCGCGCCGCCGACGAGCTCCAAACCGCGACCGGCATCCAGAGTCGCACCCTGCACCGGCTCCTGCTCGACGCCCACCGCCACGGCGGTCTCCCCCACCGCTGCATCCTCGTTGTAGACGAGGCGGGGATGGCCGAGACGCGCGTGCTCGCCCCGCTACTGCAGGCAGTCGAACGGGCGGAGGGAAAGCTGCTCCTGGTCGGCGACCCGGCCCAGCTGCCGGCGGTCGGCGCCGGCGGCCTCTACCAGGCGCTCTGCGACCGCCTGGACGTGGTCGAGCTGTCCGGTAACCGCCGCCAGCGCGACCCGCTCGAACGGGAGGCGCTCGCCCGGATGCGTGACGGTAATCCAGAGCTGTACCTCGCTCTCGCAGCCCAGCGCGACCGGCTCGCCCTCGACAAGAACCCGACCGCGGCGAAGGAGCGGGTGCTCGGCGACTGGTGGCGGGAAGCACGCCGCAGCCCCAGCCGCAACGTGATGCTCGCCTACCACCGCCACGACGTCGACGACCTCAACCAGGCCGCCCATGCGCTCATGCTCGAAAAGCACGGGCTCGGCCGGGAAGCCGTCACCCTTGGCGGGCGCGAGTACCGGCTCGGCGAGCAAGTCCTCTGCCGCCGAAACGACGACCGGCTCGGCCTCCGCAACGGCATGCGCGGCACCATCCTCGACCTCGACGACAACGGCTTCCTTGTGCGCGACCAGAATGGCGTCAACCGGCACGTCGCCTACGACTATGCGGCCGAGCATCTCGACTACGGCTACGCGCTCACCGGCCACGCCGCCCAAGGCCTGACCGCCGATCGCGCCTACGTCTACCTCCCCGACCAGGGCGCCCTGCAGGAGTGGGGCTACGTCGCCTGCACACGCGCCCGCCTCCAGACCCGCCTCTACATCGCCGACCGCGACCTGCTCGAACGCGAAACACCACTCCGCCAACCCGACCCGGCCGCTCCGCCCGAACGCGCCGCCCGCGCCCTCCAACACTCAGCCGCCGAGCCCCTCGCCCTCGACCAGCGCAGCGGCCATCGCGACACGATCCTCGACCGGATCGCCGAGCAAAAGGACCAACTCGAGCGGCAGTACGAGCACGCCGCCGAACAGCTCGCGAGAGCGCAACGTGAGCTCCAACACCTCCACAGGTGGAACCGCGCCCCACGGGCCCAGCTCGAAACCGAGATCAACCGCCTCGAGAAAACGCTCGACCGCTGCGACGGGAAGGCCGAACAGCTTCGCGAGCGCGCCGAGCGGCGAACCCAGTGCCTCGCCCTTGCTCACCAGCGCCAACAACTCACACGCCCCCTGGCACCGGAACCGCCGCGCCGCTGCATTGCGATAAAGCTCGAACGCGAACCACCCGGCCGCGGACTTGAACTGTAATCGAGGGCAGGCGAAGGCCCCAACCCGGTCTCATGAGACAACGCGAGCTCAACCAAACCCGGCCCAACTACCAGCAGGGTGGTTCCAACTTTCTTTACTGGTTCAAGGAAACGTCGCGACCGGGCGCGGTCCGCGAATGCCCGGCGCGACGCCCCGTTCTATTCAAGGTCTCGACGATCCACTTGTCTTCCGGTATCCACGTCGGGTCCCGGAAGTAAGCGAATTGCAATCTCGAGCGCAAAGAGACCTGCGATTAGGTAACCGCCCCAAGAACGAATCGCCGGGGAGGTGGCCAGGTATGCAGCAACAGCAGCTATCGCATACCACACCAGCGCGTGAAGCAGAGCCTCGATGTACCGGAACGCGAGCCGCTGGGATGCGTACACGGCCGCGAAGAACGTACCCATCACGAGGCCCACGAGAACGAGGATCCACCATAGGTTCGTCACTACAAACAGCCTCCGGTTGCCTGGCTCAAAAGAAGGGATCCGACACTCCCACTCGATGCAGCCAGGTTGAACTTCCCTCTCTGAGCCCGCTTCGCCGCGCGGAAGCCAGCAGCTAGCTTTTTCGCCTCACCGGCGCTTTCCCCCGCATCGCGGGCGGCGGTGAAAACCGCTCTCGCTGTAACAGCCGCATCCGCGAGAGGGAGAGCAATGGCTACTGCGAAGGCGACACAGGCGACGAGTCGCTTGTGTCCTTCATAGAAGCGCTTAGAC
>DATASU010000107.1:0-11074 GCA_036269095.1 Solirubrobacteraceae bacterium
CTCGTGACGCAGATGTACTTCCCCGACGACCCGTTCTTCCCGTATGACCCGATCTTCAATTCGGTCCGTGACGAGCAGGCACGCCGACGGATGGTCTCGACCTTCAACATCCACGAGACCAAGCCGAACTGGGCGCAGGCGTTCAACTGGGACATCTACCTGCGCGGACCGGCGGCGACGCCGTTCGAAGAGTCCTTCTAGGAGGCCATGGTCATGATTTTCGAGGTCACTCCTTCACAGACGGTCGGCCCCTACTTCGCGATCGGGGTGCCGTTTGATGGCGGCAACCTGATCGTGCCCGAGGGCACGCCTGGCGCGATCCGGATCGGTGGCACGATCTATGACGGCCGCGGGGAGATCATTCCCGATCATCTGATCGAGTTCTGGCAGCCTGACGGCGAGGGACGCTTCAACGACATCTGCGGCTACGGCGAGCAGTCGACCCTCGAAGGGTTCCGCGGCTTCGGCCGCTACGGGGTGGAGGACGGCGACGGCGTCTACACGATGGTGACGGTCAAGCCGGGGCGCGTGCCCGGCCCGAACGAGGGGCCGCCGCAGGCGCCGCACATTGACGTGACGCTGTTCGCACGCGGGATGCTCAACCGCGTCGTCACGCGCGTCTACTTCGCCGACGAGGAACAGGCCAACGCCGCCGACCCGGTGCTGGCGACGGTTCCGGCCGCACGCCGCAATACGCTGCTCGCGCAGCCGACCGCCGACGGCTACCGCTTCGACATCCATCTCCAGGGCCCCGGAGAAACCGTCTTCTTTGACATCTAGCTCCGACCTGTTCGCCGGTACCTACGCCCGTGGCGGTGCAGCTGAGGCCGTCACCGCCGAGGCGTGGGTGCGGGCGATGGTCGATGTCGAAGCGGCGCTGGCCGCCGCCTGCGTGGTCGAGGGCCTGATCCGCCCGCAGGCGGGCGAGGCGATCCTGCGCGCGCTGCAGCAGGGGCCGTTCGATGCCGAGGCGATCGCGGCCGACGCCGGCGAGAACGCGACTCCGGTGATCCCACTCGTGCGCCAGCTGCGCGCACGCGTCGGCAGCGAGTTCGCCGACGCGGTGCATGTCGGGGCCACCAGCCAGGACATCGTCGACACCGCCGCGATGCTGCTGACCCAGCGGGCGTTTGCCGCGATCATCGCCGACGCGAACACCGCGATGAACGGCGCCGCGCGGCTGGCGGTCGCCCACCGCCGCACGCCGATGGTCGGCCGCACGCTGCTGCAGGCGGCGCTGCCGACCTCGTTCGGGCTGGTCGTCGCCGGCTGGATGGTCGGTCTCGAGCGTGCGACCGTCGAGCTCGAGCGCGTGCGCGACAGCGGTCTGGCGGTTCAGATGGGCGGGCCGGTGGGCACCCGCCCGCCGCAGGTCGCCGCGCGGATCGCGTTGACCATGGGGCTGGCCGAGCCCGTGCTGCCGTGGCACACCGAACGCACGCGAATCGCGCAGATCGCCGCCGCGCTCGGCGGGATCAGCGGCGCGTCTGCCAAGGCCGCGCGCGATGTCGTGCTGCTGGCCCAGACCGAGGTCGCTGAGGTCCGCGAGGGTGTCGCGGGTCGTGGTGGCTCCTCGGCGATGGCCCACAAGCGCAACCCGGTGGCGGCGGTGTCGGTGATCGCATGCGCGGAGCGGGTACCCGGTCTCATCGCCACGCTGTTCGCGGGGATGGCGCAGGAGCATCAGCGTGCGGCCGGCGCCTGGCAGGCCGAGTGGGGCACGCTGACCGAGCTGCTGACGCTCGCGGGGTCGGCCGTGGCCTGGCTCGCGGATCTGCTCGCGCACCTCGAGGTCGATGCCGCCAGGATGATGGACAACGTCGTCGCCCTGGCGGCGTCGGGCGCGACCGCCGCCGATCAGGCCGAACAGCAGCTGGCCGACGCCGCGCGCCTCGTCGACCGTGCGCTCGCCGAGGTGCGCCAGTGAGCCTGCTGCTCAACCATCAGGTGACCGGACCGGAGGATGCCCCGGTGCTGCTGCTGGGCGCGTCGTTGGGGACCAATCTGTCGATGTGGGAGCCGCAGGTCTGGGAGCTCAGTCGCAGCCATCGCGTGGTGACCTTCGATCACCGCGGCCACGGTCAGTCCGCGGTGCCGCCGCCGCCGTATGAGATCGCCGACCTCGGTGCCGATGTCGTCGCATTGATGGATCACCTCGGGGTGACGCGGGCCTCATACGTCGGGCTCTCGATCGGTGGGATGGCCGGCATCTGGCTCGGCGCCAACGCCTCCGAGCGGCTCGAGCGACTGGTGCTGATGTGCAGCTCCGCGTACGCCCCGCCGGCGTCGCGCTGGTTCGAGCGCGGCGCCGCCGTGCGCGCGGCGGGCACGACCGAGGTGATCGCCGACGCGGTCGTCGAGCGCTGGTTCACGCCGGCCTGGGCGGCCGCGCACCCCGACGCGGTCGCGGCGCACAGGGCGATGATCGTCGCCACCGATCCGCAGGGCTACCGCGGCTGCTGCGAGGCGATCGCGGCAATGGACCTACGCGACGCACTCCCGCGGATCTCGCTGCCGACGCTCGTGATCGGTGGTCTCGATGATCTGGCGCTGCCGAACGAGCACCAGCGCCTGCTCGCCGAAGCGATCCCGAACGCCCGCCTCGAGTTGATCGCGGACGCTGCTCACATCGCCAGCACCCAGCAACCCGACACGATCAACCGCCTGATCGGGGAACATCTGAGCAGATGAGCGACGACGAGCTATACAGGCAGGGCATGAGGGCGCGCCGCGAGGTTCTGGGCGACGCCCACGTCGACCGCGCACTCGCCAACGCGAGCGACTTCACGGCGCCATGGCAGGAGTTCATCACCAGACATGCGTGGGGCGCGGTCTGGACGCGCGACGGGCTCGACCGCCGCACGCGCAGCGTGATCACCCTGACGGCGCTGACGGCGCTCGGCCGTGAAAACGAGATCGCGATGCACGTGCGCGCCGCGCTCGGTAACGGCTTGACGCAGGAGGAGATCGGCGAGCTGCTGATGCACACCGCGGTCTACGCCGGCGTGCCCGCGGCCAACGCCGCGTTCGCGATCGCGCAGAGCGTCTTCGACGAGGCCGCCGGCTCATCCTCAGGTAGCAGCGAGACTGCTACCTGAGAACGAATTTACCCTGCAAAAATCAGTCAAACGTTCGCAGAGCGCGAGCCCGACGCGCTCTACCCTTGGCTGCAGGACGGAAGCTGCCGATGTCAGCTTCTGAACCCGGCGGGCTACCGACAGCGAGCGTATGACGACCACCGACAACAGGCGTTTCCTGGCAACCAAGGTCCCCCAGATCGCCGCCGCGTTCTGGGTACTGAAGCTGCTCACGACCGGCATGGGCGAGGCGATGTCCGATGCGATGGGTCAGCAGAGCGTGCCGATCGCGGCAGCCGTGGGCGTCTTCGGGTTGTCGCTCGCGCTCTGGCTGCAGTTGCGCCAGCGTGAATACCGGGCGCCGTACTACTGGTTCGCGGTGATGATGGTGGCCGTGTTCGGCACGATGGCAGCCGACGCGATTCACGACGGGGCATCTATCCCCTACTCCGTCACGACCCCCGGCTTCGCACTGGTCACCGGCCTGATCTTCCTGTTCTGGTATCGCAGCGAGGGAACGCTCTCAATCCACAGCATCAACACGCCGCGCCGAGAGAAGTTCTACTGGGCGGCCGTAGTCGGCACCTTCGCGCTCGGTACCGCGGCCGGTGACCTCACCGCCTACCAGCTGAACTGGGGGCTGTGGCCCTCGGCGCTGCTGTTCGCGGGCATCTTCGCGATCCCGGCACTGGGTTGGTGGAAGCTCAGCTGGAACCCGATCTTCTGCTTCTGGTTCGCATATGTGATCACGCGGCCGCTGGGCGCGTCGTTCGCCGACGGCTTCAGCAAGCCGGTCAGCGGCGGCCTCAACCTCGGCGACCCGGCGGTCAGTGCGATCGCGTTCGTGATCTTCGTGGTGCTCGTCGCCTGGATCACCGTGACCAGACGCGACGTGCAGACGAGCGCGCAGCTCGCGCACGAAGATCAGCATGGCGAGCTCCAGGTGCACGCGCACCCACACCCGCAGCCGCTGCTGGCGCCCGAGGCCGAGTAGCGCCGACTGGCGCCACGGCGCCGCGCGCGCGAAGATCTCGCGATGGACGAGCACTCCGACGAGCTGCTGTTCAGCTGGCTGAATCAGCGGGTCGAACGTGTCGGCAGGCTGGCGGCACGTCACCCGCTGATGGTCGGCGCGGTACTCGCGGCAGGCACCGCGGCGGCGAGCGTGATCGGCCTTGCGATCCAGCATCGGATCACGCCGGCGATGCTCGCGTTCTGCGCCGCGTTCTGCCTGCCGCTGCTGTTCGGTAATCGCGCGCCGCGGTTCGCGTACGCCTGCGTGGCGCTGGTGGCGCTGCTGCAGTGGCTGATCTCGGGCCCGCAACTGGCCGACGTGGCGGTTCTGATCGTGCTCTATTGGGTCTGTCTCGAATGCCCCGTCGCCGCGATCCTCGCTGCCGTGACCGTCGCCGAGGCGGGCGCGATCATGCTGGCGCTGCGCTGGGAGACGCAGGAGTTCAAGTACTGGTTCGCCGTATCGGGGCTCGCCGTGGCGGCGGCGGCGCTCGGCCTGATGATCCGCCAGCGGCGCGCGTTGCTGATCTCGTTGCAGGAGAAGGCGGCGCGGCTCGAGCGCGAGCGCGACCGGCAGGCCGAGCTCGGCGCCGCGGCCGAGCGCGCTCGCATCGCCAGGGAGATGCATGACATCGTCTCCCACAACCTGACCGTGATGATCGCGCTGGCCGACGGTGCGCGGTACGCGCTCGGGTCCTCGCCGGAGCAGGCTTCGGCCGCGATCGAGCGCGTCTCCTCGACCGGGCGTCAGGCGCTCGTCGAGATGCGCAGGCTGCTCGGTGTACTGCGCGGCGAGCAGACGTCGGAGCCGCTCGAGCCACAGCCGACGCTCGAGCGCCTCGATGACCTGATCGCGCGTGTCGACGCCGCCGGGATCCCGGTCACGGTCGACGTCGACGGCAACCTGCAGGCGCTGGCGCCGGGGGTTCAGCTGGCGGTCTTCCGCGTCGCTCAGGAGGCGCTCACGAACACGCTCAAGCATGCCCCGCGACCGACGGCCGCCCGCGTCCGGCTCAGCTGCCGCGGCGGCCAGGTCGACCTCGACATCACCAACACCGGGGATCCGGCCGACGTGGCGACGCCCGTGCTCGAACCGTTGGCGGCCTCCGACGGCCGTGGCCTGCGCGGCATGCGTGAACGCGCGCACATCTACGACGGCGACCTCGACGTCGGCCCCACCGCTGACGGCGGCTGGCGGGTGCACCTGCGGCTGCAGGCCGACGCCCCCACGACCCCGGTGCCGCTGGAGGTGGTGTGAGTGGGCGTTTCCGTGCTGCTGGTCGACGATCAGGAGCTGATGCGGATGGCCTTCCGCATGGTGATCGAGAGCCAGCCGGACCTGCGTGTCGCCGGCGAAGCCGCCACCGGGCTCGAGGCGATCGCCCAGGTGCAGGCGCTGCAACCCGACGTGCTGCTGATGGACGTGCGCATGCCGGACCTCGACGGCGTCGAGGCCACGCGCCGGATCGTCGGCTCGGGCAACGGTGCGCGCGTGATCATCCTCACCACCTTCGACCTCGACGAGTACGTCTACGCCGCGCTGCGTGCGGGCGCCAGCGGCTTTCTGCTCAAGGATGCCCAACCGGCCGATCTGCTCGCGGCGATCCGCGTCGTGGCGAGCGGCGATGCCGTGGTCGCGCCGAGCATCACCCGGCGGCTGCTCGACACCTATGCCCATCGCCTCGGGACGCACACGGGCGACGATCCGGTCGAGCGGCTGACGCCCGCCGCGCGCGAGCAGCTCGAGCAGCTGACGGCCCGCGAGCACGAGGTTCTGCTGCTGGTCGCAAGCAGCATGTCGAACGCCGAGATCGCCGCGCGGCTTGTGCTATCCGAGGCGACCGTCAAATCGCACGTCGGGCGCATCCTCGCCAAGCTCAATCTGCGCGATCGCGTTCAGATCGTCGTGTTCGCCTACGAGTCGGGCCTCGTGACGCCGGCCCGCAGCTGAGCGTCAGCTCGGGGGAGGCGTCGTCGTGTCGCGCACGACCAGCCGCGTCGCGAGCTCGACGTGCAGCGCCTCGATCCGCTGGCTCTGCAGCAGTCGCACCAGCTGTGCGACCGCCATGCGGCCCATCTCGGCCAGTGGCTGGCGCACGGTGGTCAGTGCCGGGTACATGATCGACGCCTCATAGGTGTCGTCGAAACCGACCACCGAGATGTCCTCGGGAACGCGCAGACCGTGCTGGCGAATCGCCTGCAGAGCGCCGATCGCGAGCATGTCGTTGAAGGCGAAGATCGCCGTCGGCGGCTCCGGCAGCGCCAGCAGCTGCTGGGTCGCCGCACGGCCACCGTTGTCACGGAAGTTCGAGTCGATCTGCAGCGCCGGGTCGGGCGTGATGCCGGCCTCGCCGAGCGCGCCGCGGAAGCCGCGCAGGCGTTCCTCTGTCGCGATCCAGCCGTGCGGGCCGGTGATCGCGGCGATGCGGCGATGTCCGAGTCGCAGCAGGTGCTCGGTCGCCTCGCGGGCGCCCGACAGGTGCGACGCCGAGACGGTCGGGACGCGTTCGTCGGGCGTCAGGCGCGGATCGACGATCACGAACGGATAGCCCTGCTCCTGCAGCGCCGCGAGTTCGTCATGGTCCTCCTCGGGCAGGATCAGGATCGCGCCGTCGGTTGTGCCGTGGCGCAGGCGCTGCAACAGCGTGACCTCACGGTCGTGCTCGTGCAGGGTCGGGCAGAGCACCATCGGGATCTCATGCTCGTAGAAGGCCTCACCGATGCCGGCGAGGATCTCAGAGAAGTACGAGTGGTGGATCAGCGGCAGCGTCACCCCGACCAGCCCGCTGTGCATCCCGGTCAGCGGCGGACGCGTGACGGTGTAGCCGTGCTCCGCGACGACACGCAACACCTTCTCGCGCACCGGCTCTGAAACCTCGGGACGGCCGTTGATCACGCGCGAAACCGTGGCAGGCGAAACGCCGGCCAGATTGGCGATGTCACGGATCGTCAAACGCCCGTGGCTATTGCCGTTGTCCGCAGTTGTGATCTCCGCCACAAGCCGAATTCAAGCACATTTCTGAAACTGTTTCAGAAAACTTTCCGCTTGACACCGCAGAAACGTTTCAGCTAGCGTTGCACCGAGAGGGGTCGGAAAAAGTGATGGCGCCGGGCTGGAACGCAATCCGGGCGCCGCAAGTCAGGTGAGGACAGGGAGAGAGATGCAGTTCGTAGTGCGTAGGCTGGCCTTCTATGTCGTCGCTGTCTGGACGGCCGTGACGGTCAACTTCTTGATTCCACGGGTCGTGCCGGGGAACGCCGTCGACGCGGTGCTGGGGCAGATCCGCAGCTCCACGCCGCAGCTCGTCAACGCGCTCAAGAAGCAGCTGGGCGTCGGTGACCAGGGCAGCATCCTCAGCCAGTACGTCCACTACTGGGACAACGTGATCCACCTCAACCTGGGGATCTCGACCTCGCCCGGCATCTACCCAACCCCCGTCCTCACGGAGATCGGTCGCACGCTCCCGTGGACACTCGGGCTCGTCGGCATCGCGACGATCCTCAGCTTCGCGATCGGGACGCTGCTCGGCGTCTTTGCCGCCTGGCGCCCGGGTGGCTGGTTGGACCGGCTGATGCCGAGCCTGACGTTCCTGCAGGCGACCCCATACTTTTTCCTCGCGCTCGTGCTGCTCTATTTCTTCAGCCAGAAGATCGCGGTGTTCCCATTCGGCCAGAGCTACCAGCTGGGCGACACGGTCGGGTTCAACTGGGCCTTCATCGGCAGCGTCATCACCCACGGGCTGCTGCCGGCGCTGACGATCGTCCTGACCTCGATCGGCGGCTGGATGCTGCAGATGCGCAACGTGATGCTGACCACGATCTCCGAGGACTACGTGCTGGTGGCCCAGGCGAAGGGGCTCTCGAGCCGCCGCGTGATGTTCACCTACGGCGCCCGCAACGCGGTGCTCCCGAACATCGCCGGATTCTCGCTCGCGCTGGGCTTCGTGGTCGCCGGCGCGATCGTGATGGAGGTCGTCTTCTCCTACCCGGGGGTCGGCTTCACGCTCGTCCAGGCCGTCGGCAACAGCGATGTTCCGCTGATGCAGGGCCTGTTCCTGGTGATCTCGCTGGCGGTCCTGACCGCATCGCTGCTGGCTGACATCGTCTACGTCGTGGCCGACCCGCGAGCGCGGTCGAGGCAGGCATGAGCGCGACCGCAGTCTCAGAGACGGTGCCAGTCGCCGCAGGCCCGGGGCGGCGAGGCCCAGCCGCGCTGGTGCGGACGCTTCGCAGCGGCTGGGTGCAGCTGCCGCTCAAGGCCAAGATCGGCGTGGTGATGCTCGGCGCCTTCCTGATCGTCGCGATCATCGGGCCCTATGTCGCGCCGTTCAGCCCCAACCACGTCACCCCCAGCCAGTACGAGGCGGAGGGGCTGACCGCCAAGCATCTGCTGGGAACCGACAATCTCGGCCAGGACATCCTCTCCCAGATGCTCGTCGGGACTCGCTCGACCGTGCTGATCGGCCTGCTGACAGGGCTGATCGCGACCACGCTGTCGGTTGCCGTCGGCACCGCTGCGGGCTACCTCGGTGGCTGGGGCGACGAGGCCCTGTCGCTCGTCTCCAACGTCTTCCTCGTGCTGCCGGCGCTGCCGCTGCTGGTCGTGATCCTCGGCTTCTTCCCGAACGCGGGCAACCTGCTGATCGCGGTCGTGCTGAGCGTGCTCGGTTGGCCCTGGGGTGCGCGGGTGATCCGCGCGCAGACGCTCGCACTGAGCAACCGCGACTTCGTGCTCGCGGCTCGCGAGGTGGGCGAGAGTCCGTCGCGGATCATCTTCTACGAACTGCTCCCCAACGAGGTCGGCCTGATCGCGGCGAGCTTCGTCGGCACCGTCCTGTACGCGATCCTGACCTCGGTGGCGCTGGCGTTCATCGGCCTGACCGATCCCACCGCCTGGTCCTACGGCACGATCCTCGACAACGCGTTCACGGAGAACGCGGTGCAGACCGGCGCCTGGTGGTGGTTCATCTTCCCCGGCATGGCCGTGGCGCTGCTCGGCATGAGCCTGGTGCTGATCAACTTCGGCCTCGACGAGCTGTCGAACCCACGCCTGCGGGCCGCCCGCGGCCTGCGCCGGATCGGCCGCCGCGCCTGGCGTCCTGCCGATCCGACGCCGGTCCTGCGTGACTACGTCGAGGAGATGGCATGAGTACCACCGGCATCTCCGCCGCGGACGGAAACGTCCCTGCCGGCACCGGGCGGATGGCTTCCGAATCACCGGTACTGGACATCCGCGGCCTGTCGATCACCTACCGCTCTGACAACGGCGACGTGCGGGCCGTGCGCGACGTCGACCTCGCGCTTCACCGCGGCAAGATCGTCGGCTTGGCGGGTGAGAGCGGCTGCGGCAAGTCGACGCTCGCCTACGGCGCCGTGCGGCTGCTGCGCCCGCCCGCGATCGTGACCGGCGGCAGCGTCGTCTACAACGGCAAGCGACTCGCGGCCCAGCACCCGCAGGGCTTCGACGTGCTGGCGGCCGACGACGCGGCGCTCAAGCAGATCCGCTGGCGCGAGGTCGCGATCGTCTTCCAGAGCGCGATGAACGCGCTCAACCCGGTGCTCCGGGTGCAGGACCAGCTGATCGACGGCATCCGCGCCCACATGCCGGGCGGCTACGAGCAGGCGCGCGACCGCGCCCGCGAGCTGATCGAGATGGTCGGCATCAAGCCGGAGCGCCTGAACGCCTATCCACACGAGCTCTCCGGCGGCATGCGTCAGCGCGTGATGATCGCGATGGCGCTCTCGGTCGACCCCGAGGTCGTGATCATGGACGAGCCGACCACCGGACTCGACGTGATCGTCCAGAAGGAGATCCTGGACGAGATGCTAAGGCTGAAAGCTCAGCTCGGCTTCTCGGTGCTGTTCATCACCCACGACCTCTCGCTGCTGCTCGAGGTCGCCGACCAGGTGATGGTCATGTATGCCGGCCAGATGGTCGAGGCCGCGCCGACCGCCGACGTGCGTACGGGAGGCGTTCATCCCTACACGCGTGGCCTGCTCGGGTCGTTCCCGCGCCTGCGCGGTCCGCGCGTGCAGCTGACCGGTATCCCCGGCAGCCCGCCCGATCTGCGCAGCAAGCTCAAGGGCTGCCCGTTTCACGCGCGCTGTGCGTTCGCGACGGACGCGTGCCTCGAGATCGACATGACGCTTGCGCAGGTCCCGGGCATGGATCCGGGTCACCTGACCGCGTGCCCGTTCGTTGCCCCCGGGCAGCCCTTGCCCGAGGCGGCCAAGGTGATCGATCGCGCAACCGGTGTCGAGGACAAGAGCGTCGAAGAGGCCGGTGACCTCGTGCTCGCCGCGATCGATCTCTGCAAGGACTACGCCGGCGGTCGCCGCCGGGAGGTCATCTCCGCGGTCAAGAACGTCTCGCTCGAGTTGCACCGTGGCCGTGTCGTCGCACTGGTGGGCGCGAGTGGCTCGGGCAAGAGCACGATCGCCAAGCTGCTCGCCGGGCAGGAGAAGCGCACAGGCGGCAGCATCACACTCGACGGCAACGAGATCGAGCCGTCGAACCGCGCTCATTTCCGCGCATACAAGAGCGAAGTGCAGATGGTCTTCCAGGACCCGTTCGCCTCGCTCAACCCGCTGCACCGGGTCAGCTACCACCTGCAGCGCGCGCTTGCCGTGCACTCGAGCCGCACCGGCCGCGAGCCGTCGGTCGCCGAGGTCGAGCGGTTGCTCGATCAGGTGAAGCTCAACCCCGTCGAGAAGTTCCGCGACGCCTACCCGCACGAGCTCTCCGGCGGGCAGCGCCAACGTGTCTCGATCGCGCGCGCCCTGGCGGCGGAGCCGCGGGTGCTGCTTGCGGACGAGCCGGTCTCGATGCTGGACGTGTCGATCCGGCTGGAGATTCTTGACTTGATCGCCGAGCTGCGCAGCAGGTTCCAGCTCGCGATCTTGTACATCACCCACGACATCGCGTCGGCGCGGTATTTCGCCGACGAGATCATGGTGATGCACCACGGGGAGATCGTCGAGCG
>DATASU010000108.1:0-25716 GCA_036269095.1 Solirubrobacteraceae bacterium
TGTACATGCCGCTGTCCTCAGCGGACCTTCCGATTCGTCGTGTGGGTATAAGTGGCGGATCCGGACGGAGGAGGCGATGGAGATGAGGTTCGTGGCGTTTGTCGGCACGGAGGGCGGGATGCCCACCGAGGCTGTCGAGGAGATGAATCGCGACTGGCCGGCGTACGCGCAGATGCTCGAGCGCCGCGGAGGTCTGCGGCTGGGCCGAGAGCTCAGGCTCCCCGAGGATGGCGTCGCGACCGTGCGTGTCCGCGATGGGAAGACAATCGTCAGCGACGGGCCCTTTGTGGAGACCAAGGAGTACGTGGCCGGACTGGACCTGTTTGAGGCGGCTGATCTCGAGGACGCGATCGATCTCGAGTCAAAGAGCCCCGTGGCGCGGTTCCTGCCGTTTGAGATCCGACCGCTGCCGGACCATTTCAGGCTTGGATCTGGGCTCAGTGCCTTCACCGACCGCGAGGATTCGGGCGGCACGCCGTACCTGCTGCTGGTGTGGGTCGATCCAGCGTCCGCGGAAGTCCCGGTGGATGCGGAAGCCGTGCGCAGCGAGTGCGACGCGTGGCGGTCAGCGCTTGAAGGCAACGGCAGGTTCGTATTCGGCGGTGCCGTCGGCGCGCCCGAGGACGCGACGACGCTGCGGATACAGGCGGGTGATCTGCAGCTGAGCCGTGGATCGTTCATCGATACGCAAACGTTCATCGCCGCTATCGAGGTGATCCGCGGCGAAGATCTTGCCGCTGCCACCGAGCTCGCCGCGACCCACCCGCTGGCGCGGGAGCGCACGATCGAGGTGCGTCCGTTCTACCGCGAAGACGCGGACTGATGGTCGCCGGTGCGCACGCGTGTCCGGCGCATTGCAATGTGCTGCCGGCTCGGGCGGCGGCTCGCAGCCGTGCATGAACGTCTGCACGTTCAACCCGAACCTGCCGACCCTGCCCGCCCACGCGGTCGTCGGCTCCGGTTGCGTGACCGTCGATGTCGGCTGCCCCGCGTCTGCGCCGTCATGCACGGGAGCCGCGACGGTGAGCGGTCGACGAGCCGGAGCGCAAGCGACGTAGCGCACGCCACGCCGGTAGCCGTTTTGGGCGAGGCGAGCTTCGAGTTGAGGGCGATTGCCCCGAGGCGCTGAAGATCGAGTTCACGGCCGCCGACAAGAAGCCGCGCTAGCCGCCCGAGCGGGGCGATGTCCTTGCGACCGCCAGCAGGTGGCTGGCGGACGCGAGCATCGCCGGATCGCTCTCGATCAGGCGGGCGGCGCCGAGCAGCGCCGCGCGCCGCTGCGGATCCTGCCAGCGCGACTCGAGATCGCGGACCACGAAGCCCGGTCCCTCGACGTTGAAGAGCTCGCAGGAGTCGAATCCCGCCATGGTGATCTCGTCGCGCAGTTGCTCGGGGAGATGAAAGAACGCGGTCGTGAAGAGGCCGTGCTCGTGGCCGCGGAAGATTCCGCTGCGCACGCTCTCCTCGACGCAGGCCGCAACCGCCGGTTCGTGGATTCTGTCGAGGCGCACGAGCATGTCCAGCAGCGCTGCGTAGCGGCCGATCGCCGCCGCGATCAGAAGCCCGCCGGGGCGCAGGACGCGAAACGCCTCGCCCAACGCCAGGTGGCGATCGGCGGCGTCAGTCAGGTGATAGAGCGGGCCCATCAGCAGCACGACGTCGGCGCTGGCGTCCTCCCGACTCAGATCGCGCGCGTCGCCGACCTCGGCTGTGAGCGCCCGCGCTCGCGCCTGCTCCACATGCAGCGGCACCGGATCGATCAGCAGCACGTCATAACCGCGCTCGGCGAGCCACGCCGAGTATTGCCCGGGCCCGCCGCCGACGTCGAGAACGCACGCCGGCAGAGGGGGGAGGAAGCGCTCGAGCAGCTCGAGCGTGCGTTCGAACTCGAGCGGTCCTCCCACCGATCCGTCGATCAGACGTGCGGCCTCACGGCCCTCGTTGTAGTGCTCAAGGATCTCGGGACGGATCTCAGTCATCGCTCGGCGGCTGATGATCTCAGCCGCTGAGAACTTCTGTCGCGCCAGCGGTCTGCGCGCCCGGGCCGACAAACTCAGCCCCCGCGAGTACCGCGCCGAGGCGCCGTCGAAGAGGCTGGACAGGATCGTCTCCCCAGAGCCGTTGCCGGTGATCCCAGACCCGACGTGCAGGCGCGACTCCCAGGACTTGAGTCTGCATCCGCCGAACCAGACGCGGCCGACAGTCCACTCAGACCGGTCAGGATCGGTAACTCGACGCTGCAGGCCGACGTCCACGGCGCCAGCGTTTCAGGCCGACCAATGTTCGTCAACGCCGGCGGACCCGTCATCAACGCCCGACCCCACAGCCGTCGGGTATCTGCTGCGCCCCGCCGAAGCGCCGTGTTAGGCTCGCCCGCAGCTATGAGCAACTATGCAAATCCAGTTCTCTCCAGCAGGACCTTCCCGAACGTGCGAGTGCTCGGGGACACACTTCCCGGCGAGCGCGTCCGTGACGTACTGCTCGTCGTCGCCGGCGCCTCGCTGGTCGGGCTTCTGGCCCAGATCACGATTCACCTGAGCTTCACCCCGGTTCCGATCACGGGGCAGACCCTTGGCGTGCTGCTGGTCGGCACCGCGTTGGGGCTGCGTCGTGGCGCGGCCGCATTGACCCTGTACGCCGTCGCCGGCCTGATCGGCGTGGGATGGTTCGCCGGCGGCCAGAGTGGCTATGTCGGCGCCAACTTCGGCTACATCCTCGGCTTCATCGCGTCCGCCGCCGTCTGCGGCTACCTCGCCGAACGGCGCGCCGACCGCCGGCTGATCTCCGCGGTCCCGGCGATGGTCGTCGGCGAGGTCGTGATGTACGTGATCGGCGTCGCCTGGCTCGCCGTCGACCTGCACCTCAGCATCGGAACGGCGATCTCCGAGGGCTTCGTGCCGTTCTGGATCGCCGACGCGGTCAAGTGCGCGCTTGCAGCGGGTCTGCTGCCGAGCACCTGGCGTCTGCTGGGCCAGCGCAGCTAGCCGGCAACCGAGCGGCGCAGCTGCCGCTGGTCCAACCGACCTGACGAGGGGTGCGCCCCCGCTGGCGCGCACCTTTTGTCGTTAACCAGCCGCCGGCGCGACACCGGCGGCAACGACCCGTACACGGATAGTTTGACAATGTCAAACGGCACTTGACAATGGCGATTACGCGGTTCTACGCTGACCCGCATGCCAGTGGATACGCGAGAGAACGGCTCACCGGGGGCAGGGCGTTCGGGTTCGCCGCGCCGTATCCAGTCGATCAGCGTCGGTTTCGCGCTGATTCGCCACCTCGCCAACGCCTCGGAGGGGCTGTCACCGAAGGAACTCGGACACCTCACCGGGTTGTCGCCCAGCCAGGTGCACATGTACATGGCGAGCTTCCTGGTCGAGGGACTCGCGGTGCAGGACCCGGCCACCGCGCGCTACGACCTCGGGCCCTATGCGCTCGAACTCGGTCTCGCGGCGATGCGCAAGCTCGACGCCGTGGAGGTCGCACGCGCGACGATGCTCGGTCTGCGTGAGGAGACGGCTAAGTCCGTCTTCCTGACCGTGTGGGGCAACACCGGGCCGACGATCGTCGCCAAGGTCGACGGCTACCGTCCCTCCGCGCTGGTGCTGCGCGTCGGCTACGTGCTGCCGACACTCGACTCCTCGACCGGCCGTCTGTACCTCTCATACCTGGCGAGTCATCGCACGGCGGAGATCGCCGAGCGCGAACGCATGGATCCGGCGAGTCCGTCGTCGAAGCTGACCGACGAGCACATCAAGACGATCGTTGAGCGGATCCGGCGCAGCGGCCTGGCGCGACACGACGGTGACCGCGATGGCTTCAACGCGATCGCTGCGCCGTTGTTCGATCACACGGGCATCATGCGCGCCGCGCTGACCGTGACCGGTCCGAAGCAGGATTTCAAGGGCAATGACGGAGGGCGCGTCGCCGCGATCCTCCAAACCGCCGCACGGCGAGTCAGTTTCGAGCTGGGCTACCGGGAACCGGCATCGAGCCAGCCAAAGTAACCATGAAAGGAACCACTCTTGTCACGAGTGCCAGTCGTCGTTTTTGACGAGCTCGATGCGGAACAGCAGCGGGTGTACAAGGAGATCACGGGACCACGCGATGGTGGCTTCGGCGGTCCCTACACGGTTTGGATTCACACCCCGGACATCGCGAACATCTTCAACAAGGTCGCGGATGTCCTGAGGGTCAACGGCAAGCTCGAGAAGCGCCTCCAGGAACTGATGATCCTGGTGCTGGCCAAGAGCTGGAACTGCGACTACCAGTGGGTCGTCCACGTCGAGGCGGCGCGCAAGTCCGGGCTCACGGATGAGGTCATCGACGCGATCCTGAACGGGCAGGTGCCGACGCTGACGCGGAGCGATGAGCAGGCGGTCTACGACGTCGTCACCGAGCTGCTCGCGACCAAGCGCCTTTCGCAGGAGACCTACGACCGTGCGCTGGCCGAGCTCGGCCTGCCGAAGCTCGTGGAGCTCGTCACCAACAGTGGTCGCTACACGCAGGCCGCGATGGTCGTCAACGCCTTTGAGGTCCCGACCCCGGGTGACGCCCACCCATTGACCGAAATCAGCACAGGAGGCTCGAACTGATGAGTAGCGAGAACTCAGGCGGCGGCCAGGCGGCAACCGCTGAGAACCCGAACCCGCACGTGCGCCGGATCGTCACCGGCCACGATGAGAACGGCAAGGCGATCATCTGGATGGACGGAGATGCGGAGAACAGCCGCTACCCCAACGAGCGGATGATCTCGACGCTGCTGTGGTGCACCGACAGCGCTCCGGCCGACTGGAGTCACGACGAGGACATGGGTGCCCGCAAGCTCGGTACCGCGCCGCCGGCGAGCGGAACCCGCTTCATGCACTCGGTGCTGCAGCCCAGCCAGATCGAAGGGGCTCCGGATCCCGCGCACCTGCATCGCACCGATTCGATCGACTACAAGGTGATCATCTCCGGCGAGGTGACGATGTACCTCGACGACTCGAAGGTCGTCTGCCGTCAGGGTGACGTGATCATCTCGCGCGGGACCAACCACACCTGGATCAACGAGGGCACCGAGCCCTGCCGTTCGGTCACCGTGCTTGTGGACGCGAACCCCAAGCGTTCCGACGCCGTGGCGGGGATGACGCAGCAGCGTCACTGACAGGTCATCACCGCGGACGCGGGGCAGAGCCTCGGCATCGGCGTTCGCGGTCTGACGCCAGACAGTGACCTCGCAAGCGTGCGAATGAACCTCACCGTGGACTACACGATCGCATACAGGCTCGGGATCCCTCCGGAGGAGGGGAACTATCCGGGCGACGCCTACAGCCGGCGCCGTGAGAACGGCATGATCATCGAGCGCAACGTGTCCGTTCCGATGCGTGACGGCGTGCGGCTGCTGGTTGACGTGCTGCGTCCGGCAGATGCGACCCGGCTGCCGGTGATCCTCACCTACAGCCCGTACGGGAAGCATTCGCGCAAGAGCGTCGACATGTTCGACCAGAGCAAGGCCGCGGACCCCGGGATGCGGTCCGACCAGCTCTCGCACTACACGGTGTGGGAGGGGCCGGACCCGTTGGTCTGGTGCCGAGCGGGCTTCGTCGTCGTCAACGCCGACTCGCGTGGCTCGTGGGGCTCACAGGGCACGCTGACGTTCTTCTCCGCGCAGGAGGCGCAGGACGGCTACGACCTGGTCGAATGGCTTGCGGGGCAGCCGTGGAGCAACGGCCGCGTGGGGATGTCCGGGGTGTCCTACCTGGCCTCGAGCCAGTGGGGCGTTGCCGCGACCCGCCCGCCGAGCCTCAAGGCGATCAATCCCTGGGAAGGCGCGTCCGACCAATATCGCGACCGTTCGATGCACGGCGGGATCCAGGAGACGCGCTTTCGCAGTTGGTGGCTCGAGACGACGTCGTTCTCACGCACGCGTGTGGAGGACGTCGTCGAGATGGCGACCCGCCATCCGTTCTTCGACAAATACTGGGAGGACAGGGCCCCGGACCTCGCCAAGATCGAGGTGCCCGTCTATGCAGTCGTCGGCTGGGGCGACCAGGGCATCCACACCCGCGGCACGATCGAGGGTTACAAGCGCGCCTCCTCCGCGGACAAATGGCTCGAGGTCCACGCGCGGCTGAAGTGGCCGTACTTCTACCGAGAGGAGAGCGTGCGCCGCCAGCAGGAGTTCTTCCGTGCCTACCTCACCGATGACGCCCTGCCATTCGACCGGCCGGGGGTGAGCATCGAGGTCCGCGAGCGCCCCGGAGAGTTCACGACGCGGACCGAGGGCGCATGGCCGATCGACGACGCCCAGGTTCGCGACCTGTATCTCGACGCCGCCAACGGAGCACTGGTGTCCGAGCTGCCGGCCGGGGCGGCGGGGTCCTACGCGTCGCAGGACGGCCGGCTCGTGTTCGACCACCGCTTTGACGCCGACACCGAGGTCACCGGCAGCATGGCGCTGACGCTCTGGGTCCAGACCGATGACGCCGACGACCTCGATCTGTTCGTCGCGATCGAGAAGCTCGATGCCGACGGTGTCCGGATCCCGTTCTCCTACCAGTCGATGTTCGCGGACGGACCGGTCGCGCTCGGCTGGCTTCGAGTGAGCCACCGCGAGCTTGATCCGGAGCGCTCGACCGACACGCAGCCGTGGCATCCGCACGATCGTGCACTTCCGGTCCCCAAGGGCGAGCCGATCGAGGCGGTCGTCGAGATCCTGCCCTCGTCAACGCTGTTTCGCGCGGGCGAGACGCTGCGCCTGGTGGTGCAGGGACGCGAGGTCTACCCGTTCCACGAGGAGACGGTGGCCACCGAGCACGAGCGCACCCGGAACGCCGGCGAGCACATCGTGCACAGCGGACGCGGTCATCAATCCCGGCTGACGTTCCCGGTCATACCGCCCCGATGAGTGTTCAGGTCGGTAACACGATGAAGATCTCGACCATGCAGCGCTTTTGTTGTGACTGGCCTAACGCGACGTGCAGAAGTTCCTCAAGATCGGACACCTACGTTTGGCCTACCGATGGTGACGATTGCGCGGAGCGCAAACACAGATTGAAAGGCTGAGCCCGAGGCGTTCGTACGTTACGTTCGAGTGGGTTTGGGAGTGTGGTCCTGGGCGGCAATCCGCTCGTGAAGAGGACCGGAAACGTAGTCAGGTAACGAGGGAGGAGTAGTACATGTCTGGTCATATTTCCCGAGGGCGGCTGGGACTGGTGTCCGCGACGGTGGCGGCCGGTCTGGCGCTCAGCGGGATCGCAGCCAGTACGGCATCGGCAGCGACGTCGCTGAAGATCCTGTACAACGCGAACCCGACGAACACGACCGTGGTCGTGGCTCAGCAGCAGGGGTTCTTCAAGAAGAACGGGCTGAACGTCACGCTCGAGCCGTCGACGAGCACCGGCTCGGTGCTGCCGGCGCTCGGCAAGCAGTTCGACATGATGACGATCACGCCGACCCAGCTGCTGGAGGCGTCGGTTCAGGGCTACAAGGACGTTCTCGTCGGTAGCCAGACGATCGAGACCAAGACGCTCGACAGCACCTATCTGATCGGCAAGCCCGGCATCACCTCGGTGGCGCAGCTCAAGGGCCAGAAGGTCGCGACAGTCGACGAGGCCGGCGCACTGTACGCCTCGTTCGTGATCCGCCTGCATCGTGCCGGTCTCAAGCCGAGCGATGTGACATTCGTTCCGACCCCCTTCGCGGATATGGCCTCGGCCATCCAGAGCGGCGCGGTTTCTGCCGCGATCACGATCTATCCGTTCCAGGGTCAGATGCTCGGTGAGTACCACGATGTCAACCTCGGCAACACGATCGAGGAAGCCGTCGGAAACCAGCCCGTGATGGATGCCGGCTGGGCGGCCACCGCCAAATGGGCGAAGAGCCACACGAAGGTGATCGCGGAGTTCCAGAAGGCTCAGGCCGAGGCGCTGGCATGGATGAAGGCCAACACCAGCAAGGCGCAGGCGCTGCTCACGACCCCGGCACTGGGTGACCTGCCGTCGTTCGTGGCGAGCACCTACAACGTCACGGGCTACGTCTCGCTGAAGCCGCAGCAGAGCTACCTGGGACCGTGGGTTCGACCGCTCTTCAGCGCAGGCCTGCTGAAGAAGAAGCTGAGCCCCGCGCAGGTCAAGGCCCTGATCCAGTAGGTCTGGACAGCAAATAACGGAACGACGGAGCCGGTGAGGCATACGATGGCCTTGCCGGCTCCGCCGTACCAGGTGGCAGCAATGCAGACGATGAACGGAGAACCAATGACGGTCGAGGGTCAGGGCGGTTCCGCCGGCTCCGAGGCGGGCGCAGCGTTGTTCGAGCTGCGCGACGTGACAGTCTCGCTGACTTCAAACGGAGCGCAGCGAGAGATCCTGACCGAGATCGACTTTGCAGTCAGCACCGGCGAGATCGTCGGTATCGTCGGCCCCTCCGGGACCGGCAAGACCACGCTCCTGCGGGTGCTCGGCGGCCTGCTGATTCCGGGCTCCGGCAGCGTGCGGCTCGATTCAAAGCCGGTCACCGGTCCCAGCGGTGAGGCCGTGACCGTTTTTCAGGACTATTCCTCGGCGCTGCTTCCGTGGCGGACCGTGGCGCGCAACGTTGCGCTGCCGCTGGAGAATCGCACCACCAAGGCCGAGCGTGCCGAGCGCGTGACCCGCGCGCTCGACGCCGTGGGTCTCGCCGATCGCGCGAACGAGTATCCGTGGCGGCTCTCCGGCGGGATGCAGCAGCGCGTCCAGATCGCCCGCGCGCTTGTGCTCGAGCCGCGCGTGCTGCTGATGGACGAGCCCTTCGGCGCGCTCGATGCGATCACCAAGGCTTCATTGCACGATCAGCTGCTCGAGGTCCAGGCAAAGACCGGAGCGACGATCGTGTTCATCACGCACGACGTCGAGGAGGCCGTCTATCTCTCAGACCGGGTGATGGTCATTCACGGCAGTCCCGGGCGCATCGTCCACGAGGTACCCGTGGAGCTCTCGCGCCCGCGTGATCAGATCGGCACCCGCGATGACTCGCGCTACCACGAGATCCGCCACGAGCTGGCGAAGGTGCTCCAGCATGGCCGTGCGGATTAGACGCAGCTTCGCGTCGTTCAACTGGCTGGGTATCGGCACGCTCTTCGGGGTGCTGGTGGTCTGGCAGCTGCTCGTCAGCACGAAGATCATCAACTACTCGGCGATCCCCGGGCCGATCGGTATCTGGGACGGGTTCAAGTACCTGATCGGGCCGCAGGGTGGCCTGCTCACAGCACTTGGACACACGCTCTACTGCGTCGCGATCGCCTGGATGCTCGCCGTCGTCGTCGGTGCCGCGGTGGGGTTGCTGATCGCGGCGAATGCGACGGTGGCCTCATGGGCCGGCTCAACGATCGACCTGCTGCGGTCGTTACCGGTGATCGCACTGATCCCGGTGGCCGTGCTGATCTGGGGGATCGGAAGCAAGGCCGAGATCATCCTCGGCGCCTACTCCGGAATGTGGCCGATGCTGCTCAACACCGCCGGCGGCGCGCGCAGTGTGCCGCCGCGGCTGCGCGAGGTCGCCCGCACGCTGCGGCTCACGCGCCGTGAGACGATCGTCAAGATCGTGATGCCCGCGACCGGTGCCGCGATGCTCGTGGGTGCGCGCTTGGCGCTCGCCACATCGCTGGTGATCTGCGTCGTGGCCGAGATCCTCGAGCTCCAGAGCGGGGTCGGCTATGCGGTCAGCCTTGAACTGTCCGGCGATGAGCCGGCACGGATGTGGGCGTACGTGATTTTGATCGGCTGTCTGGCGATCCTCCTGAACTTCGTCCTGGTGCGCCTCGTGCGGGTGCTGTTCCCCGGTGTGGCGGCGGCTTCCGAGCGGAGTCAGGCGTGAGCCTCAAGAGCCTCCGCGGACTGCTGCCGATCGCGGCGCTGCTCGGCCTCTGGCAGCTTCTCGGGGACCCTCACTCGCTCAGCACTCCGGCACCGTCAGCGTGGTGGCCGGCACTGAAGACCGTCGAGCAGAGCGGCGTGCTGTGGAAAGCGCTGAGGATCTCGATGGAGAACTACGTCGCGGCGCTCGCCGTGGCGATCATCATCGGCGTCGCGCTCGGCATCGCGCTGGGCGCGTCGCGTCGCATAACGCAGGCGCTCGGCCCGCTGCTCGAGTTCCTACGCGGCGTCCCGGCGGCGGTACTCGTCCCCGGCGCGATCATCCTGCTGCACTCGAACGACCGCACGGCCGTGATCGTCGTGGTCTACGGCTCGGTCTGGCCGATCCTGCTCAACACCGCCGCCGCGCGCGCGGCACTCTCACCGTTGCGCCTCGATGTCGCCCGCAGCCTCGATATGTCCTGGTGGGAGCGGATGCGCAAGATCGTGCTGCCCTCGCTGGTCCCGGAGATCGTCGTTGGGATCAGGGTCGCGGCACCGATCTGCCTAGTCGTGACGCTGCTGGCCGACTACCTCGTTGGCACCCAGGGTCTGGGTTATGTGCTGGTCCAGACCCAGCAGCAGTTCGAGGCCGCTGAGGCGTTCGCGATGATCGCGGTGATCGGCATTCTCGGGATCGTCATCAACGTGCTGCTGGGCTCGGCCGAGCGCGTCGCGCTGCGGCGCTGGCCCCGCGGCGCGATCGCCGAGTGATCGTCCGCAACTGAGCCGCGAGCTGGATCGCGTGGTCGTCGCTCTCGGCCATACTGCGAGCGTGTCCACGCGCGAGTGCAATGGCTGAACGCTCGGTAGGCGCACAGATCGCGCGCGGAATCATCCGCGGCTCGCGCTGGTCCGGTCGTCAGGTCCGCGGCGAGGTCGTACGGCGCGTCGGCGGGGCGGCACGGGCGCGCGTGATCTTCATCTTTGCCCTGGTTCTTGCGCTCAACGGAGCCGACGCCTCGACCGTCGGTGCGATCGCGACACCGCTCGAGCACGCGTTTCCCCACACCACCATCGGCACCGGCAGGATCGGCGTGCTGGCATCGGTCTCGCTGCTGGTCGGCGCGGTCGGGACGATCCCCGTCGGCCTGCTCGTCGACCGCATCAAGCGCATCCCGATGTTGTCACTCAGCATCGTGCTGTGGAGCATCGCCTCGCTGATGAGCGCGTTCGCGGGCAGCTACGGAACGCTGCTGCTCACGCGGCTGTTGCTCGGGCTGGTCGTGGCCACCGCCGGCCCGGCGATCGCGTCGCTGACCGGGGACTACTTCCCGGCGCAGGAGCGTGGCAGGATCTACGCCTACATCCTCACCGGTGAGATCGCAGGCAGCGCGTTCGGCTTCATCATCTCGAGCAGCGTCGCCAGTGCGATCAGCTGGCGCGCCGCGTTCGTGCTGCTCGCGATCCCAGGGTTCTTTCTCGCGCGCGAGCTCTATCGCACGGTCCCCGAGCCGCTGCGTGGCGGCCAGAGCCACCTCGAACCGGGCGTCGAAGATCTCGTCGAGGCAGCGGCCCGCGCTCGCGCGAGACCGCGCGATGAGTGGCTCGAGCCCGATCAGATGCCGACCAAGGTCGAGGATGTCGCCCAGCGCGCAGCGCGGCGCCTCGGTGCGCAGGCCGACCCGGAGCTGATCCTGAAGGAGGACCCGCGCACGATGACGCTCGCCGACTCGGTGCGCTACGTGATGCGGATCCCCACGAACGTGATGATGATCATCAGCTCATCGCTCGGGTACTTCTACTTCGCCGGCCTGCAGACCTTCGCGTTGGTGTTCGTCGAGAAGCACTACAACGTCGGGCTGGCCGAATCCCAGCTGGTGCTGGCGCTGCTGGTGATCGGTGCACTGCTCGGCACGCTGTTCAGCGGCTGGCTGGCCGACGAGCTCGTACGTCGCGGGATGCTGAACAGCCGCGTCTGGATACCGGGTGTCTGTTACATCGCCGCGGGCCTGCTGCTGATCCCCGGACTGGTCTCGCACCACCTGACGCCCGCGGTGTGGTTCGACGTGCTCGGTGCGGCGCTGATCTCCGCGGCGAATCCGCCGCTCGACGCCGCGCGGCTCGACATCATGCCCGCGGGACTCTGGGGCCGCGCCGAGGGCGTGCGCACGTTCCTGCGCTCGCTCGCGCAGGCATTGGCGCCGCTGATCTTCGGTGAGCTCGCTGCGCTGATCGGCGGGATCGCCGAATCGAGCGTGCATCCGGCGCTGCCGGGCACCCACAAGATCGGCACGGTCAGTCCCGGTGAGGCGCGCGGTCTCGAGGTCGCGTTCCTTATTCTGCTCGCGACGCTGTTTGCCGGCGGCTTCGCGATGCTCAAAGCGCGACACAGCTACGCGACCGACGTCGCGACCGCGGCGGCGTCACATCAGGGTTCGCGCGACGCGTCGGTCGGCCCGCTCACCGGCGAGCTCACGCGAACAGCCGGCTCGCGTACCAGTCCTGAGCGTCGCGTACGCCGGGAACCGCGAAGAAGTACCCGCCACCGATGGGACTGATGTAGTCGACCATCGGTTCGCCGATCAGACGTGTCTGGTTGGCGATGAACTGGCGCTCGAGGTCCTGCTGGAAACAGTTGAACACGAGCCCGACGTCGATGTTGCCGTTGAGGTCGACACCGCGGTCGTAGTTGTAGCCGCGCCGGAAGATGCGGCTGTCCTCGGTTGCCTGCGTGCGCGGGTTCGACAGGCGGATGTGCGCGGTCAGCGGGATCACGTAGCCGAGCGGGTCAGCCTTGTAGTTGGGGATGTCGCCCTCGGCCGAGCCGTCGAGCGGCGCGCCCGAGTCGCGAAAGCGGCCGATCATCTGCTGTTGCTCGGCCAGCGACACGCGGTCCCAGAACTCGACGAACTGCTTGATGATGCGGACCACGTGGTAGCTGCCGCCGGTCGCCCAGGCCGGCTCACCGGTCCCGTCGGTCACCCACAGCAGCCGGTTGGCGACTGCCTCGTCGCCGACATCGGGGTTTGCGATCCCGTCCTTGAACGCGAAGGTGTTGCGTGGCACGCCGGACGGCCGTGGAGGGGAGGTGAAGCCCTCGAGCCTCCAGTTCAAAGCCAGGCCGCCGCGGGTTGCGCGGGTGATCTGGCGCATCGCGTGCAGCGTCGTGTCGGGATTGCCGGCGCACAGCTGGATCAGCAGATCGCCACCGGTCTGCGCCGGATCGAGGTTGTCGTTGGGGAACGGCAGCATCGGCTTGAGTCGCAGAGGCCTGCGGTCGGCCAGGCCGAAGCGCTGGTCGAACAGCGTGCTGCCGAAACCGACGGTCACCGTCAACGCGTCCGCCGGAACGGTCGGCCCGAGCGTGCCGTTGTCGGCCGGCGGCGCGTCGACGGTCGGCGCGGGCGGCGTGCCGCCGCCGGTCAGGAACCGTGCCGTCTGGCTGAGCGTCTTCAGCAGCTCGATCAGCTCAGCTCGGCTCTGCGCGGTCACATCAAACGACGCGAACGCCCCGGCCGGCGGCTTCGGGGTCGTGATGCCGGCCTGATGCTCGCCATGGAACGGCACCGCCGCGAGCGTCGGATCGCCGCGCGGGATCACGATCGGCGCGTCTCTCAGCAGTGCGTCATCGGCTGTGCCGGTGGTCCGCTGACCACCGGCGGCATCAGCGGTGGAGCCCGGTCCGAGGATCCCCGCGCCAGCGGCGCCCGCGGTCACGGCACCGAGTCCGGCGCGTGCCAGGAACCCACGGCGATCGAGCTTGTCGTTCTGGCCGTCGGTGCTCATGAGCCGGGAACCGTCACCTGGAGGATTTCCGAGACAGGAGCGAGCGTCTCGACGGCGGCGCCGGTCGCCTCCTCGAGTGCCTGGCGCTGGCGCAGCGGCATGGCGCGGAGGTTGCGATGCGCGGCCGGTCCCCCGGCCGCCTCGATCTCCCGCGTGAGCACGCGCAGGTCGGTGGTCGCTGAAGGCACGATCTTCGGTCTCCTTGCTTCGATCAGCGGTGCCAGCACCGCGAGCATCTCATGGGTGGCGTTGACATCGGCCGCGAGCGTTCCAAGGTCGCTGTTTGAGCCGTAGTCATCGTTCTGGCTGAGTGAGTCGCGCAGGGCGTCCTCAAGAATCTCGTGGCAGCGCAGCACCCAGGCATCGACCCCCAGAGCGGTGAGCGGCAGGTCACGCTGGACCTCAGCCGGCCTCAGTCGCCGAACCAGGACGGCGAGATGTGCGATGTCGGCCGCTGCCGCGGTGCCGCTGTGATGACCCCATAGGTCGAGCTCGATCCTGTGGAAGCCGGTGAAAGCGGGGCTGTGGACGGTGTGCGGCAGGCCCGCGGCCATGCCGTCGATCTGCTGCCCGAGCTCGCCGAAGGCGCCATAGGCGCTGTCATCCTGACCGAGCTCCAGCCAGGTGAAATGGGCGGTGCTCCAGTCAGCCTCTGCCGCGGACAGGTCGCCTCGCAGCGCCGCTGCGTGGAGGGTCGCGAGCTGGCCGTGCAGCAGCGTCAGCAGATCGTCGACGTAGACCGTGTAGTGGGCCAGTGGCTGTGCGAGCTGAATCGTCACGACCGGCGCGACGTAGTTGGCGGACACGCGTCTACCGGCGGTGCCGCCGGTGCCAAGTGCGGTTGTCGTGGTCGTTCGCGGCGGGTCGGCGGCGTGTGAGCTGTTGCCACACCCAGCGAGCACGGCCGCCATGAGCAGGGCTGCGACTGCGGACTTCATCGCAGGGCAACGCTAGGGCCCACGGGCCTCACAGATCAGTCTGATTTGTGAACGAGTTGATTCGCAAAGAAACATCTCGATCACAGGCTGGCCACAACCAGGAAACCGCGGGGGCGGAGGATCCAATGCCGTAGCTGTCACTAAGCCCGAAGTAAGAGAAAGGAAAGCTCTTCGTGAAGAGTTTCTCGCGTTCAGGTAGGGCGGGGTCTTCAGGCGCCCGCGGCAGGTTCCGCAGGCCTCGCAACGTTGCCGCAGGCACGGCCGTGGCCGTCGCCGGCGCCCTCGCTTTCAGCGTCTCCGCGCTGGCCGCAAGCGACCTGCCAACTCAGACCAGCGCGTACAACTCCGCCTGGCAGTCAGCCCCAACTGGCTATAAGGCGCCCTCCGACGACGGTCTCGGGGTCAGCCCCGGAACGATCGGGCACGTGTGGGTCATCGTCCTCGAGAACCACGCGTACACCGACAGCTTCTCCCCGCTCGAAGGGACGCAGAGCAGTTACCTCCAGAATCTTCCCAGTCAGGGCGCGGACCTCACCAACTACTACGGCACCGGCCACTCGAGCCTCGACAACTACATCTCGATGGTCTCGGGCCAGGCGCCGCAGGAGGACGATCAGGACGACTGCCCCAACTACGACGCCATGGACGGAAGCGTCGACACCAGCGGCACGCCCGCGACGAACTCTGACTTCGGACAGCTTGAGTCCAATGCCGGTCCCGACGCTCCCTTCGGGGACAACGGCTGCGTGTACCCGTCCTCGGTGAACACCGTCTTCAACCAGCTCCAGACTGCCGGCAAGTCCTGGAAGGTCTACGCGCAGGACCTGGACGGTGGCATCGCGGCGAGTGGTGGCACGACCCTGGTTGCGCCCCACAGCAACCAGGACGCGGGCTACAACGCGGGTGCGGCGGAGACATACTCCGACTGTGGTGCTCCCGACGCAAGCGTCGTTGGCGCGCCTGACACGAACGGCAACTATTCGAGTCCGGCAGCAGGCGTGGACGTCACGGCGAACGTCAACTACACATCGACCAGCGGCATCGTCGACTCCTACGTCGCCAAGCACAACCCGCTGTCATGGTTCGGCTCGCTCACCGGCACGGCGGATACAACCGGTGGCGCCATCGACGGCAGCCTCTGCAACTCCTCCCACTCCGGCGCTCTGTTCGGGCCCGACGACACCCTCTACAACGACCTGCAGACCACCAGTTCGACCCCGGACCTGAGTTACATCGTCCCGGACAACTGCTCCAACGGCCACGACGCCACCTGCACCGGCAACAACCTGACCGGCGAATCGGCCGGCTTCCCGACCTACAACACCTCGACCACGATTCCCGCGGCCACAAACAACACCGGCGGCACGGTTGCAGAGAGCGCCTTCCTGTCGGTCGTGATCCCGGAGATCGAGGCGTCGCCGGCCTTCAAGCAGAACGGCATGATCGTCGTCACCTACGACGAGGCCTACCCGCCGTTCACCTACTCAGGTGACAGCCAGGCGACCTCGCAGCTTCAGACAGCGGACGCTACGGGTTCGCTGCAGAACGATGCCGCCGGTGAGACGCTGTACGGCCGCTCCCTGAGCTGGGAGCCGACCGGTCCCAACGCGACGATCGTCAAGTCCGCATTGAGCGGACAGGTGCTCTCCGGCGGCCCCGGCAACATGGCCTACCTCGATGAGCCGACCAGCGCCCAGGTCACGGCGCTCAACGCCGCCGGTGGCAACGACCTCGTGGCCTGTGCGGTCAACGGAGCGGGAACCGGCGGAAACTGGGCTTCGTTTACGGCGCCGACAGCGACGAACGGCCACTGTCAGCCGGGTGACCAGGCGAACGGCAACTTCCCGGAGAACTCCGCGAAGACGCTCGATCTCAACGTGACGAGCGGAAACAGCTACGGCAGCACGCTCGAGAGCGAGACCGGCGTTTCGGAGGTCTACGACGGGGCGGAGGTGACCTCGGTCGCGGGGAACGCGATCAGCGCCTCGAACTGCGGTGCCGCGGCGACGTACTTCACATTGCCGTCTGACGGCAACAACGGCTGCGTGTACGTAGGCCAGGTCACGAACTCGCCGAACGCCGGCGACTCGACGAGCGCCACCTCAGCGTTCACCTCAAACGTGCCGCTGGTCGACAGCCTGGGCAACCCGGTGACCGCCCTGGGTGGCGCGGCTGGCTCGCAGGTCGCATACGTGGTCAGCGACACCTCCCCCGACAGCGCCGTGACGTCGAACGATCCGTTCTTCGATCCATACGACGCGACGCTCGGCGGTGGGGATGCTGGCGCGGTCGTGATCAGCCCATTCACCAAGCCGGGCACGGTCAGCAACACCTACTACAACCACTACAGCTTGCTACGCACGATCGAGGACGTCTTCGGCGAGCAGAGCAATGGCACCAACGACCTGACCGGCGGGATCACGCCCGGCAGCACCACCGAGACGAGCCTCGACGGGCCCTACCTCGGCTTCGCGTCTCAGCCGGGCCTCGCACCGTTCGGCCACGACATCTTCGATGTCAAGGCCATCGACGGGTACACCGAGACGGTCACGTCAACTTCGACGGTGACGGTTCCGGGTGGTACGACGACGGTCAACAACAACAACACGACCACGGTCGACCATGAGACCGACAACAGCAGCACGGTCACCGTGCCAGGGCCGACCGTGACGGTGACCAAGATCGACGCGATCGTGCCCCAGCTGAAGGGCTACACGAAAGCGCAGGCCGAGAAGGCGATCAGGGCCGACGGGCTGAAAGTCGGCGCGGTCTCCGGATCGGGCTCGGTCGTGTCAAGCGCGCCCTCGGGCGGCAAAGAGGTGCGCAGCGGCACGCCGGTGTCGATCAAACTAAAGAAGTAGAAGCAGAGGTACTCAGATGACCAGTGGCGCATTCGATGCCACGCCATCTGACGACCGCGGCGGCCGGGCCTTTGGTCCCGGCCGCCGCTGGGCGTTTTTGGCGGCGGCAGCTGTAGCGGTGGCCGCGGCAGTTGCGGTGGTGTTGGTTCTAACGGCGGGTGGTGGCAGCAAGGCCGTGGACAACACCTATGGGAAGCTCCCGAGCTGGTTACCGCCGACGGCCATCGCGAGTAAGCCGCAGTACGAGGTGGCGACTGCTCAAAAGCCGGTTCTCGGCGAGGAGCAGGGATACACCGTGCGCGCCGAGCTGCCGACCGGCACGGTGGACGTCACCGCGGTCGGACCGTCGGTTCCCAGCTACGTGACTAAGTACGCCGAGACCGGTGTCTGGCCGGCCGGAAGGCTTGTGCCCTCGACGTTCTCGGTGACCTTCGCGGATGTGAAGGGAACGATCCCGATCTCGGCTGGCGCGTTTCAGGTGGAGGACGCTCAGTACCGCTTCATCCGCGCAAGCCTGAGCATGAAGGACAGGCGCGCAGTTCCAACGGTGGTGAGGACCGGCCAGACGCTCACCCTCCTGGTCCACACGAAGACCTTGGAGGGACAGGGCGCGGTCGCGTGGTTGCCACTGGCCGGCAGGAAGACGCTGGTGGCCTGGATCTACCAGGTCGAACTGGACTGAGCGGCATCTCCTGAGGGCGCCCAGCGGGGCGCCCTCAGAGCGATTCGCGCGCGGGCGCCGCGTCGAAGTCGAGCGCGGGCATGACCGCGACGATGCCGTTGGGGTTGATCGAGCCGTGGGTGCGGTAGTAGTGCGTGCGGATCTCGTCGAAGGAGACGGTGTCGCTGACGCCGGGCCACTGATAGAGATCGCGCAGGTAGGGCCACAGCTGCGGGTATTCGGCGATCTTGCGCAGCGAGCATTTGAAGTGGATCTGGTACACGGCGTCAAAGCGGATCAGGGTCGTGAACAGCCGCCAGTCGGTCTCGAGCGGGGTTGAGCCGAACAGGAAGCGGCTGGTCGCCAGGCGCGCGTCGAGTTCGTCGAGCATCGCGAAGACGCCGAGCACGGCGTGCTCGTAGACGTGCTGGCGCGTGCTGAAGCCGGCCATGTAGACGCCGTTGTTGAGCCCGTCGTAGATACGGTCACTGAGCGCGTCGATCTCGGGCGCGAGCGCGTCGGGATACAGCACCACGGGGTGCGCGGCGAGCGGGGCAAAGACGGTCGACAGCATCCGCAGGATCTCGGCCGACTCGTTGTTGACGATCGTCGCGCGCTCACGGTCCCAGAGCACCGGGACCGTGACCCGATCGGCGAAGCCGGGATCGGTCGCGAGGTAGGCCTCGGAGAGCAGGCCGAAGCCGTTGACGGGGTCCTCGTAGCGTCCCGGTTCGGTGAACGCCCAGCCGCGGTCGTCGCGGATCGGATCGACGAATGAGATCGTGATCGCGTCCTCGAGGCCCATCAGCCGCCGCGCGATGATCGTGCGATGCGCCCAGGGGCAGGCGCGCGCGACATACAGGTGGTAGCGGCCCGCCTCGGGGGCAAAGCCGCTCGAGCCGTCGGCGGTGACCCAGTTACGAAAGCGGCTCGTCTGGCGGACGAAGGCACCGTCGCGGTGCTCGTCGCCGCGCAGCGCGAAGGCTTCAGACGAGTCGGCCATACCCCGCGGACTATACGATCCACTGATGCCCGGCTTGCTGGCCATGGATGAGTTTGGGACCGGCGAGCCGTTGGTGCTGGTGCACGGGATCGCGACCGATCGCAGTATCTGGGAACTGGTCGTGCACGAGCTCGCGCGTACACGGCGGGTGGTGACGCTTGACGTTCCGGGGTTCGGCGCCTCGGCCCCGGTGGGCGACGATTTCGCGCTGCGCGAGGTCGCCGACCAGATCGTCGCCGGCCTCGCTGAGGCCGGCATCAGCGCACCGTTCGATCTCGTCGGCCATTCGCTCGGCGGTGGGATCTCGATCACGCTCGCCGCCGCCTACCCGCAGCTCGTGCGGCGGCTGGTGCTGGTCGCGCCGGCGGGACTGCGACCGCTCCCGGCGGCGATCTCGAACCTGCTCGCTGCGAGTGCCGACGCGGTGCTGGCGGCGCGCCGCGGCGCCGCGCCGTTGACCGATACGTGGTGGGGGCGCCGGTTGCTGCTGGTGCTGACGGCGGCCGACGCGGCGGAGCTGCCGCCGACGACGGCGCGCCAGATGATCGAGGCCTCGGCCGCGGCCAAACGTACGGCGCCGGCGCTCGCGACCATCACTTCCGCTGATCTGCGGCTGCCGCTCGCGCACACACAGATGCCACTGGGCGTGATCTGGGGTGAGGCCGACCGTACCGTCCCGATCCGCGCGCTCGAGGATCTGCTCGAGGCGCGACCCGACGCCGCGGTTGTCCGCATCGCGGCCGCCGGTCACGTGCCGATGGTCGAACGGCCCGCAGAGTTCGTCGCGGCGCTGCGGACGCTTATCCAAGACGTCACAACTTCGCCACCGGAGCCGTCTATCTTTCGCTGAGCAGGGGTTTTCCGCACCTCGTCTGATGCGCTTGCGCCCGCTCGATTCCCGTGACCAGCTCGTTCTGCGAGACGGGCGGAGTCTCTCGTTTAGCTCGATCGGATCGCCGGCGGGACGGCCGGTGATCTACTGCCACGGAGCGATCGGCACCCCGGTCGAGGCGACGATCGACCTCGAGCGGATCGTCGATCGCGCCGGAGTGCATTTCATCGCGCCCAGCAGGCCGGGGGTGGGCGGCTCAGACCCGCAGCCGCGAAGGACGATCCTCGACTTCGCCGGCGACGTCGCCGAGCTCGCGGATCTGCTCGGGCTCGAGCGCTTCTCGCTGCTCGGCGTCTCCGCCGGCGGGCCCTACGCGCTTGCGGTCGCGCATCAGCTCGGCGCGCGTGTGCAGCGGATCGCGCTGTGCAGCGCGCTGTCGCCGTTCTGCATGCCCCACCGCACGCCCGGGCTGCGCCGTCGCATCGGCCTGCCACTGACGGCGCTGGCCGCCGCGCCCGAGCTTGCGCGCATGCTCGGGAACGCCGTGCTCCCGCTGCTCGCCGAGCATCCGCGGCTGATCACCGCTGTGATCGCCGCCCACGCGGCCCCGGGCGAGCGCGCGCGGCTCACGAGCTCGCGGGAGGGCAGCGCGGCCTCCACCAGCTTCCTGGACGCGGCCAGCGGCGGTGTCGGCGGTCTGATCGACGACTTTCTGACCTACGCGCACGGCTGGGGCTTCGATCCGAGCGTCGTCGGCTGTGAGGTTCAGCTCTGGCACGGCGCGTGTGACCCGCTCGTGCCGGTGGAGCACGCGCTGCAGCTGGCGGCGGCGCTGCCGAACTGCCGCGTGTTCGTCGACCCGGACGAGGGCCACCACTTCTTCCGCTCGAGCCTCGGGCAGATCCTCGGAGCACTGGTCGACGGCGGCGGCTGGTCGCGCGGCGGCGAATCCGCGGCGCTCAGGGCCGCCTAGCCAATGGGGCTCGCGGCGAGCCCGTCGATCATCAGTTCGAGCACGCGCTGCCAGGCGTCAGGGTGGACCTGGCGCGACGCCCGCGTCGCGGCGAACAGCATGCGGATGTCGAACGCGGTCGCGTCGGGTCGGATCCCGCCCTCGGCGCGGGCGAGGTCGATCACCCGCGCGAACGCCCGAGTGGTGGCGCTGGCCGCGACCTGAACCTGCTCGTGCTCTTCGACCTGGGTCCAGGCCATGCCGAGAAAGTCGTCGGCGGCGTGACGCTCGACCGTCACCCAGAGCATCTCCTTCAACGCCTGCCAATGGTCACCCGGCTGTGCCGCGGCCTGCGCTGCGGCGGCCTCTGTCTGCAGCAGCCGGCGGACCACGAGCGCAGCCATCAGGTCCTGCTTGGACGGGAACTGGCGGTAGAGGCTGCCGATCCCGGCACCGGCTTCGGCGGCGACGGCGGGCATCGAGGCGTCAAGGCCTTCGCGTGCGAACACGCGCCCGGCGGCATGGAGGATCCGTTCGTGCTTCTCCTCCGTGCTGAGCGCCGACCAGTTGCGGCCGGGAAGGACGTCGGGCCAGTCGTCGTCGAGCCACGAAGCTACCGGAATGACCATTCCGGTACAGTATCAATATGTCCTCAGAGCCCTCGCTCGAACCGTCCGAGCACCACCACCAGCACCTTCCTCACCGCACGCACGACGTTCACCCCAACGTGATCCTCGCGGTGCTCTGTAGCGCGGGGCTCGCCTACTCGGTGCTTTCCTCCGCGGTGATCCCGGCGCTGCCGACGTTCCAGCACACCCTGCACACGTCGGAGACGGGGGCGACCTGGATCCTGACCGCATTCCTGCTGTCGGCGTCGGTCGGAACATCCGTGATCGGGCGGCTGGGCGACATCTACGGCAAGGAGAAGCTGCTGCTGTGGACGCTGGTGGTTCTGGTGTTCGGCACGCTGCTCGCCGCGGTCTCGAACTCGCTGGCGCTGTTGATCGTGGCGCGCGTGATCCAGGGTGTTGCCGGAGGCATCTTCCCGCTGGCGTTCTCGATCGCGCGCGACGAATTCCCGCGTGACAGGGTCGCCGGCAGTATCGGCCTGATGTCGTCGATCCTCGGGGTCGGCGGTGGCCTCGGTCTCGTTCTGGGGGCGATCATCTCCGAACAGCTTGGCTGGCACTGGCTGTTCTGGATCCCGCTGGCCGTCACGATCGTCGCGGCGGTCTGCACCTGGCGCTGGATCCCGGAGTCGCCGGTGCGCGCGCCGGGCCGGGTGAATTGGCTGGCGGCGACGGTGATGACGATCGGGATGAGCCTGCTGCTGATCGGCATCGCGCAGACGACGATCTGGGGCTGGGGCAGTCCGAAGTCGCTGGCGCTGATGGTCGGCGGTCTGGCGGTGATCGGGCTGTGGGTCGCGATCGAGGTCCACAGCGATCAACCGCTGGTCGACATGACGATGATGCGGATCCGCGGAGTCTGGACCACGAACCTCGCCGCCTTCCTGATCGGCGGCGGCATGTACTCGTCGTTCATCGTCTTCCCGCAGTTCGCGCAGCTGCCCAAGAGCACCGGTTTCGGGTTCGGAGCCTCGGTCGTCGACTCGAGTCTGTACCTGCTGCCCGCGGCGATCGGCATGGGCGCGCTGGGCAGCGTCACCGGTCGCGTCGCGCGTCGCTGGGGCTCCAAATCGGCGCTCGTCGTCGGCTCCGCGATCACCGCGCTGGCGTTCGTGTGGTCGGCGGTCCAGCACCGGCACCCGTACGACATCCTGACCAGCTGCGCGCTGCTCGGCATCGGCATGGGGTTCGCGTTCGCGGCGCTTGGCAATCTCATCGTCGGTGCGGTCGAGCCGCATCAGACCGGTGTGGCGAGCGGCATGAACACCGTGATGCGCACCCTCGGCGGGGCGCTCGGCGGCCAGGTATCGGCGACCTTCATCGCGGACAACGTGATGCACGGGCTGCCGACGGTCAGCGGTTTCATCGACACCTACTGGATGGCGACGGGCTTCCTGGTCGTCGCCGCGATCGCCGGGCTGCTGATCCCCGCGGCTCGCGCCGCGGTAACGCCAGCTCCAATCGCCGAGCCAGAGTTGGCGGGGGCAGCGCCGGGGCGTTAGCGTAACGGCCTCTTGCGCCGCGCCTGCATCGACATCGGTTCCAATACGACCAGACTGCTGGTGGCCGATTGTGACGGCGTGGGCCTGGTCGAGCAGCGTCAGGAGCGGGCGTTCACGCTGATCGGCCGCTCGATCGACGCCCGCGGCGCGATCCCCGCGGCAAAGCTTGACGAGGTGCTCGAGGCGATCGTGACGCAGTACCAGCTGGCCCGCGAGCTCGGTGCGCAGGAGGTGCGCTGCGTCGCGACCGCGGCGATCAGGCGCGCCGCCAACGGCGACGCCCTGCGGCGACTGATCGACGGTGCCTGTGAGGGACTCGAGCTCGAGATCCTGAGCGGCGCCGAGGAGGCGAGGCTGGCGTTCATCGGCGCCGCCTGGGCCGCGGGCGCGGGCGACGAGACCGACCTCGGCGTGGTCGACGTCGGCGGTGGATCCTCGGAGCTCGTCGTCGGCGACGCCCCCGGCCAGGTGCGTTGGTGGGTGTCGTTGCCGCTCGGCTCGAGCGAGGTCACGCACCGATGGTTGCCATCGGATCCGCCGACCGCGACCGAGCTCGAGCGGGCGATGCATGAGACCGAGGCGGTGTTTGCCGGCGTCCAGCCGCCGCCCGAAGTGCGCCGGCTGGTCGCGGTCGGCGGCAGTGCGACGTCGCTGCGGCTGCTGGCCGGGCCGGTGCTCGACGTCGGCGGCCTCGACCATCTGCTGGCGACGGCACAACGCGTGAGCGCGGTCGATTTCGCCCGCAGCTTCGGGGTCGACGTGCAGCGCGCTCGCCTGCTCGCGGGCGGACTGCTGATCCTGCGCGCGGTCTCAGAGCTGTTCGGCGCGCCGCTTGAGATCGGGCGCGGCGGGCTGCGCGAGGGCCTGCTGCTCGATCAGCGCTGAAGCGCAGCCCGGCGTGCCGGCGTCAGGCTCACCAGTGCACGCCGCGCATCAGCTTCGCGAACAGTGCCTGCTCGGTCGAGGCACGCTCGGCGGGATCGCTACCGCCACGCGCCGCCGCTGAGTCCGGGAAGACCTTGTAGGCGGTCGACAGGACCTGATCGATCAGCTTCGGGAACAGCGCGTAGCCGACCTCGCCGACCGTCCCGAGCGCAGTGTTGACGGTCTTGGGCCGTGTACGCATCGCCTCGGCGATCATCTCAGCGGCCTGCTCGGGCGAGATCGTCGGGAAACGGTCGTACAGCTTGGTCGGCGCGATCATCGGCGTCTTGACCAGCGGCATGTGGATCGTCGTGAAATGCACGTTGTCAGCGATGCACTCCGAGCTGACAACCCGCGTCCAGGCGTCGAGCGCCGACTTCGAGGCGACGTAGGCGGAGAACCGCGGAGGGTTCGTCTGCACACCGATCGAGGAGATGTTGATCACGTGGCCGGAACGCTGCTCGCGCATCCTTGGCAGCAGGCCCATGATCAGCCTGATCGTGCCCAGGTAGTTGAGCTGCATCGTGCGCTCGAAGTCGTGGAAGCGGTCGTAGGAGAGCGCGATCGAGCGCCGGATCGATCGTCCGGCGTTGTTGACGAGCACGTCGATCCGCGGATGCTCGGCCTGGACCCGCTCGATCAGCGCGTCGACCGAGTCGGGATCGGAGATGTCGGCCGGGTACATGTAGGCCGAGCCACCGCTGCCGATGATCTCCTGGCAGGTGTCCTCGAGCTGGTCGACGCCGCGGGCGACCAGCAGCACGGTCGCGCCGGTGCGGGCGAGCAACAGCGCGGTGGCCTTGCCGATCCCGCTCGAGGCCCCGGTGATCAGTACCGTCTTGCCCGTCACCGCGCTCGTGATGCTGGTGTGCTGCAGCAGCTCCGGATCGAGATGGCGCTTCCAGTACTCCCAGAGCTTGGTCGCGTAGCTGTCGAGCGGCGGAACCTCGATTCCCGAGCCGGCGAGCGCCTGGCGCGCCGCGGTTGTGTCGAACTCGGTCGGCATGTCGATGTAGTCGACGATCTCATCGGGCACGCCGACCTCGGCGAGCAGCGCGCGCCGGGCGACGTGCGCGCCCGGGAGTGCCATCATCGCCGAGGCGAAGCTGCGCGGCAGCCGCGACAGCGGCCCCGGATCGACGGTGACGGCGAACTGCGGCGCGCCGGCGACCTTCGCGAACGTGTTGAGCACATCGACGACCCGTGTCTGGTTGGGGTCGGTCAGGTGGAAGGCCCGGCCGTCGCGGCCGGGCGCGTGCGCGATGTGGTCGAGCGCGGCGGCGACGAAGTCGACCGGCACGATGTTCGTGTTGCCGAGTTCCGGACCGATCAGCGGCAGCCAATCCGGGACCAGTCGCTGGGCGCGGCGCAGCAGCGGCAGGAAGTAGTAGGGCCCGTCGACCTTGTCCATACGACCGCTGCGCGAGTCGCCGACGACGATCGACGGCCGGTACACCCGCCACGGCATCGTCGCCGTCTCGCGCACGAGCCGCTCGGATTCGAACTTAGTGCGGTGGTATGGGTGCTGGAGTGGCTGGCCGACATCGAACATGTCCTCGGTGAAGACACCGCGGTAGCGGCCCGCGACCGCGACCGACGATATGTGGTGAAACAGCCGCGCGCCGATCGCATCCGCGAGTTCGAGCGCATGATGCGTGCCCTCGATGTTCGCGAGCTGATTGACCTCGGCGCCGGCGGTCATGTCGTAGATCGCCGCGAGGTGGAAGAAGTGCGTGATCGGGCGCTCGTTGAGCTTGGCGATCTGCTCGGGGGCGATGCCGAGCAACGGCTCGTGCAGGTCGCCGATCACCGGCCT
>DATASU010000109.1:0-30897 GCA_036269095.1 Solirubrobacteraceae bacterium
CCCGGCATCAAGCGCGCTTTCACGGTGCCCGACGCGTCGATCGACGCCTGGAAGACGGTGTGGTCGCTGGCACGCGGCGCAGCGCAGCACGGCGCGCGGGTGCTCACCTACCACGCGGTGGTTGCCCTGCACAAGGATGGCGACGCGGTCACGGGCGCGCGCGTGCGCGACGAGCTGTCGGGGGAGGAGCTCGACATCGAGGCCGGCTTCACCCTGAACGCATCGGGCGCCTGGGCGGCGCAGATCGTGAAGCTGGCCGGGATCGAGGGCATCTGCGTGATCCCGGGCAAGGGCATCATGATCGCGATGAACCACCGGCTGGTGAACACGGTGATCAACCGCTGTCAGATGCCGACCGACGGCGACATCCTCGTGCCGATCCGGACGGTCTCGGTGATCGGCACCACCGACCAGCACACCGACGACCCCGACGACCTCACGGTCGCGGCCTCCGAGGTAGACCAGATTCTCGACGACGGCGAGAAGCTGGTGCCCGGCTTCCGCAAGGCCCGTGCGTTGCGTGTCTGGACCGGGGTGCGCCCGCTGTTCGAGGACGCCAAGGCCGCCAACACCGACACCCGCGACGTGACCCGCGCGCACGCGCTGCTCGACCATCGCACGCGCGACGGCGTCGACGGCTTCGTGACGATCACCGGCGGCAAGATCACGACCTTCCGGCTGATGGCGCAGGACACCGTCGATGCCGTCTGCGACATGCTCGGCAGAGCGGCCGCGTGCAGCACCGCCACGCAGCCGCTGCCGGGATCCGAGACCGGGGCCAACTACCGGCTCGGCGAACGACTCGCCCGCAAGGAGCAGCACCTGCGCGACGAGCAGGTGATCTGCGAGTGCGAGCTGGTCGCGCGTGAGAAGCTCGAGCAGGCGCTCAAGGACAGCGGCTCGATCAACCTCGATGACATCCGCCGCCGGCTGCGGCTCGGCATGGGTCCGTGTCAGGGCGGCTTCTGCATCTACCGCGCGGCCGGGGTCATGCACGCCGCCGGCGGGCTCAGCGCCGAGCAGGCCGACGCGTCACTGACGGCCTTCCTGGAGGAGCGCTGGAAGGGTGTCTGGCCGATCCTCTACGGCGATCAGCTGCGTCAGGTCCGCTTCGACGAATGGATCTATCACGGAGTGCTCGATGTGGGTCATCTGCCGGAGCACGCCGGATGAGGCGCCGCCGCTACGACGTGGTCGTGATCGGCGCCGGCACCGCCGGTCTGGTGGCTGGGACCCGGCTCGCCGAGGCCGGCGCCGATGTGTGCGTGGTCGCCAAGGGGGTCGGCTCGACCCACCTCGCACCCGCGACGATCGATCTGCTCGGCTACGCGCCGGACCGTGTCGCCGCTCCGATGCCGGCGATCGCCGCGCTCGCGGCGAGCCGCCCCGATCACCCCTACGCGCTGATCGGTCAGACCGCCATCGCCGAGGCCGCCGAGTGGTTCGTGGCGACGGCCGCGCGCGGTGCGCTGCCGGGCTACGACTACATCGGCTCACTCGAGCGCAACCTGCTGCTGCCGACCGCGGTCGGCGCGCTCAAGCCCTCGGCGCTCGTACCCGAGACGTTCGCGGCCGGCGACTCACGGCAGCTCGGCCGGCTCGCCGTCGTCGGCAGCGCGGTGCTGCGTGACTTCCACGCGAGCCTCTGCGCCGAGAATCTGCGCGGCGCCGGGATTGACGCGACCGCCATCGCGCTCGAGCTCGAGCTCGACCGCGCCGATACCAACACGCTCGGGCTCGCGCGCCGCTTCGACGACCCCGAGTGGCGCGCGGCGTTCAGCGCGCGCCTGGCCCCCCTGATCGGATCCGCCGACCACGTCGCGCTGCCGGCCACGCTCGGGCTGAATGACCCGCACGCGGTGCTGACCGACCTCGAAGCGCGTCTCGGCCGGCGCGTGTTCGAGGTCGCGACGCTGCCACCGTCGGTCCCCGGTATGCGGCTCTACGAGATCCTGCGCCAGGCGCTGCTGGCGGCCGGCGGGCGCCTGGTGCTCGGCGCCGGCGTCGTCGCGCATCAGCGCGACGGCGAGCGCGTGGCCTCGGTACAGACCGCCACCGCGGGCTCGAACACCACCTACGAGGCGCGCGCGTTCGTGCTTGCCGCTGGCGGCTTTCACTCGGGCGCGATCACGCTCGACTCGCACTGGCGGGCGCACGAGCAGCTGCTCGACCTGCCGCTGCGCGGAGTTCCCGAGGGCCGGCAGTTCGTCGCCTCCTACTTCGACGAGCAGCCACTGGCGCGTGCCGGCGTGGCCGTCGACGCGGAGCTGCGTGCCTCCGGGACCGCCAACGTCTTCGTCGCGGGAGCGTCGCTACCGGGCTCGGTCTCGTGGCGTGAGGCATCGGGTGAGGGGATCGCGCTGGCGAGCGGCTACCGCGCGGCCCAGGTCGCGGCGGCCGAGCTCGGCGCGGAGGTGAGCGCGTGAGTGAGCTGATCGAGGTCGAGCTGCTGCGCGGGTCGCTCGACCACTGCGTCAAATGCACGATCTGTGAGACCGCCTGTCCGGTCTCGAACGCGAGCCCGCTGTTCCCCGGGCCGAAGTACGCCGGCCCCCAGTCCGAGCGCTACCGCGTCGCCGGCGAGCCCAGTGTCGACGCGTCGGTCGACTACTGCTCGGGCTGCGGGATCTGCTCACAGGTCTGTCCGCAGGGCGTCAAGATCGCCGAGATCAACGCCCAGGCGCGCAACGAGCTGAAGACAGAGAAGGGCATTCCGCTGCGCGACCGCATCATCACGCGACCGACCTGGCTCGGCCGCGCCGGCACGCCGGTCGCGCCGCTTGCCAACTGGACGCTGCGCTCGAAGCCACTGCGGATCCTGGGCGAGAAGCTGCTCGGCGTGCACCGTGACGCGCCGGCGCCACGCTTTGCCGGGCGGCGCTTCTCACGCTGGGCACGCGGTCACGCGAGCCCCGCGGGCAGGCAACGGATCGTCTACTTCCACGGCTGCGGCACCGAGTACTACGAGCCGTGGGAGGGCGAGCGCGTCGTCGCGGTACTCGAGCACAACGGCTTCGAGGTGGTCGTGCCGAAGCAGGACTGCTGCGGCCTGCCGCTGCAATCGAGCGGCCTGTTCGACGAGGCGCGCAGCGTGGTGCGGCGCCTCGCCCACGCGCTCGGATCGCAGCTGACCGACGAGCACACGTTGATCGTCGGCAACGCGACGAGCTGCACGCTGATGCTCAAGCGCGAGGCACGCGAGATCCTGAGTCTCGAAGCGGACGCGGAGCTGGCGCGGGTCGCCGGGCGCACCTACGACATCTGCGAGCTGCTGCTCGAGCTGCACCAACGTGGCGAGCTGCGCACCGACTTCAGGCCGCTTCCCGAACGCGTCGCCTACCACGCCCCCTGCCAGCAGCAGGGCCACTGGATCGGCAAGCCGGCGCTCGAGCTGCTGGCGTTGATCCCCGAGCTCGACGTGCACGAGCTGAACGCGCGCTGCTGCGGGATCGCCGGCACCTACGGGCTCAAGGCCGAGAAGTACGGGATCGCGATGGCCGTCGGGCGCGCGCTGTTCGATCAGGTCGGCGCCTCCGGCGCGCCCACCGTCGCCTGCGACAGCGAGACCTGCCGCTGGCAGATCACGCACGGCACGCGGCTGCCATCGGTGCACCCGATCGATTACCTCTACCGCGCCTACGGGCTCGGCGACACCTAGGGCGCCGCGCGGTGGTGGGGATCGTCGTCGTCTCGCACAGCGACGGGCTGGCCGAGGGCGTGGTCGCACTCGCGCGCGAGATGTCGCCTCCGGAGCTCGCGATCGAGGCCGCGGGCGGGATCGGAGAGCCGGGCGTGCTGGGGACCAGCGCCGCGCGCGTCGGTGCCGCGATCGAGCGTGCCATGTCAGCCGACGGCGTGCTCGTGCTGATGGACCTCGGGAGCGCGTTGCTGAGTGCGGAGCTGGCCGTCGAGCTGCTCGAAGGCGCCCGTGGGCCCGTCCGTTTGAGCGCCGCACCGCTGGTCGAGGGCACTGTCGCGGCCGCGGCAGCCGCGGGCGGCGGCGCGAACCTCGATCAGGTGGCCGCCGAGGCCGGCCGCGCGCTGACGATGAAGACGGCGCAGATCGGCCGCGGCGATCCCGAGCCCGCTTCGAGCGCCGCGACCGTTGCCGCGGCGGTCGCCGCGGACATCGAGGTCGAGCTGCTGGTCAGCAACGCGGTCGGGCTCCATGCGCGGCCCGCCGCGAGGTTCGTGGAGACGGTCAGCGCGTATGACGCGGAGGTCCTGGTGGCCAGGGGCGGTGCACCCGTGAGCGCCCGCAGCCTCACGAACCTGGTCGGGCTCGCGGCGCGCCGTGGCGACCGCGTGCGGGTGCTCGCCTCCGGGCCACAGGCCGCCGCGGTGGTGGCGGCGCTGCAGGAGCTCGCGGCGTCGGGATTCGGCGACAACGCCGCGGCCCCCGCCGACGGCACCGTGCTGTCGGGGATCGCCGTCTCCGGCGGCATCGTCATGGGCCGCTCGCGGCTGCTCGAGAGCGCCATCGCGACGCGGATCACCCGCCGTGCCGGCAGTCCCGAGCAGGAGCTGGCGCTGCTCGAGCGGGGCCTGGCCGCCACCCGCGCCGAGCTGCGCGATGACCGCGACCGGCTGCAGGCGAGCATCGGCACGGCTGAGGCCGCGATCTTCGACGCGCACCTAGCGCTGCTCGACGACGCGGCGCTGCTCGAGCCGGCACGCGCCGCGATCGCGGCGGGCGCCACCGCTGAGCTCGCGGTTGCCGACGCGGCCGACGCGGTTGCCGCGACCTACCGGCGGCTCGATGACCCGCTGCTGGCCGAGCGCGCCGCCGATGTGCTCGATGTCGGCCGTCGCATCGGTGCGGCGATCGCAACCGAATTCGGGCCGCCCTCCCTCGCGGAAAAAAACGATAATGATTCTCATTCTCAGATTCTGATCGCCGACGAGCTCGTCCCGTCACAGGCTTCGCGCCTGGACCCAAGCCGGGTCGCCGGACTCGCGACCGCACGCGGGTCCGCGACGGCGCATGCCGCGATCATCGCCCGAGCACTCGGGATTCCGGCCGTGTTCGGGCTGGGGCAGGCGCTGCTCGCGGTCAGCGACGGCACCGAGCTGCTGCTCGATGGCTCCGCCGGGACGGTCGTCGTCGCGCCCACGGGCGGCGCGTTGGCCGACGCCGGCACGCGCGCGGCCGAGCATCGAGCGCAGGTGAGCCAGGCCCAGCATCACGCGGGCGAGCAGGCGACGCTTGCGAGCGGCGAGCGCATCGAGGTGTTCGCCAACATCGCCGGTGCCGCCGACGCACGGCTGGCCGTCGAGCACGGCGCCGAGGGCGTCGGCCTGTTACGCACCGAGCTGCTCTTCCTCGAACGCCCGGACCTGCCCGGTGAGGACGAGCAGGCCGAGGCCCTGCGCGAGATCGCGCGGACGCTCGACGGGCGGCCGCTCGTCGTGCGCACGCTCGACGCCGGTGCCGACAAGCCGCTGCCCGCGCTGCCGATGCCGGCCGAGGTGAACCCGTTCCTGGGCGTGCGCGGGATCCGCGTCGGCCTGCGCAACCCCGAGCTGCTGGCAACCCAGCTGCGCGCGGTGCTGCGCGTGGCCGCCGAGTACCCGCTCAAGCTGATGCTGCCGATGGTCGCGGCGCTCGAGGAGATCGAACTCGCGCGCGGCCTGCTCGAGCAAGCCCGTGCCGAGACCGGCGTCGACGCGGCGGTCGAGCTGGGCATCATGGTCGAGGTGCCCGCCGCGGCGCTGCTCGCGGGCGAGCTCGCCGCGCACGTGGACTTCTTCTCGGTCGGCAGCAACGACCTGACGCAGTACACGCTGGCGGCGGAACGTGGCAACGCAGAGCTCAGCTCGTTGCTGAGCGAGCCTCAGCCCGCGGTCCTACGGCTGATCCGGGCCACGGTCGAGGCCGCACGGGCCCATGGCCGCTGGGTCGGCGTCTGCGGCGAGATGGCCGGTGACCCGGCCTGCGCCGTACTGCTCGCCGGTCTCGGAGTCGACGAGCTGAGCATGGCGCCGCGTCTGATTCCCGCGGTCAAACAGGTGCTGCGCGGCATCGATCGCGGACGCGCAGGCGCGGCGGCCGAGCTGGCGCTGCGGGCCACGAGCGCCGCCGCCGCGCGTCAACACGCGGTCGATCTGTTACCCGGGTAGTCTGCGCAGCGTGCAGGCCGGAACCTTTGCCGCGTTGCGATCTTCCCGTGCGCTTGCCGTCGGCACGAGTGTGCGGATCATCGCCTCGCCCGTCATTCTCGCGCTGCTGCTCGGTCACGATTGGACGGCCGCGGCGGTGCTGTTTCTGATCGCCGCCGCGACCGATTTCATCGACGGGCGACTGGCGCGCCGCTGGCAGGTGACCACCAAACTCGGCTCCTTCCTCGACACGACGGCCGACAAGCTGCTGGTCGCGACGACACTGCTCGGCCTGGTCGCGGTCGATCGGGCCTCGGCCTGGGTCGCGTTCGTGATCGTCGCCCGTGAATTCACGATCCTCGGCCTGCGCGCCGCGGTGGCGTCGGGCGGCGCGAACCTCGAGACCTCGCTGTTCGGTAAGTGGAAGGCCACGGCTCAGTTCGCGGCGATCGCGGTCGCGATCCTGCGCCCGCACGTGATCGTCGACGGGGCCTACCTCGACCAGTGGCTGATGGTGATCGTCACCGCGATCACCGCCTGGTCGGGGATCGAGTATCTGCGTGCCTCCGCGGACGCACTGCGGAGCTGAGTGGTGGCGCGCGTCTTTGTCACCGGCGGGTCAGGGCTGCTCGGATCCGCGCTGATCACGGCGCTGCTCGAGCGCGGCGACCGGGTCGTCGCGCTCGCACGCTCGGAGCAGAGCGCGGCGAAGCTCGCGTCGCGCGGAGTCGAGGTCCGCCGCGGTGAGGTCTACGACGAGCAACTGCTGAGCGCGGCGATGACCGGCTGCGACCTCGCCTTCAACCTCGCCGGCATCAACAAGTTCTGCGTCGGCGACCCGGCCGAGATGATGCGCGCGAACATCGACGGCGCCGTCGCCGCCGTCAGAGCCGCCGGCGCCGCGAAGCTGCCGCGGCTCGTGCACACGTCGTCAGCGGCGACGCTCGGTGAGGCACCCGGGACGGTCGCCGACGAATGGGTAGCGCACCGCGGCTCCTACCTCTCCCACTACGAGGAGAGCAAGACGCTCGGTGAGCGGGCGGCCGTCGCGGCCGCCGCCACGCTCGGTCAGGACCTGGTCTGCGTCAACCCGTCGTCGGTGCAGGGGCCGGGCCGTGCCGGCGGCACCGGCCGCTTCCTGATCGCCTTCCTCGACGGTCGCCTCAAGGTGTTCGTCGACACCTGGCTGAGCCTCGTCGACATCCAGGATTGCGTCGCCGGGCACCTGCTCGCCGCCGAGCGCGGCGCCGCCGGAGAGCGCTACCTGCTCAACGGGATCCGCATGCCGATCACCGAGCTGCTCGAGCTGGCCGTCGATGTCGCGGGCGTGACGGCCACGCCGCGCCTGCTGCCGCGCCCGCTGGCGACGCTCGGCGGCGCCGCCGCAGAACTCACGTTCCGCGCCCGCGGCAAGCACCCCCCGGTCTGCCGCGAGATGGTGCGGACGCTGCTGCACGGCCACCGCTACGACGGCAGACGCGCCGAGCGCGAGCTCGGCCTGACCTACACGCCGGCGCGTGAGACGATCCTGCGCACGGTCGAATGGGCCCGCGCCGAGGGCCTGCTGCGCTCCGCCTGAACGAGCGTCGGTCGCACCCTGCACGCGACGCGGGAAGCGTTTTCCACCGTGGGAGCGGGAAACGCTTCCCTCATTCCGTCCCGGAGCTATCCCGGGCGAGCCGCGCGCGACGCACGCGGTAGGCGATATAGGCGAGCACGACCACACCGAAGGCGATCGCAAAGAGCAGGCTGTAGTGCGTGGCCGTGTTGTAGATCGAGGTGATGTGGTCGCCTGAGAAGTAGCCGACGCTCGACCACAGCCCAACCCAGAGCGCCGCGCCGATCGCGTTGAAGGCGAGGAAGCGGGCCCAGTGCATACCGGTTGTGCCGGCGATGATGCCGTTGGCCTGGCGCAGCCCCTCGATGAAGCGCGCGACGATGATGATCCCGGCGCCGCGGCGCTCGAAGAAGCCGGTGGCCTTGTCGAGCCGCTCGGGCGTCAGCAGGATGTAGCGGCCGAAGCGTTCGACCAGCGGACGCCCGCCGAAGCGCCCGATCGCGAAGCCGATGTTGTCTCCGGTGACGGCCGCGAGGAAGCCGAGCAGCGCGACCAGCACGATGCTGAGGCGCCCGGTGCCGGCGTAGACCGCGCCGAGGATCAGCACGGTCTCGCCGGGGACGGGCACGCCGAAGTCCTCGAGCAGCACCAGCCCCGCGACCGCGAGGTAGCCATAGTGGTTCAGCGTCGGCTGGAGCGTGTGCAGCACTCCGGGCAGCTGCGGCGTGGTGCTGCTCATGGTTCGGCGATCCTACGGCCCCCCGGTGGCGTCCGCAGCGACAACTAACTTTGCCCGCAGATGTCGAGTGCTTCGGCCCGCACCGTGGAGCAGATGGAGCAGGACCTGCGCGAGCTGATCGTGACCGTGCAGAGCCCTCATCTGCGTGCGCTGCTGGAGCGCACGCTCGGACCGGATGCGCCGACCTGGCTGCGGTTTCGCGAGGCGCCCGCGGCCAAGCGTTACCACCACGCCTACCGCCACGGTCTGCTCGATCACAGCCTCACCGTGGCGCAGGCCGTCAGCGCGCTGTCGGCGATCTTCGGTGGCGTCAACCGCGATCTCGCGCTGACCGGCGCGCTGCTGCACGACATCGGCAAGCTCGACGCCTACCACCGCGTCGGCGAGGAGATCGAGATGTCCGACGCCGGGCGCCTGCACGGTGAGATCGCACTCGGCTACGCGCGTGTGCGCGACGAGATCGCCGCGGTCGACGGTTTCCCGCCCGAGCTGAGCCAGGCGCTGCTGCACATCATCCTCAGCCACCACGGCTCGCTCGAGCACGGCTCACCCGTGGTTCCGTGCACGCGTGAGGCGACGCTCGTGCACATGGCGGACAACCTCGGTTCGAAGCTCGGCAGCTTCGACCGCGTCGAGCGCGCGCTCGACGAGGGCGCCCAGTGGGGCAGCTACGACAACGGCATCGGCGCCGTTGCCTACTTCGGCGTCACCGGCGCCGAGCCGCAGAGCGCGCGGCTCGCGGCCTAGCAGCTCTCGCGCGGCAGTCCCGTGGGCCTTTGTGCCCACCGCATTGGTGATTCGTGCAATCTCGCACCCGTCACGCGGCCCGGAGAAAAGCGCAAATTGCGGGCAGCCCACGGCGCCGGCCGCGCGCCGTTCACCGGCCCCCGTTTAAAGTGGACGCAATGGCCAAGGACACCGAGAAGCTGATTCGCCAGCTGTCGCTGATCTCATATCTGATGGCCGAGCGCCGGCCGGTGACCGCACCCGAGATCCGCCGCGACGTCGAGGGCTACAGCGTGATGAACGAGGACGCCTTCGCACGGCGCTTCTACGCCGACCGCTCCGAGCTCGAGGCGCTCGGGATCGTGCTCTCGGTCGAGAAGCCACAGGACGGTCAGGTCGAGCAGGAGCAGTACTCGCTGCCGCCGGAGAACTTCCACCTGCCGCCGATCGAGTTCGACGACGCCGAGCTCGCCGCGCTCTGGACCGCGCTGCAGCTGCTCGACGGCAAGTTCGCCTACGCCGAGCCGCTGCGGCTCGCGCTGCAGCAGATCTCCTGGGGTCGCCCGAGTCCGCTGGACTCGCCGGTGCAGCAGACGATCGCGCTGGGCATCACCGGCGCCGCCGACGGTCACGAGATCTCCCAGCGGCTGGCCAAGATCGAGACCGCGATCTTCCGCCGCAAGACGATCGTGTTCGAGTACTACACGATGGAGCGCGACTCGCTCGAGCAGCGCAAGGTCGACCCCTACCAGCTGCTGTTCCAGGGCGGCCAGTTCTACGTCGTCGGATGCTCGCACGAGCGCGATGCGATCCGCGTCTTCCGGCTCTCCCGGATCCAGGGCAAGGTCGGCTACGCGACCAAGGCCGAGCACGACTTCCAGCGGCCGTCGGACTTCGATCCGCGCGGCTACGCCGACCGCATCCAGTGGCAGTTCGGCGACCCGATCGGCAACGCCGAGATCTGGATCTCGAGCAAGATCGCCTGGCAGATCCAGCGTCATTTCGGCCGCTACGGCGAGCTGCGCCCGGCCGACGACGGCAGCGGCAGCATCTTCACGACCTCCTACTCGAACGCCAGGCAGCTGATCGCCTGGGTGCTGGGCCTGAGCGACAACGCGCAGATCGTCGGCCCGTCGGAGCTGGCGGCCGAGCTGCGTGAACGCGTGCACATGCTCGCGGCGCGCCACAGCGGCGACGCCGACGAGCTGCCGGTCGCCGCGGACCACGAGCCACGCAGCGCGCCGGAAGAGTCCTCAGCGCCAGCGGGCGCAGAGGACGACACATCCGCTACCGAGCCCGAGAGCCTCGGTGCCGACGCGGTGATCCGGCCCGAGCGGTTCGCGCGGCTGGTGACCCTGGCGAGCATCCTGATCGACTCCGGGCGCTCCGGCCGCACGCTCCACGCGGACGACCTGCGTGAGCGGCTGAAGCTGTCCGAGCAGGAGCTGCAGGAGGACATCGCGGTGCTCAACGTCGTCAACTTCGGCGCCGGGACCTACGTGCTCTACGCCGAGATCCTGGCCGACGGCACCGTCGAGGTCGACCCCGAGCCCTACGGCGACGCGTTCGCGCGGCCGGCGCGACTGCTGCCGGTCGAGGCCAAGGCGCTGATCGCGGCGATCGACCTGATCGGCGAGCACATCCCCGAGGGCTCGCTGGCGTCGGTGCGGCGCAAGGTCGTCGCGGCGCTCGGAGAAGACCCGGCTCACGAAGGCCTGCAGATCGCGGCACTCGGCGGCGACGACGCCGAGATCGCCGCGAAGGCGCGCGAGGCGATCTCGACGCGCCAGCTGCTGTCGTTCGAGTACTTCAAGGAGAACGAGGGCGTATTCAGCACCCGCGTGGTCGAGCCCTACCAACTCGTCAACGGGCTCGAGGGCTGGTACATCGCCAGCTACGACCCCGAGCGTGAGGCCGTGCGCCACTTCCGTCTCGACCGGATCAAGTCCGCGCAGGTCAGCGACACGCGCTTCGAGCCGCGCCCCGAGCTCGACTTCGCGACCGGCGTCGACGGCTGGCTGCGCACCGGCGAGGTGCCCGCATCGAACCGTGCGCGTGTCTGGATCTCACCCGATCGCGCGCGCTGGGTGCGCGAGGACCGGACCGTGATCAGTGAGGGCAGCGACGGCTCGGTGGTCGTTGACTTCGGTTACGCCGGGCTCGACTGGCTCGTGCGCAACGTGCTCAAGGAGGCCGGTGACGCGGTCGTACTCGAGCCCACCGAGGCACGCGACGCGGTGCGTGCCGCGGCCGCCGAGATCGAAGCGGTAGTACCCGTCTAGTTCACGAGGGAGGCGTTGTGAAGGGGGTTGTATTAGCCGGCGGCAAGGCCACGCGCCTGCGTCCGTTGACGAAGGTGACCAACAAGCACCTGTTGCCGATCTACGACAAGCCGCTGATCTACTACCCGCTGCAGGCGATGGCGCAGGCGGGGATCCGTGAGGTGCTGGTGATCACCAACCCCGAGCACGCCGGCCACTTCATCCAGCTGCTCGGGTCGGGCCGCGAGTTCGGGCTGAAGCTCGCCTACGAGCTGCAGGAGGAGGCCGGGGGCCTCGCGCAGGCCGTCAGCCTGGCGGAAGGGTTCATCGGCAACGACAAGACCCTGGTGCTGCTCGGCGACAACATCTTCACCGACGACCTGCGTCCGGCGGTCGAGCGCTTCAGCGCCGAGCAGCACGGCGCCGTGATCTTCGGCGTCGAGATGGAGCATCCCGAGCAGTACGGCGTGATCGAGATGGATGGCGAGCGTGTCGTGGGGATCGAGGAGAAGCCCTCGCAGCCGAAGTCGCACCTGATCCAGACCGGCATCTACATGTACGACAGCCACGTCTGGTCGCACATCAAGCAGCTGTCGCCCTCGGCCCGCGGGGAGCTCGAGATCACCGATCTCAACAACGTCTACGTCAACGAGGGCACGATGCGCTGCGAGACGCTCGGCGGCTACTGGATCGATGCCGGTACCTCACACGACGAGTTGCTGGCGGCCAACATCGCGGTCGCCGAGCTGCGCCGCAAGGATCAGATCTGAGCGTCAGAGTCGCTTCTCACCGAAGAACGTCGCGACCGGGTTGGCGTTGAAGTTCGGGATCGGGTCATAGCCGGCCGACTCGTAGAGGTGCTGTGCGCCCGGTTGCTTGGGGCCGGTGTCGAGCCGCGCAACCGTGTACCCGAGCTCACGCGCCTGCCGCTCGAGCGCCTCGAGCAGGATCCGCGCGACGCCACGCCCGCGGGCGGCCGGGATCACGTACATGCGCTTGATCTCGCAGATCGCGTCGTCGAGTCGTTTGATCCCGCCACAGCAGGTCGCGACGCCGTCCTCGTAGCCGACCAGGAACGCGCCCCTGGGCGGGTTGAGCTCGTCCGGCCCGGCCTTGGGCATATCCGGCCCCTGCAGGTCGAGCCCGGCGTAGAGCTCGCGCATCTCCTCGCGCATAGCGCCCTCGAGCGTGCCGCCGTCGCCGGAGTCGACGCGGCCTTCTTGAAATTGGATCACGCTGCCGCATGCTAAGCAATGATTGGTCTATGTCGATCGATGGGTTCGAATCAGAGGTCCACGCGTGGGGACGGCGGCTCGCCGCGCAGCTGCCGCGCGCCGGGCGCAACCCGGCGGCGCTCGCCGAGCGACGGATGATGCAGGCGATGATCGGCGACCCGCGGCTGCGCGCCGCGCTGTTTCGCTTCGTCGACGTGCGCCCAGCCTGCCGCGACCGCGCGGAGCTCGTGCGACACCTGCACGAGTACCTCGAGGAGGCCGCCATCGGCTCCGACGGCTCGGGGACCGCGCGCAGGCTCTCGAGCCTGGTCGGAAGGCGCGCGCTGGAGCTCCCGACCGCTTCGGCGGCGGCACTCGGGGTCGCCCAGATGTCACATCGCTTCATCGCCGGTGAGGACGCCGCGGCCGCAGCCTCCGAGCTGACCTCGTTGTGGCAGCAGGGCCGCTGCGTGACACTCGATCTGCTCGGCGAGGCGACGCTGACCGAAGCCGAGGGCCGCGTCTACGCGGCGCGCTGCGCCGACACACTGCGCGAGCTCGCGCGGGCCAGCGCCGAATGGCAGCGCAATCCGCTGCTCGAGGACGATGGCCTCGGCCCGCTTCCGCGCGCCAACCTGAGCGTCAAGGTCTCCGCGCTGACCCCGCACCTGCGGGCCAACGCGCCGGCGCGAGCGCTCGAGGCGGCACGTGACCAGCTGCTCGCGCTGCTACGGCTGGCACGCGACTCCGGTGCGCATCTGCACATCGACATGGAGTCGCTCGACACGCGTGCGAGCATCACCGAGCTGGTGCTCGAACTGCTCAGCGCACCCGAGTTCGAGACTGGGCCGTCAGCCGGGATCGTGCTGCAGGGATATCTGACCGACTCCGAGGAGGAGCTCGAGCGGCTGCTCGGCTGGCTGCGCGAGCAGCCGCGCGCGACGCCGTTCACGATCCGCCTGGTCAAGGGTGCCTACTGGGACCACGAGGTCGTGATGGCCGCCCAGCACGGCTGGGAGTCGCCGGTGTTCACCGACCGGCGCTCGTGCGACCGCCACTACGAGCACCTGACGCGGCGGCTGCTCGACGCGCGCGCCGAGGGTCTGGCGCTGCGGCCCGCGATCGCCTCCCACAACCTGCGCTCGCTGGCCCACGCGCTCGCCTACAGCGATCACCTGGGGCTGGCGCCCGAGGCGATCGAGCTGCAGGTGCTGCGCGGCCTCGGTGACGACACGGCGGCGGCGATCACAGCCGCCGGCAGGCGCGTGCGCGTGTACTGCCCGGTCGGCGATCTTGTCGCCGGCATGGCATACCTCGTGCGGCGGCTGCTCGAGAACACTTCCAACGACTCGTTCCTGGCCGCCCAGACGACGGGCGCCGAACTCGAACTGCTGCTGGAGAAACCGTGAGCACTCAGAACAGCTTCCGCAACGAGCCGCTGCTCGAGTTCCGCCGCGAAGCGGTGCGGGCGCAGGTGCTACGCGCACTCGATGAGCTGCGCGCGAAGCTGCCGTTGCGGATCGCCGGCAGCGGGGCGGGTGAGCTGGTGTCGACCAACCCCGCGAACCCGGCGGAGGTAGTCGCGATCGCGGCGGACAGCTCGCGCGCTGACGCCGACGCGGCGGTCGAGCGTGCGAACGCCGGCTTCGCCGCCTGGTCGGCGCTGGCGGCAGGGGAACGCGCCACGGTGCTGCAGCGCGCCGCCGGACTGATGCGCGAGCGCCGTCAGGAGCTGGCCGCGCTCGCCGTGCTCGAGGCGGGCAAACCGTGGGCCGAGGCCGACGGCGACGTTTGCGAGGCGATCGACTTCCTCGAGTACTACGCCGCGGGCGCGATCGCGCTCGAGCAGGGCCGGCCGCTGGTGCAGCTCCCCGGCGAGCGCAACACGCTGCGCTACTTCCCCCGCGGCGTCTGTGCGGTGATCGCCCCGTGGAACTTCCCGCTGGCGATCCCGACCGGGATGGTCTCCGCGGCGCTCGCGACCGGTAACAGCGTCGTGTTCAAGCCGGCCGAGCAGACGCCCGCGTGCGGTCACGCCGTGGTCGAGGCGCTGCACGCCGCCGGCGTCCCAAGCGATGCGCTGCAGCTGCTGACCGGGCGCGACGAGCCCGCCAAGGCGCTGGTGGCGCACGCGAAGGTGCAGATGATCGCGTTCACCGGTTCGGTCGCGGCCGGACTCAGCATCATCCGCACGGCCGCCGAGCAGGCACCGGGCCAGCAGCACATCAAGCGCGTGATCGCGGAGATGGGCGGCAAGAACTGCGTGATCGTCGACGCCGATGCCGACCTCGATGACGCCGTGCCGGCGATCATCAAGAGCGCGTTCGGGTTCGCCGGTCAGAAGTGCTCGGCGGCGTCGCGGGTGCTGGTTCACCGCGACATCGCCGACGCCCTGAACGAGCGTCTGGCGGGCGCGGTCGAGACGCTACGCGTGGGACCGGCCGAGGAGTTCGCCTCAGATCTCTCGGCGGTGATCGACGCCGAGGCGCAGGAGAGGATCGGAGCGTTCCTCGGCGGCGCCGGGGTCGAGCCGCGAGCGAGCGCCGCGGTGCCCGCTGGCGGCGGTCACTATGTCGCGCCGGCGCTGTTCGTCGACCTTCCCGGTGATTCGCGGATCGTCAACGAGGAGGTGTTCGGCCCGGTGCTCTCGTCGGAGCGGGTCGAGAGCGTCGAGGCGGCGGTGGCGCTGATCGAGTCCGGGGCCTACGGCCTCACCGGTGGGCTGTTCAGCCGCAGCCCGAGCACGATCGACATGGTCAGCCGGCGCGGGATCGTCGGCAACCTCTATGTCAACCGGGAGATCACCGGCGCGATGGTGGGCCGCCAGCCGTTCGGTGGCGGCCGCATGTCGGGCACCGGCCCGAAGGCCGGCGGACCCGATTACCTGCTGCAGTTCGTCGAGGCGCGCAGCGTCAGCGAGAACACCGTGCGCCACGGCCTCGTGATCTAGGAGTTCAGGTAATCCGCGATGTCCTGCTCGGTGAACCCCGAGCCGGGGAAGCGGGCGAGCCGGTTGACGGGCACCGTCTCGAGCATCTTGCCGAGGTGGGTGCCGATCACGCGCTCACCGAGTGGCGCGCGCAGCAGCGTGTCGTGCAGCCACTGCGACGCTTCCGGATTGGCGAGGAACTCGCCGTAGGTCGAGTTCACCGCGAGCGGCGCCGAGACGTCGCCGCCGCTCAGGATGATCGTCTCCGTGAGGCGGATGTCACGGCTCGAGGCTCCGATCCTGAGTTCGAACTCACCGCCCTCGACGACCCATTCACCGCGCGCCGCGTGCCAGTAGGCGAAGGCGCGCTTGTCGAGCTCGATCGTGACGCGGTCGCTCGCGCCGGGCTCGAGCTTGAGCTTGCTGAATCCGCGCAACTCGTTGATCGGCCGGTAAACGCTGCAGACAGGGTCGCCGACGTAGACCTGGACCACCTCGGCCCCGGCGCGCGCGCCGGTGTTGGTGACGGTCAGCGAGATCTCGACGCGCGGTTCGGCCCCGACGTCGAGCACCGCGACAGCGAGGTCGGAATACGCGAAGCTCGTGTACGAGAGGCCGTGCCCGAACGGGTAGGAGACGGCGAGCTCGTGTGCGTCGTACCAGCGGTAGCCGATCAGCAGGCCCTCGCCGTAGCGCACGACCAGGTTCTCCCCGGGGAAGTTCCCGACCGTCGGGTTGTCGCTGAGCTTTACCGGGATCGTCTCGGCGAGCCGGCCGCAGGGGTTGGCGTGGCCGAGCAGCAGGTCGGCAAGCGCGCGCCCGCCCGCCTGCCCGAGCAGCCAGCCCTCGAGCACCGCGCCCGCGTGCTGTTCCCAATCCGATGTGACGACGGCGGAGCCGTTGGAGAGCACCACGATCACGTTGCTGTTGACGGCGGCGACCTGAGCGAGCAGGTCGAGCTGCAGGGCCGGTAGATCCATGTGCTCGCGATCCCAGCCCTCGGACTCATAGGAGGGCGGAAGCCCGAGGAACACGATCGCCGTCTCGGCGTCGCCGGCCGCCTTCACGGCCGCGGCGACGAGCTCGGGATCGGCCTGCTCCGCCTCGATCTCGAAGCCCGGCGCGAACAGCACATCGCGCTTGCCCTCGAGATCCGAGCGCAGCGCGTCGAGCGCGTTCTCGAGGCGCGTGGGGTTGACCTGCGATGAACCGGCGCCCTGGTAGCGCGGGGTGCGTGCGAACTCGCCGATCACGGCGATCGTCCCGCCCTGCTCGGGATCGAGCGGCAGCAGACCCTGGTCGTTCCTGAGCAGCACCGCGCTGGCGGTGGCGGCCTCACGCGCCAGTTCGTGGTGCGCTTCGAGGTCGTAGCCGTCGAGCCGCTCACGCTTCCCGGCGCGCTCGACCAGCGCCAGCACCTGGGCGACACAGGCGTCGACCTGGGCCTCGCTCAGCCTGCCCGACCCGACCGCATCGAGGATCGCCTGGGTGCCAACACCGCCCGACGATGGCATCTCCAGATCGCAGCCGGCGGCGACCGCGGCGGCGCGATCGTCGACGGCGGCCCAATCGGAGACCACGAGCCCCTCGAAACCCCACTCGCCGCGCAGCACGTCGGTCAGCAGCCAGTGGTTCTCAGACGCGTAGGTGCCGTTGATCTTGTTGTACGAGCTCATGATCGTCCACGGCTGCGTCTGCTTGACGACGCGCTCGAAGGCGGCCAGGTAGATCTCGCGCAGCGTGCGTTCGTCGACCTCGGCCGAGATCCGCAGGCGCTCGGCCTCCTGGTTGTTTACGGCGAAGTGCTTGAGTGAGGTGCCGACACCGTGGCTCTGCACGCCGCCGACCCAGGCCGTGGCCAGCACACCGGCCAACAGTGGGTCCTCGGAGAAGTATTCGAAGTTCCGGCCGCAGAGCGGCGAGCGCTTCATGTTGACGCCCGGTCCGAGGATCACGGCGACCCCGGCCACGCGGCACTCTGTGCCGAGCGCCTGTCCGATCCGCTTTGCGAGCTCGGGGTCCCACGAGCAGCCGAACCCGGCCGCGGGGGGGAAGCAGGTCGCCAGATCGGAGTGCTCGATCGCGGCGTCGTCGGGCGCAGCAACCTTGCGCAGCCCGTGCGGCCCGTCGGTGACCATGATCCTCGGGACACCGAGCCGCTCGACGGCCTGCGTGTGCCAGAAGTCCGAGCCATCGAGCAGCGCTGCCTTCTCCTCGAGGGTCAGCTGCGCCAGGATCGCCCGCGCGTCGATTCCCACCTGCGTCTGCAATTCCAACTCCGTTCTCCGCTCTCTGCCCCGGTTGCCCCGTGAGCGGGCCACGTTACTCCAGTAACACGTTTCAGCAAGGGGGCCCGGAAACGCCCGGTTTCATTGGGTGTTGCAGTGTGTTGCAGCCACCTGAGCAGGGTTCGGGCAGGCGGGCGAGCGAGCGCGCGGCGGCCACCGGCTCGGCCGGCTAAGCCGCTTTGCCGTATCCGGTCGGCTGGTTGTCGAGCAGATCGGCCGCCAGCTCGGAGACGCCGCCCTCGATCTCAAAGCGCGGCAGCAGGTACGGGTCGGCGCGGGTCGCGTAGGCGTCGCCCTCGGTCACGGCGTTGGTGTAGCCGGCGCGCTTGACGGCCGCGATCACGGCCGCGTCGTATTTGCTCGAGGGATAACAGAAGCTGTTTGACGGGATGTGGAAGGTCCGTCGCAGGTAGACGCGTGACGCGTGCACCTGCGACCACAGCCCGGCAGCGTCCTCGGTCGTCAGATTGGGATGCGTCAGGGAGTGCGAGTCGACCTCCCAGCCGATGTGGATGATCGGCCAGATCTGACGCGGACGCAGATGGTTCTCGGTGATCTCGTTGAGCACGCCGGGCCAGCCGTAGCGGGCCATCACGTGCGGCGCGAACGTGACCTGCTCGGGATATCCGTTGTCGAACGTGATCACGATCGGCTTGGCCGGCAGCGTGCCGCGGTGGTACCAGGCCCGCATCACCTCATCGATCGTGACGGCCTGATAGCCGTGCCTGTGCAGCCACGCCATCTCGGCCTTGAAATCACCGTAGGACACGTACAGGCCGGGGAATGGCGCGCCCGCGGGCGCCGGGCCCAGCGCGTGGTAGACGAGGAACGGGACCGGGCCCCTGTATCTCCCCCAGCTCGGTTGGGGCCGGGCGTTGCGCAGCAGTCTGCTCACCGGCTTGCGCCTGACCGGGGTCGTCTGCGTGCGGGTCGCCGACGTGACAGCCGGACCGCCCGGCTGGAGCTTGACGCCGGAGCCGCTGGTGACCACCACAACGGCGGCGACGACCGCTGCGACAGCTGCCGTCAGCGCTGCAGCGGCTGCCAGTCGTCCTTTCACTTACACGGAGCTTACCCCGGCGCCCGCGGCCGGGCCTGGGGTGATGGCCGGCGGGCCACCACCCCACCACTGCGCTAAGCGCTCGCTGTCACCAGCTCGTCGCTGTAGGGCTCGCCGCGCTCGGAGCGCTCCACCAGCGAGGCCGGCGGCTCGAAGCGCTCGCCGTACTGAGCGGCGAGCTCGCGGGCACGGGCGACGAAGCCGGCGAGGCCGCCGTCGTAGCCGTTGACGTACTGCAGCGCGCCACCGGTCGAGGGCGGGTAACCGATGCCCATGATTGAGCCGATGTTGGCGTCGGCGACGGATTCGATCACGCCCTCGTCGAAGCACTTGACCGACTCGATCGACTCGATGAACAGCATGCGCTCCTTGAGGTCGCGCAGTGCCAGCGCCGACGGGTCCTCCACGGGCGGGAAGGCGTCGCGCAGGCCCGGCCACAGACCGGTGCGCTTGCCCTCCGCGTACTCGTAGAAGCCACGGCCCTCGAGCCGGCCGGGCCGGTCGAACTCGTCGAGCATGCGCTCGATCACGCCCTCGGCCGGGTGCTGCACCCAGCTGCCGCCCTCGGCCTCGACGGCGTCGCGTGCGGCCTTTGCGATCTTGCGCATCAGCTTCAGATTGAGCTCGTCTGAGAGCTGCAGCACGGGGGCCGGGTATCCGGCCTGCGACGAGGCCTGCTCGATTGTCGCCGGGGGCACTCCCTCGGCCAGCATCGCGATGCCCTCGTTGATGAACGTGCCGATCACGCGACTGGTGTAGAAGCCGCGACTGTCGTTGACGACGATCGGCGTCTTGCCGATCTGCTTGACGTAATCGAGCGCCTTGAAGGTCGCCTCGTCGCTCGTCTGCTCGCCCCTGATCAGCTCGACCAGCGGCATCTTGTCGACCGGCGAGAAGAAGTGGATGCCGATGAAGTCCTCGGGCCGCGTGACGTACTCCGAGAGCCCGGTGATCGGCAACGTCGAGGTGTTGGATCCGAGCAGCGCATCGGCGGCAACGTGTGGTTCGATCTCCTTCCAGACCTGCTCCTTGATCTTCGGATCCTCGAACACCGCCTCGATCACGAGGTCGGCGCCGGCGGCGTCCTCGGGCTTGTCACTCGGAGTGATCAACGCGAGCAACGCGTCAGCCTTCTCCTGTGTGGAGCGGCCCCGCTCGACAGCCTTGGCGACGAGCTTCTCGGAGTAGCCCTTGCCGCGCTGCGCCGCCTCGAACGAGACGTCCTTCAGCACAACCTCGATTCCGGCCTTGGCGCTGACGTACGCGATCGCCGCACCCATCATGCCGGCGCCGAGGATCACGACCTTCTTGGCGCGGTAGCGCTCAGCGTCGGCGGAGCGCCCGCGGTCGCCGTTGACACGATTGAGGTCGAACCAGAACGCCTGGATCATGTTCTTGGAGACCTGGCCGGTCGCGAGCTCGATGAAGTAGCGGCTCTCGATCTCGAGCGCGTGGTCGAAGTCGACCTGTGCGCCCTCCACAGCCGCCGACAGGATCGCGACGGGGGCGGGCAGATTGGCGCCCTTGATCTGCTTGCGCAGGTTCGACGGGAACGCCGGCAGGTTGGCCGCGAACGACGGTGTCGACGGCGTGCCCCCGGGGATCTTGTACTTCTTGTCCGCATCCCAAGGCTGTTGGGCCTCCGGATTCTCGGCGATCCACTTCTTCGCGGCCGGAATCAGGTCACCGACGGTCGGGACGATCTCATCGACCAGCCCGATCTCCTTCGCCTCGGCCGGCTTGAAGCGCTTCTGGCCCGCGGTGAGCACGCCCACCAATGCCTGGGCAATGCCGATCATCCGCACCGTGCGGGTGACGCCACCGGCGCCCGGGAGCAGGCCCAGCACGACCTCCGGAAAGCCGGTCACGGCCTTGGGGTCGTCGACGATGATGCGGTGGTGGGTCGCCAGCGCGATCTCCAGCCCGCCACCGAGTGCGGCACCGTTGATCGCGGCGACGACCGGCACGCCGAGCGTCTCGATCGTGCGCAACTGTCCCTTGGCCTCGCGCAGGAACTCACCGAACTCCTTGGCGTTCTCCCGGTTGACGAGCCGCAATGCGTTGAGGTCGCCGCCGGCGAAGAAGGTCTTCTTCGCGGAGGTGATGATCACGCCCTTGATCTGGTCGCTCTCGGCCTGCAGGCGCTCGACGGTCGAGCGCATCGACTCGACGTAGGCGCCGTTCATCGTGTTGGCCGACTGGGACGGATCGTCGAGCGTGAGCGTGACGATCCCGTCGCTGGGGTCGAGATCCCAGCCGATTGTTGACTCGTTGGACATTTACAGCGCCTCCACCACAGTCGCGATTCCCATGCCGCCGCCGATGCAGAGCGTCGCCAGCCCGTACCTGCCGCCGGTGCGGTGCAGCTCGTCGACCAGCGTGCCGAGGATCATCCCGCCGGTCGCGCCGAGCGGATGACCCATGGCGATGGCGCCGCCGTTGACGTTGGTCTTCTCGAGTAGCGCCTGCTCATCGTCCTTGCCGACCATGTCACGCGCGAACCGCAGCACAACGGCGGCGAAGGCCTCGTTCATCTCGATCAGATCGATGTCATCGATCGTCAACCCGGCCTTGGCGAGCGCCTTCTTGCTCGCCGGCGCCGGGCCGGTGAGCATGATCGTCGGCTCGGTGCCGGTGACGGCTGTGGCGACGATCCGCGCGCGGGCCTTGAGCCCCAGTTCGTTGCCGATCTTCTCGTTGCCGACGGCCACGAGGCTTGCGCCGTCGACGATCCCGGAGGAGTTGCCGGGCGTGTGGACGTGGTCGATCTTCTCGACCCAGTGGTACTTCTGCAGCGCCACGGCGTCGAAGCCGCCGAAGTCACCCATCATCTGAAACGACGGTTTGAGCTGGCCGAGCGTGTCGACCGTGGTGTCGGCGCGGATGAATTCGTCGTGGTCGAGCACGACGTTGTCATTGATGTCGAGCACCGGCACGACCGAGTCGCTGAAGCGGCCCTCGGCCTGCGCGGTCGCGGCGCGCGACTGCGAGCGGGCCGCGTAGCTGTCGACATCGTCGCGACTGAAGCCCTCGATCGTCGCGATCAGGTCGGCGCTGATCCCCTGCGGCACGAAGTAGTTCTCGAACGAGGTCGCGGGGTCCATCGCCCAGGCGCCGCCGTCGGAACCCATCGGCACACGCGACATCGACTCGACGCCGCCGGCGAAGACCAGGTCCTCCCAGCCGGAGGCGACCTTCTGCGCGGCGATGTTGACGGCCTCGAGCCCGGAGGCGCAGAAGCGGTTGAGCTGCACTCCCGCGACGCTGTGCGGCAGGCCGGCCTTGGCGGCGGCGGCCTTGGCGATGTCGCCACCCTGATCTCCGATCGGGGTGACGCAGCCGAGCACCAGATCCTCGATGCGGGTCGGATCGAGCTCGGGGTTGCGGCTCAGGGTCTCATGAATCAGCCCCACGACCAGATCGATGGGCTTGGTCGTGTAGAGCGATCCACTCGACTTGCCGCGTCCGCGCGGCGTGCGGATCGCGTCGAAAATGAGCGGTTCAGTGGCTGGCATTGCGGGGGCTCTCCTTGGGCTGGGCGGACTCGGCTGCACCTATTACTAACCGACACCTGTGTCGGATAATACTCTGTGTTCACAATGTCCCGGTGGGGAAGCCGGTGAGATACGAATGACAACCGATGCACCAAAGACCAGGTTGAAGGGCTCTCAGCGACGCGAGCTGATCGTTGCGGCCGCGCTGCCGGAGTTCGCCGAGCGCGGGTATGAGGCGGCGTCGGTGGGACGCATCGCCCGTGCCGCCGGCGTGGCGCGCACCGTGCTCTACGACCACTTCCCGTCCAAGCACGCGCTATTCGTCGAGGTGCTCGATACCGAGGACCAGGCGCTGCTGTCGTTCCTGCGCGCGGCGCTCGGCTCGGAGGGAACGACGGAGGAGCGCTGGCGCGCGACCTTCGACGGATTCTTCAGCTTCGTCGAACGGCACCCCCTCGGCTGGCGCCTGCTGTTCCCCAGCCATCCGCCCCAGAGCGCCGAGGGCGCCGCCGAATACCGCCGCATCCGCGCCGAGTCGAACCGCGTGCTCGCCGAACTGCTCGCCGCCGACGCGCACCGCGCCGGGCTCGAGCCCGACACCGTGCGTGCCCGCGCGCTGTTCGCGATCCACCGCGACGGCCTGATCGCCGCGGCGCGCTGGTGGTCCGGCCATCCGAAGGTCACCCGCCCCGAGGTCGTCGACGCGGCAATGGCGGCGCTGTGGACCGGCTTCGGCGGGCTACAGCCTCACGGCTGAGCCGGATCCCTCGCCAGCCGGCCCGCTGGCCGGCTGACAGCCACAGCGCCCGCGGCGGTGTTCAGAGCCGCGAGGCGTGCTGCCTGAGACCGTCGGCGTCGAGCACCACCAGTCGCTTGCGGTGGGTCTCGATCAGCCCGAGTTCACGTAACGTCCGCAGCGCCCGCGCGGTCGACTCGCGCGAGGCGGCCGCCCACGAGGCGAGCTCCTCCTGGCTGACCGGCATCTCGACATGCAGCGTCCCGTCGGCGGCGGCGACCCCGAACCGCTCGGCGAGCTCGAGCAGGCGGCTCGTGACCCGCGGGAGACTCTCGGCCGCGGCGAACTCGAGCCGGCGCTGGTCGGCGAGCCGCAGGCGCCGGAGCACGACCTCGAGCAACACCAGCGTCAAGCGCGGGTGGCGCGACAACACCGTGCGCAGATCGGCGACCGTGACGGTGACACCCTCGACGTCCTGCACCGCCACCGCATCGGCCGAGCGCGTCACACCCTGAACGGCGGTGACCTCCCCGAGCAGATCACCGGGGCCGCACAGCGACAGGATCAGCTCGTCACCATCGCGCGTGCGCTTGTGGATCTTGACCAGGCCGCTGACGATCACGATCGCGCTCCCAGCCGCGTCGCCCTCGCGAAACAGCACCTCTCCGACCGCCCAGCCGCGCACGTGGCCCGCGGCCAGCAACGCCTCGCGCTCGACCGCGGTGAGCGCCTCGAGGAAGGTCGGCGGCGAACGTGTCATATGACGTGGTTGTGGCACACGCCGGAACTTACCTTTTCCTCATTGAGCAGCGCGCCCGGCGCCGCCCACCAGCCAGCAGCAGGGGGAACCTCAGATGATCAGCAACAACATGATCCGACTCGCGGCCCGCGCCCACCAGACTGAGCTCCGCCGCGTCGCGACCGGCGCCCAGCGCGCGACCGACCGCAGCGCCGACGGCACGGCGCCCGCGAGCCACCGTCTGCGGGGTGCTGTGGAGCGGATGCTGCACAGCACCACGGCGTCGCGTCGCGCCCGGGGCGGCACGGTGGTCCCGCGCATCTCGATCTAGGTCTTTCGATCGTCGGTGGGCGCCTGGATGGTCGTCCGCCGCTCGGCCGGCGGCCCGGACGGCCGCTCGCCGAAAGGGGGAAGCCGGCGGGGCGACCGGCACGACGGGGCGGTATGGGGGAAGCACGCGAGCAAGCCGTCAGATGATCCGGATGATCAGCTGACGGCTTCTCTGCGCCCACCGCGGGACGCCTGCGCGGGGATCGCGTCCTCCTGAAACGCACCGTCACATATGTGCCGAAACTGTGACGGCATGTCACAACTTTGTGAAAAAGGCGAGCCTGAGCTCGATTAAGACACAGTCTCGTCACACGGCGACACACTTCCGGCACACCTGCGAACCCACCGTTCTGAGAGCCCCGGTCCGGTGCTGCGATGACCGTCTGGGCCGCGAGCGTCGCGGCAGCACGCAGCATCGGCTTGTGCGCCCGCAGCGCGCCGGATCGGAGGAAACCGGCGACGTACCTCTACAGTGGCGGCTGAAATGGCCAGCCGCTCAGATATCCGCAACCTTGCGATCGTCGCCCACGTCGATCACGGCAAGACCACGCTCGTCGACGCGCTGCTGTGGCAATCGGGCGCGTTCCGCGCCAATCAGGACGTGGCCGACCGCGTCATGGACTCGATGGACCTCGAGCGCGAGAAGGGCATCACGATCCTCGCCAAGAACACCGCGGTGCGCCACGGCGAGATCACGCTGAACATCATCGACACCCCCGGCCACGCCGACTTCGGCGGCGAGGTCGAGCGCGGGCTGACGATGGTCGACGGCGTGCTGCTGCTGGTCGACGCCTCCGAGGGACCGCTGCCCCAGACTCGCTTCGTGCTGCGCAAGGCACTCGAGGGGCGGCTGCCGGTGATCCTCGTGATCAACAAGATCGACCGTCCCGACGCCCGCATCAGCGAGGTGATCGATGAGGTCTACGAGCTGTTCCTCGACCTCGAGGCCGACGAATCGCAGATCGACTTCCCGATCGTCTACACCAACGCCAAGGCCGGCACCGCGACGCTCAAGCTCGATCAACCCGGGACCGACCTGCAACCGCTGCTCGACCTGCTGATCGATCACATCCCGGCGCCCCAGTACGAGGAAGGCGCGCCGCTGCAGGCCCACGTCACCAACCTCGACGCGTCGCCCTACGTCGGGCGGATCGCGATCTGCCGCGTGCACCAGGGCACGATCAAGAAGGGCGAGACGGTCGCCTGGTGTCGCTCCGACGGGACGATCGAGCCGGTCAAGGTGACCGAGCTCTACATCACCGAGGCGCTCGAGCGGGTGAGTGCCGAGCAGGCCAGAGCCGGCGACATCATTGCCGTCGCCGGGATCCCCGAGATCACGATCGGCGACACGCTCTCAGACTCCGAGAACCCGAAGCCGCTACCGCCGATCACCGTCGATGAACCGTCGCTTTCGGTCACAGTCGGCACTAATGACTCGCCGCTGGCCGGCCAGGACGGCGACAAGTTGACCGCCTCGCAGCTCAAGGCGCGACTCGAGCGCGAGCTCGTCGGCAACGTGTCACTGCGGATCAACCCGACCGAGCGCCCGGACGTCTGGGAGGTTCAGGGCCGCGGCGAGCTCGCCCTGGCGGTGCTCGTCGAGGTGATGCGCCGCGAGGGCTTCGAGATGACCGTCGGTAAGCCCCAGGTCGTCACGCGCGAGATCAAGGGCAAGCTGAACGAGCCGATGGAGCGTATGAGCGTCGACACGCCCGAGGAGTACGTCGGCGTGATCACGCAGTTGCTCGCGTTGCGCAAGGGCCGCATGGAGCAGATGATCAATCACGGCACCGGTTGGGTGCGGATGGAGTACATCATTCCGGCCCGTGGCCTGATCGGCTTCCGCACGGAGTTCCTGACCGAGACCCGCGGCACCGGCCTGGTGCACCACGTCTTCGACCGCTGGGAGCCCTGGCAGGGGGAGATCCGCACGCGTGGCACGGGGTCCCTGGTCGCAGACCGACGCGGCAAGGTGGCCGCCTTCGCGCTGTTCAACCTGCAGGAGCGTGGCTCGCTGTTCGTCGGCCCTGGCGAGGAGGTCTATGAGGGCATGGTCGTCGGCGAGAACTCGCGCGCCGAGGACCTCGACGTCAACGCGGTCAAGGAGAAGCACCTGACCAACATGCGCCAGTCCACGGCCGATGAACTGGTGCGCCTTGTGCCCAAGCGCGAGCTGTCACTCGACGCCGCGCTGGAGTTCCTGCGCGAGGACGAATCGGTCGAGGTGACGCCGCTCAACGTGCGCCTGCGCAAGACGATCCTCGACCAGACTTCGCGGGTGAAGGCAGCCCGAGCGCGCAAGCGCACCGACGCCTAAAGTCGCTGCTCAGCGCGGGGAAACGCGCCCGGCCAGTTACACCGGTGGAGTAATTCCTGCATTTTGCAGGATCTCTTGCACTCGACCCGGTTTAGTTTGGATCAAGGGAGCGGCCGCTAAGGTAGGCGCGGCCGTCGCCCGGTACGGCGTTTTTGGGAGTGACGGGTGCGAGACCATCGCCCGCGACTCCCACGACTCAGCTCTGCCTGGATGCTCATTTCCCGCCATTTCAAGCGCCTAACGCTTGCTTCAACGTGTGTTGCCGCGATTTCGGGCGGCATCGTGATCGCATCCAGCTCGGCCGATCTGTCGAGTCAGATCAACGCCAACAAGCAGACCGCCTCGAGCCTGCAGTCGCAGATCAATGCCGAAAGCGCACAGATCGGCAAGACCGCCGACGGGGTCGCAGCCGCCAAGCAGAATCTCAACATCGCCCAGGCAAAGCTGGTGGCGCAGGATCAGCAGCTGACGCACGTCCAGAGCGAACTGATGAGCGCCCGTGATCAGCTGCTCGCGCTCGAACGGAAGCTGCACCTCGCCTCCGAGTACCTCGCGCAGAACCTGCGCGCGTCCTACGAGAGCGGCTCGCCGAACATCGTGGACGTGATCCTAAACGCGCACGGCTTCTCGAACCTGCTCGACCAGGTCGGGTACATGAAGGACGCCCAGCACCAGGACGCGGAGATCCTTCACATCACCAGGGTCGCGCGTGCCCGGGTCGTTCGCGAAGCGGTCAGACTCGGCAAGCTCGAGGCCAAGGACCAGAAGCTGACACAGCAGATCGAGGCTCAGCGCAACCAGGTCGCGCTGATCGAGGGCGCGCTCGTCAAGCAGGAGATCAGCGAGGAGAGCGTGCGTTCGCACAAGCGCGCACGACTCGCGAGCGTCAACTCGGAGATCGCCTCGCAGCAGAAGAAGCTGAACGCGATCGTGGCGGCGGCCGCGGCCGCCGCGAAGGAGTCCGAGGAGAAGCAGGCCGAGCAGGTCAACCAGCAGGTCGGCGGTCTCGCGATCGACACCGGCGGGATGGTGCAGGCCCCGGCCGGCGCCCCGGCCGCCGTCCAGGAGATGATCGCCGCCGGCAACGCGATTTCGACGCTGCCCTACATCTGGGGCGGCGGCCATGCCTCGTTCCAGGCGATCGGCTACGACTGCTCCGGCTCGACCAGCTACGTGCTGGCCGCGGCCGGCCTGCTTGCGGCGCCGGAGGTTTCCGGCGACTTCGAGAGCTACGGCGATCCCGGCCCCGGGCAGTGGGTCACGATCTACGCCAACCCCACGCACGTGTGGATGGAGATCGCAGGCTGGCGCTTTGACACCGTCGCGCTGGCCGAGGGTGGCACCCGCTGGTCACAGGGCGGCGGCGAGTTCGCGGGGTTCGTGGTCCGCCACCCGCCCGGGCTCTAGGCCCCGCAGGCTCGTATCACGGTCCGCTCCCGCGGGTCGCGGCTTGCCGCTCGCGACCCGCGCTGAGGCGTTGTCAGGGACGCGCGCTCAGGACGACGCGGTCCCGAACGTCGGCAGTTCGCGGTCCTGGCTGATCCGCAGCGTCGCGAACACCAGCGCCGCGGTGATCACAACCGCCGCGTAGAAGCCGAATCCGAACCAGCTGAAGTGAAGGTGGAGCACGAACTTCAGCGCGATGAACGCGGCGGCGATGACCGCCAGCCAACGGCGCGTCACCGTGCGGCTGCCACCGAGGTTCGGCAGCGCTGTCTGCGGCGAGAGTCGCTCGATCAGGAGATCGGCGATCAGCACGACCAGCACCAGCATGGCCAGGATCCCGGTCCAGCCGTCAGGCGCACTCGTGGCGCTGGCGGTGACGCTGTAGCCAAAGCCTGAAAGCGAATACCACGGCAGGAACAGCAGGTCGATGACCAGCAACAGCGCCAGTCCCCCGACAATCCAGTCGTTGCGTTGCAGTGCGTCGAAACGCATATTTACCCCCGGTCCAATAGTTGGTGTTGCGCGCAAGGTATCCGATTGAGCAGCGGATTGGCGTTCTTTGTCCCGAGCTTTCGTGATTTCGAAACACCGGGGCGGAGGATCGCCTCAGTCGCTGAGCTGCGCGCGTACCGCCAGCACGGCCGAGACCGCCGTCACCGCGCCGAGCTCGAGCAGCTGATCGCCGAACGCCGCCGCCGCTCCCATCGCCGCCAGCGCGACCACCCCGATCAGCGGCCAGCGATGCCCGGGACCGTGCCCGAGCCAGCGCTTGGAGAACGTCAGTCCGACCAGCAGCAACGCCGGACCGCAGACGCAGATCGCCGCCAAGCCCGCACCGGACGCCGCCGATGGCGCCTCGATCACCCTGTGGATCGCAACCGCGACCACCACCACCCCAGCGACCATCGCCGCGTGCGCGTACATGTAGGCCGAACGCGCGAGCCGAGCCGCCTGGGCCCCGGCTCGCTCGATCGCCTTCGCCCCCGGCTCCGCGTGGTGCAGGAAGTACACGCTCCACAGGCAGACGACCCAGACGAATCCGATCACGAACGCGCAGTCCGCGGCGAACGAGCCGTCGCGGTGGACCCAGGCCTCGCCGACGCGCATGATCGACTCACCGAAGGCGATCATCAACAGCAGCTGACAACGCTCGGCGAGATGGCCGCCGGCGACGCTCCAGTCCGCCATCGGTGTGGCACCCGCGCCCGGAAGCCGGAAGCCGAGCGCCGGCGCGAGCAGATCGACCGCCGCCGCCGCGAGCCACACCAGCAGACGCGTGTGCGAGTCGTGGATCGCGCCACCGACGATCCAGATCGCGCCGCTCAGTGCCGACCAGCCGAGCAGCTGCAGGTAGTTGCGCCCCATCGGATCGCGCATCCCGAATGCCCGCACCATGAAGCCGCCGCGCAGCAGCTGCATCGCCACGTAGGCGAGCGCGAACGCCTCGCCGCGCTCCGCGAAGCCCTCGACGATCGACGCCGCCATCACCAGGCTGAGGAGCATCAGCAGGCCGAGCAGCGCGACAACGGGGATCCGCTCGGGATCGATCCAACCGGTCGCCCAGGCGGTGTAGCTCCACGACCACCAGAGCGCCACGAAGATCACAGCCATCTCGGCCGCGCCGAGCCAGCCGAGGTTGTCGTAGAGCAGCTCCGACAGCTGCGTGAACGCGAACACGTAGACCAGGTCGAAGAACAGCTCCATGTTCGTCACATGGGCGGCGCGCCCTTTGCGGCGGTCGCGCAGCAGCTTTGTTGGAGCTCCGCCGGTCGAAGACACGCTCACAGAACACTAACTAGAGTGGATGGCAGTACCTGAACTGATCAGAAGTTCCCTGAAACAGATTTGCCCTGAACTGACACCTGAGGAGTCTGAAATGTCAGCCAACAGCTTCGGAGCGAAGGCCGAACTAACCGTCGACGGACGCAGTTACGACATCTTCCGTATCGACGCGCTGCAGGCATCTTTCGACGTCGCGCGCCTGCCCTTCTCGCTCAAGATCCTGCTCGAGAACCTGCTGCGCAACGAGGACGGCGAGTCGATCCGCGCCGCCGACGTCGAGGCGCTCGCGAAATGGAACGCGAAGGCGGAGCCGAGCGAGGAGATCGCATTCACCCCGGCCCGCGTGGTGATGCAGGACTTCACGGGCGTGCCGGCGATCGTCGACCTTGCCGCGATGCGCGATGCGATGCAGGCGATGGGCGGGGATCCCAACAAGATCAACCCGCTGGTTCCGGCCGAGCTCGTGATCGACCACTCGGTGCAGGTCGACGTGTTCGGCTCGCCCGCGGCGTTTGAGCGCAACGCCGAGCTCGAGTTCGAGCGCAACAAGGAGCGCTACTCGTTCCTGCGCTGGGGTCAGACCGCCTTTGACAACTTCAAGGTGGTCCCGCCGGACACCGGCATCGTGCACCAGGTCAACCTCGAGTACCTCTCGCGTGTCGTCTTCGTCAAGGAAGATGCTTCTGGTGAGGCCGGCGCCGGGCCGGGTGGGACCAATTCCGGCCCCAACCCACTCGCCTATCCCGACACGCTCGTCGGCACCGACTCGCATACGACGATGGTCAACGGCCTGGGCGTGCTCGGCTGGGGCGTCGGTGGCATCGAGGCCGAGGCGGCGATGCTCGGCCAGCCGATGTCCATGCTGATCCCGCAGGTGATCGGCTTCAAGCTCGAGGGACAGCTGCCCGAGGGCGCGACCGCGACCGATCTGGTGCTGACCGTTACCGAGATGCTGCGCAAGCGCGGCGTCGTCGGCAAGTTCGTCGAGTTCTTCGGAGCCGGTCTGGCCAGGCTGCCGCTCGCCGACCGCGCCACGATCGGCAACATGTCGCCCGAGTTCGGCTCGACCTGTGCGATCTTCCCGATCGATGCCGAGACGCTGCGCTACCTCGAGTTCAGCGGACGCTCGCAGCAGCAGATCGAGCTGGTCGAGGCCTACGCCAGGGCCAACGACCTGTG
>DATASU010000110.1:0-11541 GCA_036269095.1 Solirubrobacteraceae bacterium
ACATGAAGAACGAAAGATTCTTCTTCGAGCGCGGGGACTTCGGTCCAGGACCGCGCGGACGCTTCGGCGGCGGTGGCGGCCCCGGCTTCGGCCCGGGCGGACCGTTTGGACCCGGCGGGCCCGGTGGCCCGCGCAGGCGCCGACGCGGCGACGTACGCGTCGCATTGCTGATGCTGCTGCACGTCGAGCACCCGCTCAACGGCTACCAGCTGATGCAGGGACTCGAGGAGCGCAGCGATGGTCGCTGGCGTCCGAGCCCCGGGTCGGTCTACCCCGCGCTGCAACAGCTCGAGGACGAGGGCCTGATCCGCAGCGTCCCGTCCGAGGGCGAGTCCGGTCGCAGCTTCGAGCTCACCGACAAGGGTCGCGAGCACCTGGCCGAACGCGGCGACCAGAAGGCGCCGTGGGAGTCCGACCAGGACGAGGAGGGCAACCCCCGCCATCGTTTCCGGCACGGCATCCATGGCCTGATGCGCGCGGTGATGCACGTCGCCCAGGACGGAACCCCCGAGCAGGTCGAGGAGGCACTGAAGATCCTCGAGGACTCGCGTAAGAAGCTCTACCGCCTGCTTGCGGGTGACGAGTGACGCGTAAGCTCAACGGCATGGGAGATACAGCCGGACCTGCGATCCGGGTCGACAACCTGAAGAAGCAGTTCGGCGACTTCGAGGCCGTCAAGGGTGTCAGCTTCGAGGTTGGGGCCGCGGAGGTCTTTGGCTTCCTCGGTCCCAACGGAGCGGGCAAGAGCACGACCATCAACATGCTCTGCACGCTGCTCAAGCCGACCTCCGGCGCGGCTCAGGTCGCCGGCCACGACGTCGTCACCGAGCGTGATGACGTGCGCCGCAACATCGGCCTGGTGTTCCAGGATCCGACGCTCGACGGTTACCTGACCGCCGAGCAGAACCTCAAGCTGCACGCCGAGCTCTACGGCGTCCCCAATGACCTCGTCAAGCCACGCATGGAGCAGGTGCTGCGGATGGTCGGCCTGCTCGACCGCAGGGACGGCCAGGTGATGATGTTCTCAGGCGGCATGCGCCGCCGCCTGGAGATCGCGCGCGGGCTGATGCACTCGCCGCGCGTGCTGTTCCTCGACGAGCCGACGATCGGCCTCGACCCGCAGACCCGCCGCTCGATCTGGACCTACATCCGCGAGCTGCAGGAGCGTGAGGAGATCACGATCTTCATGACCACGCACTACATGGACGAGGCCGAGTGGTGCGACCGCATCGCGATCATGGACAAGGGTGAGATCGTCGCGCTCGACACGCCGCAGACACTCAAGGCGGGCGTCGGCGCCGACCGCGTGACGATCGAGACCGACGACAACGACGCCGCGATCGCCGCGATCCAGCGCCACTTCAACATCGAGGCGAGGATCTCCGAGGGCAACGTGAGCTTCGGCGTCGAGGGCGGCGAGCAGTTCGTTCCGCGCCTGTTCCAAGAGCTCGACGTCCCGATCCTCGGCGTCAGCGTCTCGCGCCCGACACTCGATGACGTGTTCATGTCGTTCACCGGGTCGACGATCCGCGATGCCGAGGAGGACCCCTCCAAGCACCGCAACCGCGTGATGATGCAGATGATGGGAGGAGGTGCCCGCCGATGACCAGCACCCGTGAACCCGCGGTCAGCGCCAGCCTCAGCGCCGACGGGCAGGAGCCGATCGCGGTCGTCCGCGTGCACGTCCCGAAGCGCACGCTGCACTCGGAGCTGCGCGCGATCAAGATCGTCTGGCGCCGCGAGCTAATCCGCTTCAAGAACGACCGCATGCGGATCGTGACCTCGCTGGTGCAGCCGTTCCTGTTCCTGTTCGTGCTCGGTGGCGGTCTGCAGCAGCTGGCCAGCGCCGGTACCCACGGCGTCGACCTGAAGACCTTCATCTACCCCGGCATCCTCTGCATGACCGTGATGTTCACGGCGATGTTCAGCGCTGCCTCGATCGTCTGGGACCGTGAGTTCGGCTTCCTGCGCGAGATGATGGTCGCACCGGTCCGGCGCAGCTCGATCGTGATCGGCAAGTGCCTCGGCGGCGCGACCGTCGCGGCCTTCCAGGGCGTGATCGTGCTGGCGATCGCCGGGCTCGTGCACGTCCCCTACAACCCGGGGCTGATCTTCGGCGCGCTCGGGCTGCAGCTGCTGCTCGCGTTCGCGATCACCGCCTTCGGGCTCAGCGTCGCGATCCGCATCAAGCAGATGCAGTCGTTCATGGGCGTCATGCAGATGATCGTGATGCCGATGTACTTCATCTCCGGCGCGATGTTCCCGGCCTCCGGCCTGCCGACCTGGCTGACCGTGCTCAACCGCATCGACCCGCTCGCCTATGCCGTCGACCCGATGCGCCGGCTGGTCTTCGACCACCTCAACATCTCACCGGTCGCCCGCCACGTGCTCGATCCGGGCATCACCTGGTGGGGCTGGCGCATGCCGGCGGTGCTCGAGGCGGCGGTGATCCTGCTGCTCGGGCTCGCGCTGCTGGGCGTCGCGATCTGGGAGTTCTCCTCCACGGAGTGACGTTCTGCCCGGTACTGGTCGGCCCGCTGGCCGCCAGTACCGCCATATGTGGTCGTGACCGGCCGGTGAAGCGCCGGTCACGACCTCTTCACCGCCGTTCACGACCTTTTCACGGCTTGGCCGGGCGCGAGGGGGATCTTCATTGCATGTCCTCTTCCGCGCCCGCCGCCAGCGCCTTCGCCGCGCTGGACGACTCACAGCCGACCCGCTTCCAGCGCAAGATTCTGCTCGTCTCCGGCATGGGCTTCTTCACCGACGCCTACGACCTGTTCGTGATCGGGATCGTCGTCAAGATCGTCACCACCCAGTGGCACCTGTCGTCGACGCAGACCTCGCTGCTGTCCTCGACGACGCTCGCGGCGTCGGCCGTGGGCGCGATCGTGTTCGGCCGCGTCGCCGACATGCTCGGCCGCAAGAAGATGTACGGCTACGAGGTGCTGATACTCGCCGTCGGCGCGATCGCCTCGGCCTTCTCGCCGAACATCACCTGGCTGATCGTCTTCCGCATCATCCTCGGCATCGGCGTCGGTGGCGACTATCCGGTGAGCGCCACGATCATGAGCGAGTACGCCGGCAAGAAGAGCCGCGGCCAGATGGTCGGGATGGTGTTCGCGATGCAGGCGGCCGGCCTGATCGTGGGTCCGCTGGTGGCGGTGCTGCTGCTGAGCGTCGGGCTCAAGGACGACGCCGTCTGGCGGATCCTGCTCGGCCTCGGTGCCGTTCCCGGTCTGGCGGTGTTCTATCTGCGCCGCCAGATCCACGAGACGCCGCGCTTCGCGATGGCCGGCGGCGATGCGACGGAGGCCCAGAACGCCATCGCCCAGGCCACCGGCGGCACCGGCAGCCCGCCGAAGGGCGAGTCGAGTGCCAGGACCAAGCAGCGCGTGGTCGACGGCTACCGGACGCTGTTCACGAACCCGATCCTGCTGAAGTGGCTGATCGGCACGGCCGTCTGCTGGTTCATGCTCGACTTCGCCTACTACGGCAACACGATCGCCTCGCCCGAGATCATCGGCCTGCTCGACAAGAGCGCATCGCTGACCCAGGCGACGCTGATCCAGCTCGCGATCTTCGCCGTGTTCGCGCTCCCCGGGTACTTCGTCGCGATCTACACGATCGAGAACGTCGGCCGCCGCAGCATCCAGATCATGGGCTTCACGATCATGGCGGTCAGCTTCGGCCTGATCGGCATCATCCCCGGTGTGGCGACCAGCGTCGCCCCGTTCCTGGTCCTGTTCGGCATCAGTTACTTCTTCACCGAGTTCGGCCCCAACACGACGACCTTCGTGTACCCGGCCGAGATCTTCCCCACCGAGGTCCGCACAAGCGGCCACGGGATCGCCGCCGGGATGGGCAAGCTCGGCGGCTTCGCCGGCACCTACCTGTTCACCGACATGCTGGGCAGCTGGGGCATCCGCGGGGCCGAGGGCGTGGCCGCCGGTGTCGCCTGCATCGGCCTCGTGTTCACGCTCGCCTGCCTGCCCGAGCCCCGGGGCAAGAGCCTCGAGGAGCTCGAGGCCGAGGCTCAGCCGCTACCCAGGCCCGGCCCGCCGCGCGTGATGCCGGCACCTGCGTGATGGCCCGAATCGATCGAACCACAGGAGCACGATGAGCTACCAGATCGTCGCCGGCGTTGACGGATCGGACAACAGCAAGCGCGCGCTGCGCTGGGCAGTCGAGGAGGCGCACCTGCGCGAGGGGCAGGTGCTGGCCGTGTTCGCATGGGAGTTCCCGCTGATCGGGATCCCCGGCGCGTTCGAGCGCGAGCAGCTCGAAGAGCAGGCCAAGGCGCTCATCAACCACCACGTCGCCTCCCTGTCCGAGGAGGGCGTCCGCGTCGAGCCGGTGATCGCCAACGGTGAGCCGAGCGCCAGCCTGATCGCCGCCTGCGAGCAGTCCGGCGCCGACCTGCTCGTGCTCGGCTCGCGCGCACGCAAGAGCATCGGCGGGATGCTGCTCGGTTCGGTCGAGCAGCAATGTCTGGCCTACGCGCCGTGCCCGGTGCTGGTCGTGAAGGATCCCGCCGCCGTCGCGACGTAGGCCGCTGCACTCAAACCACCGGCATCGTCTAGGTGCCGCCGTATTGTTCCCGCGCATGGGGTATGAGCCTGAGCGCGTGGTGCTGGAACGCTACGCCCGACTACTGGTGGAATTCGCCCTCGGCCACGGGAACGGAATCCAGCCCGGGGATGTCGTTCAGATCAACGGGAACGATGCCTGCAAGCCGTTGTACGTCGAGTCGTGCAAGGCGGTGTGGCGCGCCGGCGGACATGTGATCCACGCCTATCGCCCGTCGGAGGATGAGAACGATGACGTGCGCCGTGCGTTTTATGAGATGGCCAGCGACGAGCAGATCGGGTTCCTTCCCGATGTCTACGAGCGGGCCATGGTCGACCAGGTCGACCATGGCCTGTGGATCTACTCGCCGTCGATCCCGCGCTCGCTCGACGGGATCGATCCGGCCCGGCAGATGGCCCACGAGTCCGCCCGCAAGAAGGTGCGCGACTGGGAGCAGGAGAAGGAGAACCGCGGTGGCTACACCTGGACCGTCGCCTCCTACGGGACGGCGGGCATGGCAGCCGAGGCCGAGATGTCGGCCGACGAGTACTGGGCACAGATCATCAGGGCCTGCTTCCTCGATCAGGAGGATCCGGTTGAGCGCTGGCGCGAGGTGCGCGCCACGATCGGGCAGACGCGCGAACGGCTCAACGCGCTGCCGATCGAGCGCATGCACGTCAACGGGCCCGACGCCGACCTCTGGATCGGCCTCGGCGAGGACCGCCAGTGGAAGGACGGTGTCGGCGCGAACATGCCGAGCTTCGAGCTCTTCACCTCGCCCGACTGGCGCGGCACCGAGGGCTGGATCCGCTTCAGCGAGCCGCTGTACGCGTTCGGTTCGCTGATCAAGGGCGTCGAGCTCGAGTTCCGCGGTGGACGCGTCGCCAGGGCGATGGCCGCCGAGAACGAGCCGCTGCTGCACGAGATGATCGCGACCGAGAACGCCGACAAGGTCGGCGAGTTCTCACTCACCGACGCGCGGCTGTCGCCGATCGATCGCTTCATGGCCGACACGCTCTATGACGAGAATGTCGGCGGGCCCTACGGCAACACGCACCTGGCGCTCGGCAACGCCTACCAGGACACCTACCTCGGCGATCCGGCATCGCTGAGCAGCGAGGACTGGGAGCGACTCGGCTTCAACGAGTCGGCGATCCACACCGACATCGTCTCAACGGCCGACCGCACCGTGACCGCGCGGCTGCGCGACGGCAGCGAGCGCGTGATCTATGCCGACGGGCAGTTCCAGCTCGACGAGGTTGACGCCTAGCGACGTGTTCTAGGCTCAGCTCTCATGAGCTACGAGCCAAGTCAGGAAGTGATCGACCGCTACGCCCGCCTGCTGGTGGACTTCGCGCTCGGAGACGGTGAGGGGATCAAGCCCGGCGACACGGTGCTGGTCGTCGGGTCAGAGGAGACCAAGCCGCTGTTCGCGGAGGTCTGCCGGGCCGTGTGGCGCTCGGGCGGCAACGTCATCCAGCAGCTGAACATCACCCAGGACGAGCGCTTCAACCTCGAGCGCGACTTCTACGAGCTGGCCGGCGACGCGCAGCTCGACGACTTCCCGGCGAAGTACCGCCGCGGGCTGATCGACGAGATCGACCACATGCTCTACATCGACGGCACCGACCACCCGCAGGCGATGAGCGGCGTCGAGCCGCAGAAGATGATGCGCCGTCAGGCCGCGTTCATGCCGATGATCCAGTGGCGGCAGGAGAAGGAGGCGGCCGGACTGCTGCATTGGACGATCGGCCTCTGGGGCACCGCCGCGATGGCGGCCGAGGCCGGTCTCACCGCTGAGCAGTACTGGGAGCAGATCACGGCCGCGTGCTTCCTCGACGATCCCGACCCGATCGCACGCTGGCGCGAGGCGCTCGACCGCATCCACGCCTACCGCGACTGGCTGAACTCGCTGCCGATCGAGCGCCTGCACCTCGAGGCCGACGAGATCGACCTCTGGATCACGATCGGGGAGAAACGCCGCTGGATCGGCGGCAGCGGCCGCAACATCCCGAGCTTCGAGATCTTCACGAGCCCCGACTGGCGCGGGACCAACGGCCACGTCAAGTTCTCAGAGCCGCTGTTCGAGCACGGCATGATCGCCCGTGGCGTGCGGCTCGAGTTCAAGGACGGGCTCGTCACCAGCGCGACCGCGGACGAGAACCCGGAGCTGATCCAGCAGATCGTCGCCGCGCCCGGAGGCAACAAGCTCGGCGAGTTCTCGATGACCGACGCGCGGCTCTCGCGGATCGATCGCTTCATGGCCAGCACGCTCTACGACGAGAACATGGGCGGCCCGTTCGGCAACACGCACATGGCCGTCGGCATGTCACTCAACGACACCTACGACGGTGACGCCAGCGCGGTGACCGATGAGCGCTGGGAGCAGCTCGGATACAACCTCGCGGCCGCCGTCCACAACGACATCGTGTCGACGACCGACCGCACCGTCACCGCCGTGATGCGCGACGGCTCTGAGCGCGTGATCTACGCGGGCGGGCACTTCCAAGTCGAGATCTGAGCCTCCACCGTTCGCACAGGAGCGGCCGCGATTGCACTCGCGGCCCCGATCTGCCACGTTTGCGGTGGGAGGCGGGCCTTGCGACGGATCACAGGCGATAGGGACTTGACGGATGCGCTCGCGGCGGCCGGTGTCGTCGGCAACGACCTGCTCGCGGTCGATTGGCAGCCGACGGCGCTCGGGCCGCCGAGCTCGTGGCCGAGCAGCCTGCAGACGCTGGTGCGAGTGGTGCTCTCCTCGCGCTTCGCGATGTGGATGGCCTGGGGCCCGGAGCTGACGTTCTTCTGCAACGACGCCTACCGCCGTGAGACGCTCGGCGACAAGTATCCGTGGGCGTTGGGCCGCCCGGCGAGCGAGGTGTGGGCCGAGATATGGCCCGATATCGGGCCGCGGATCGAGCGGGTGCTGAGCACCGGGGAGGCGACCTGGGATCAGTCGCTGCTGCTGTTCCTCGAGCGCTCCGGCTACGAGGAGGAGAGCTACCACACGTTCTCCTACAGCCCCGTCTATGACGATGCCGGCGCGATCGCCGGGATGCTGTGCGTCGTCACCGAGGAGACCGATCGTGTGATCGGCGAGCGCCGTATCGCCACGCTGCGCGACCTCAACAGCGTCTCCACGGCGGCCGTCGATGAGCACGAGTTCCTCGAGGCGTCGGCGCGGCAGCTGGCGGGCAACCCGCGGTCGCTCCCGTTCCTCTGCGTCTACACCTTCGACGGCAGCAACCGCGCGCGGCTCAGCGCCACCACGGGCGTCGAGCCGGGTGAGCCGGTCGCGCCCGAGCTGATCGAACTCGACGATCCGCGGCAACCGTGGCCCGCCGGCCAGCTCGCGACCGGCGACCACGACTGGGTGATGGTCGACGACCTCCAGAGCCGCTTCGCCTCGGTACCGACCGGCGCCTGGGCGACGCCGCCGGTGCAGGCCGTCGTGGTGCCACTTCCGGGCGCCACCGGTGCCAAGCCGGTCGGCTTCCTGATGGTCGGCGTCAACAAGCACCGGCCGGTCGACGACGTCTACCGCGGCTTCATCGGCACGATCGCGCAGCGGCTCGGCGCCGGCGTGACCAACGCTCGCGCCTACGCCGCCGAGCGCGAGCATGCCGCCCAGCTGGCCGAGCTCGACCGTGCCAAGACCGCGTTCTTCTCCAACGTCAGCCATGAGTTCCGCACGCCGCTGACGCTGATGCTGGCACCGCTGGCCGACGCCCTGCAGAGCGAGGCGACGCTCGAGTCCCGGCAGATCGAGCTGGTCCATCGCAACGGGCTGCGACTGCTGAAGCTCGTCAACGCGCTGCTCGACTTCTCGAAGCTCGAGGCCGGGCGGCTGCAGGCGCGGTTCGTGCCGGTCGACGCATCGGCGCTCACGACCGAGCTCGTCGGAACCTTCCGCGACGCCTGCCAGCGCGCCGGGCTGACGCTCGAGATCGCCTCCGAGGAGCTCCCCGAGCGCGTCTACCTCGATCCGGACCTCTGGGAGCGGGTCGTGCTCAACCTCGTCTCCAACGCCTTCAAGGTGACGGCCAGCGGTGGCATCACGGTGCGCGTGCGCGCGCACGACGGTTGGCTCGAGCTGTCCGTTGCCGACACCGGTCCGGGGATCGCGGAGCAGGAGCAGGCACGGATCTTCGAGCGCTTCCACCGCATCCGTGACCTGCAGGCACGCAGCCATGAGGGGACCGGCATCGGGCTGGCGCTGGTGCAGGAGATCGTCGAGCTGCACCACGGCGAGATCGAACTCCAGAGCGTCCTCGGCACGGGTGCGACATTCATCGTGCGGGTCCCGTTCGGGCGTGCGCACCTGCCGGCCGAGCACGTCAGCGACACCGCGCCGGCGCTCGATCCGAGGGTCGCCGAGCTGTTCGTGCAGGAGGCGCTGAGCTGGTTGCCGGAGACCGAGCAGGCGCCGGCGGTCGCGGCCGCCGCAACCGGCGCGCCGCTCGGTGAGGGCCGCGTGCTGATCGCCGACGACAACCCGGATCTGCGCCAGTACCTCGCGCGCCTGATCGCGCCGCACTGGCAGGTCGAGACCGTCAGCGACGGGCTCGAGGCGCTCGAGTCGATCCGCGAGCGCCGGCCCGACCTGCTCGTGACCGACGTGATGATGCCGGGGCTCGGCGGCTTCGAGCTGGTGCGGGAGCTGCGCGGCAGCCCGCAGACGCGCGACCTGCCGATCGTGATGCTGTCCGCACGCGCGGGCGAGGAGGCGTCGATCGAGGGTCTCGCCGTCGGTGCCGACGACTACCTGCCGAAGCCGTTCTCCGGTCGCGAGCTGCTGGCGCGGGTGCGGGCGCACCTCGAGCTCTCGGTCGCGCGCCGCCAGGCCTCCGATGCCCTGCGCGGTGAGCGCGCGCTGCTCGAAGCGACGCTCCAGCAGCTGCCCGTCGGGGTGCTCGTCGCCGAGGCGCCGTCGGATGAGATCGTCATCGCCAACGACCAGGTCGGCGCGATGTTCGGGCGCGGCAAGCTCACGCCCCAGGAGATCCGCGAGCACATCTGGGAGCGCATGTACCTGCCCGACCGCAGGACGCTGCTCGGCAGGCCGGGACTGCTCTCGCGCGCGGTCCGCCACGGCGAGACGATCAGCGACATGGAGCTCGCCTACCGCGGCGATGACGGGCGCTGGCGCACGATCATCTCGGGTGCCGCGCCGGTGCTCGACGAACGTGGGACGCCGGTGGCGGGGGTCGCGGTGCTCGAGGATGTGAGCGAGCGCGTGATCAGCGAGCAGCTGATCGCCGGCCAGCGCGATGTGATGGCGATGATCGCGCGCGGGGAGCCGCTCGAGGCGATGCTGACCGAGGTCGTGCGGGTCGTCGAGGGCATCTCCCAGCGCGGCGCGCTCGCCTCGATCCTGCTCGTCAGCCCCGACCGCCGGCACCTCGTCGGTGGCTTTGCCCCGAGCCTGCCGGCCGCCTACAGCGAGGCGATCGACGGCATCCCGATCGGCGAGGGTGTCGGCTCCTGCGGCACGGCCGCGCACCGGCTCGAGCCGGTGATCGCCGCCGACATCGAGACCGACCCGCTGTGGACCGACTTCCGCGAGCTCGCCGCCGAGCACGGGCTGCGCTCGTGCTGGTCGACCCCGATCCTCTCCACCGGTGGCCAGCTGATCGGCACCTTCGCGATCTACCACCGCGTGCCGAGCACGCCGTCAGCGCAGGGCCGCGAGGTCGTCGAGCTGCTGGCCCGCACGGCGGCGGTCGCGATCGAGCGCTCACGCGATGCCGAGCTGCGCGCCCGCCAGCTCAGCGAGCTGCAGACAAGCCTGCTGCCGCCGCTGCTGCCGGAGGTGCCGGGACTCGAGGCCGCGGCGTCATTCCACTCCGGCGACCGCTCGCTCGAGGTCGGCGGTGACTTCTACGACCTGTTCCCGCTCGACGATGGCAGCTGGGGAGTCGTGATCGGCGATGTCTGCGGGCACGGCGCCGAGGCCGCCGCGGTGACGGCGCTCACCCGCCACAGCACCTGGAGCCACGCCCGCCAGCATGAGAGCCCGAGCGAGGTTCTGTGCAACGTCAGCGAGGCTGTCTCCGCCCGCGGCTATGGGCGCTACTGCACCGCGATCTACGGCCGCGTCACGCGCCGCGAGCACGCCACCGGCCTGTCACTGGCGGTCGGCGGCCACACCCCGCCGCTGCTGCTGCGCGCCGATGGCAGCGTCGAGATTCCGCGTGAGCATGGCCCGCTGCTGGGGGTGATCGAGCGGCCGAGCTTCCCGGTGACCGAGATCGTGCTCGAGCCCGGCGACGCACTGCTGCTCTACACCGACGGCCTGATCGAGCGCAACCCGCTGGTCGAAGACGAGGAGGGCCTCGCCGCGATTGTCGGGCGCCTGCGCGGCGCCGGCGCCGCGGAGTTGCTGGCCGAACTCGAGGACGCGACGCTCGGTCCCGAGCCGCGCAGCCCGCGCGACGACGTCGCGCTGCTGATCATCAAGCAGCCACGCGGCTGAGCACTGCGCGCAGATAACAAGGGCCGGCCCCGCAGGCCGGCCCTCGTCGATGTCTTCTACTGGCGGGGAAGCAGCGTCTCGCGCGCGATCACGAGCCGCTGGATCTGAGCGGTGCCCTCGTAGAGCTGGAGGATCTTCGCGTCGCGCATCAGCTTCTCGACCCTGTACTCCTTGATGAAGCCATAGCCGCCGTAGACCTGCACGGCGTCGGTCGTGACCTCCATCGCGGTGTCGGCCGCAAAGCGCTTCGCGTGCGAGGACTCGAGCGTGTTGCGCTTGCCCTGGTCGAGCAGCACCGCCGACTGCCAGGTCGCCAGCCGCGACAGGTGGATCTTGGTCGCCATGTCGGCGATCAGGAACTGGATCGCCTGGTGCATCGCGATCGGAACGCCGAACTGCACGCGCTCCTTGGAGTAGTCGATCGCGAACTCCATCGCGGCGCGAGCTACGCCCGTGGCCATCGCCGCCACACCCGGCCGCGTGCGATCGAGCGTCAT
>DATASU010000111.1:0-2893 GCA_036269095.1 Solirubrobacteraceae bacterium
ACCGAGGCGCTCGCGAGCTTCGGCCCCGATGCCAGCGAGATCACGCTCGAGGCGACGTTCGAGGACCTGGACATCGACTCCCTGGATCTCGTTGAGCTCGCCCAGATCGTCGAGGACGAGTACGGCGTCGTGCTGAAGGGCGAGGACATGAAGGAACTGAAGACCGTCGGCGACGCTGTCGACCTGATCACCGACCGCGCCAACTAGCGCGGAGCGGACTGGAGACGCCATGCCTGACAAGCGTCGAGCTGTAATCACCGGGATCGGTGCGGTCACCCCGCTCGGGGTGGGTGCACGTCCGCTGCACGAGCGCTGGGCTGAGGGCGTCAGCGGCGTCAGCGTGCGCGACGGTCAGGCCGGCGGCTACTGCGACGAGTTCGATCCCGCCGAGCATCTTTCCGTGAAAGAGGCGCGGCGGCTCGACCGTTTCGCGCAGTTCGCGGTGATCGCCGCGGATGAGGCGATCACCGACGCCGGATGGCCGGATGCGATGTCGTATGACCCGATGCGCGTCGGCCTGATCATGGCCACCGGCATCGGCGGCTTCACGACCGTTCAGGCGAACCTCGACGTGATGCGCGAGAAGGGCCCGATGCGGATCTCACCGCTCGGCATCCCGATGTACATGCCCAACGCGGCCGCGGCCGCGGTCTCGATGCGCCACGGCATCCAGGGGCAGTCGTTCGCGGTCGCCTCGGCCTGCGCTTCAAGTGGCCACGCGATCGGTCTGGCCGCGCGCATGATCCAGTACGGAGACGCCGATGCGGTCGTCACGGGCGGTGCCGAGGCGACGCTCACGGACTTCGGCTTCGGTTCGTTCAACACGATGCAGGCGCTGTCCAAGATCGGCATCTCGTGCCCGTTCGACGCGCGCCGTGATGGCTTCATCATGGGCGAGGGCGCCGGTGTGCTGGTGCTCGAGGAGTATGAGGCGGCGGTCGCACGCGGCGCGAACATCCTCGGTGAGGTCGCCGGCTACGGCTCGACCTCCGACGCACACCACCTGACCGCGCCCGAGCCGACCGGCCGTCCCGCCGCACAGGCGATCACGCTGGCGATCCAGGACGCCGGGCTGACCCCGACCGAGATCAGCTACGTCAACGCGCACGGCACCTCGACCGAGCTCAACGACGCCGCCGAGACCGCGGCTTTGAAGCTCGCCCTGGGTGAGCACGCCTACAAGATCCCGGTCTCCTCGACCAAGTCGGCAACCGGCCACCTGCTCGGTGCCGCCGGTGCGATCGAGGCCGTCGCGACTGTGCAGGCTTTGAACGACCGCCTGATTCCGCCGACCTTGAACTACGAGGTTCCCGAGGACGGGCTGGATTTGGACTACGTCCCGGGCGCCGCGCGCGAGCTGGTGCTCGCGGGCGCCGGTGCGCCCGCGGCGATCTCGAACTCGTTCGCGTTCGGTGGCCACAACGTCTCGCTGGTGATCAAGGGCCAGGGCTGATGGCAGGGCTGCTGGACGGCAAGCGCCTGCTGATCACCGGTGTCATCACCAAGGATTCGATGGCCTTCCACGTCGCGCAGCGCGCGCAGGCGGAGGGCGCTGAGATACTGCTGACGAGCTTCGGGCGCGTGCGCCGGATGACCGAGCGCGCCGCCCAGCGGCTGGAGACGCCGGTCGACGTGCTCGAGCTCGACGTCAACAAGCCCGAGGACCTCGACGCGCTTGCCGGGGAGCTCGCCTCCCGCTGGGATCGTGTTGACGGCGTGCTGCACGCGATCGCATTCGCCCCCGAGGACGCGCTCGGCGGCAACTTCATGACGGCGCCGGCCGAGAGCGCGTCGATCGCCTTCCAGACGAGCGCGTTCTCCCTGAAGGCGCTGGCCGCGGCGCTGGCGCCGCTGATGCCCGCGGGTTCGAGCATCGTCGGTCTCGACTTCGACGCCTCGGTCGCGTGGCCGATTTACGACTGGATGGGGGTCGCGAAGGCGGCGCTCGAGTCGGTCTCGCGCTACCTCGCACGCGACCTCGGCGCGCAGCGGATACGCGTCAACCTGGTCAGCGCCGGACCGCTCGGCACCGTCGCCGCGCGCGGCATCCCCGGCTTCGAGAAGCTCGCCTCGCTCTGGCAGCAGCAGGCGCCGCTCGGCTGGGACATCGAGGACCCGAGTGTCGTCGCGGGGCCGATCACCTTCCTGCTCTCCGATCTCTCACGCGGCATCTCCGGCGAGATCATTCACGTCGACGGCGGCTTCCACGCCATCGGCGCGCCGGCCGTCTGAACAGTGGCTCTGGGTGATGCTGGGGACCCAGATCGAAGCGGAGACGATCGGCGAGGCCTGGCTGGCGGTCGCTCGGACGATCCTCGACGAGGGGACCGACTCGAGCTACGACGCCGCCCCGATCCTGGAGATCGAGCGGATCACGCTGAGCGTCGCGCGGCCGGCGAGCGTCGATCCGATCGTGGCCGAACTGGGCGATCCCGAACGGCTCGCCTGGATGCACGCCAACTTCACCGACCACGCGCTGGTGGCGGCGCTCGGTGACGCGCGCAGCTACGCAAGCCGTCTCTACGACTACGCCGGGAGCGGGCGTGACCAGGTCCAGTGGGTGATCGACCGGCTGCGCGCCGATCCGACGTCGCGCTCGGCGACGATCACGACGTTCGAGCCGCTGCTCGACAGCACCTACATCCCGTGTGTGAGCCTGTTCGACTTCTGGATCCGCGACCGGCAGCTGGAGGCGATCGTCTATGCGCACTCGATCGACTTCGGTGCCAAGGGCTACGGCAACCTCGTCGAACTCGGCTATCTGATGGAGCGGGTGGCCGAGGGCGTCGGGCTCGCCGTCGGCCGGCTCGATTTCGTGGTCAAGTCGGCTCACATCTACGAGCCTGACTTTGCGCTGATGCGCGGTGTTGTCGGCGCCGCTCGCGCCTGAGCC
>DATASU010000112.1:0-20524 GCA_036269095.1 Solirubrobacteraceae bacterium
GACGCATGGCGTCCACCGCTTCGCGTCCGGACAGGGTGGACACGTCACGCGCGATCAGCTTGTCGCGGCCGGTTTGTCGAATCGGACGATCGATCGCTGGGTCAAGCATCAACAGCTCGTCCGTGTCTACCGCGGTGTCTAGACATCCTGCTTGCGACCGGCGTCCCAACTGTCCGGCTGCCCGAGGAAGACGTCACCGACACCACGATCATCAAGCTGCAACGCCTGCTCGACCAGCGGGCGCAACAATCTCAGCCATGCGAATCGCTGTCGCCGGTGGAACGGGGGTTGTCGGTGGCCATGTCGTGCGCGAGCTCGAGGCGCAGGGACACGATGCCGTGGTGCTCGCGCGCTCGCTCGGCGTGGACCTGACCACCGGCGCCGGTCTTGACGACGCCCTCAACGGCGTCGGCGCAGTGATCGACGTCAGCAACACGCCGGCGTCGCGAAGCGAAGCTGCGACCGCCTTCTTCGCTGCGGTCACGACCAACCTGCAGCGCGCGGAGGCGAGCGCCGGGGTCGCCCACCATGTCGCACTCTCGATCGTCGGCATCGACCGCGTCCCGATCGGCTACTACGAGGGCAAGCTCCGCCAGGAGCAGCTATGTCTCGACTCGAACGCTGCCGTGCCCGCCACGATCCTGCGCGCCACCCAGTTCCACGAGTTCTCCGGGCAGCTGCTCGCGAGCATCCCCTCACGCCTGCCGCTGGTCCCGGCGCCGGTCATGCGTACCCAGACCGTCGCGGCGCGCGAGGTCGCGCAGGCGTTGGTCGCCGCGGCCCTGGCGGCCCCGGCCGGACGACTGCCGGACCTCGCCGGCCCTGAGAAGGCGAACCTCAGCCAGCTCGTGCGGCGTCTGCTTCGCGCACGTGGCAGGCGATCGCTCGTCCTGCCGCTGCGCGTCCCGGGTCGCGCCGGCAGAGCGATGGCCGACGGCTCGCTGATCCCGCGGGCCGACGGCCCACGCGGGACCCAGACGTTCGAGGCCTGGCTCGCGAGCGACGACGCTCGCGAATGGATCAACCCCGCGACTTGACACGCTGCTAACCTACAACCAAATGGTTGTAGGTCTGATCCCAGCCGACGCACTCCTCGACGACGGTGACGCCGACCGCGTGTTCCACGCGCTGGCCGACGCGACCCGCCGCGACATCCTCGCCCGTGCGATCGAGCGCGAGCAATCGGTCTCGGCGCTGGCGCGCCACTACGAGATCAGCCTGACGGCGGTGCAGAAGCACGTCACGGTGCTCGAGCGCGCCGCACTGGTCAGCAAGAGCAGGAGCGGAAGGGAGCAACTCGTGGTCGCCAACCCCGAGACGCTGCGCCGTGCGAACACGCTGCTCGCGGCATTTGAGCAGCTGTGGATCGCCCGCGCCAACCGAATCGCAGAGATCCTCAGCGAAGAAGGAGAAAAACGATGACGGTCATCAGCAGCATTACCGATGCCGAGCAGCTCAGGCTCGAGCTGGTTGCGGAGTTCGACGCTTCGCCCGAGCAGGTCTGGGGTGTCTGGGAGGACCCACGTAAGCTCGAGCGCTGGTGGGGGCCTCCCGGCTATCCCGCGACCTTCACCCGCCACGAGTTCGAGGTCGGCGGCGAGTCCCGCTACTACATGACCGGGCCCGAGGGCGACAAGCACTTCGGCTGGTGGCGGATCGACGTGATCGATGAGCCCCGCCACCTCGCCTTCGCAAACGGCTTCGCCGGCGCCGACGGTGAGCCCGTGCCGGACCTTGTCCCGGCCGCTGGCATCGTCGAGCTCGAGTCCGACGGTGGCCGTACGCGGATGCTCGTGCGCACCCAGTTCGTCGACGTCGAGCAGATGCAGCGCATGCTCGCGATGGGCATGCAGGAGGGGATGGGCATGGCGCTCACCCAGATCGACGCGCTGCTGCACGGCGTGGGCGTGGCCTGACGCGAAGCGGGTGGCGGTCCGCTGACCGCCACCCGCTCACAGCTCGCCCGGGGCCGCCAAGCCCTGGCGTTGCTCGCCGCCTAGAAGGACGGAACCGTCCCGCCGGCGATGTCTGACAGCGTCACGCGCCTGACCTGGTAGTCGACCGTCGTGGCGGCCGGCTTGCCGGGCGTGCCGCCGACGAACTCGATCGGCATGCCGGTCTCGGCGTTGACCGTCAGCTGCTCCTGGTAGTTCATCCCGAACTCGTGGGAGCCGGCGGTCAGCACCAGCGTCGGGGTCCCGTTCGAGCTGCCCTGGGTGACCGTCACCCCGGGAAGCGTCGCCAGGATCTTGAGCACGCCGGCCCGGACCTGCGGGTCGCCGGCGCCGGCGATCATCGCGTCCTGCGAATCGCCCCAGGCGTAGTTGTCGAAGCGGCTGCTGGGCATGAAATGCATCCCGGTCGCCTTGTCCTTGAGCTGGATCGCCTTGGCCTCGGCCTGCGGCGAGGCCGAGTCACCGTCGCTGGTCGGCGTCAGCTGCGGCTGCAGGTTCGGATCGGGCGCGTTGGCGATGGCGATCGCCGCCTGCCCGACGTTGCCTGTCGCCGCCTCCTTGGCGGCGGCAACCTCGCGGCCGAACAGGTCGGCCGCCTGGCTGTTACCGCCCGAAACCTGCGCCGGCAGGCCGCTCTCAGCGCGAGAGAAGTAGTAGGTGTCGTTGTCGCCGTAGAGGTCATAGACCGTGACGTCCTGCCCACCGGTGTGGGTCGTACGCTGGATCAGCGTCGCGTCACCGGTCGGCGTGGACGACGTGCTGACGTCGTCCGCGAGCCGGATCAGCGGCGACCTCGTCGCGTGATGGCGCACCGCCGCCTGCAGGCTGCCGGCGTGGCTGCTGGTCGCCGGCAGCTTGGTGCCGTTGCCGGCCGACAGCAGGACGGCGGCCGCGACTGCTGCCGCACCGGTGCCGGTCGCGACCGCGAGCAGCCGCGGGTTCAGCAGCCCGGAGATGTTGAGACCGCGGCCGCGGCGGCTCGCGCCGGGACGGGCCGTCGCATGGCGCAGCAGCGCCAGCAGCGCGCGGTCGTGGGCCTCCTTGTCGGTGCCCCTGCGCTGTGGCTGTTGTTCGGCCAGCCAATCCAGATCATGGTTGTTCATGTTCATCCCTCGTTCAGTGCTCGATGGTCGTCTTGTCTGCCCAGGTAGTCGCGGACCCGTTGCCGGGCACGGTGGATCCTCGACCGCACCGTGCCCAGCGGCACGTCCAGCGCCTGTGCGATCTGCTCGTAGTCGAGGTCCGCCCACGCCAGCAGCAGCAGCGCGTCGCGATCGCCGGCCGGGAGACCCTGGAGGGCCTCGGCCAGCTGCGGTCCGAGCAGCTGGCGCTCGAGCTCATTCGGTTCGTCGTCGGTCTGTGCGAGCACGTCGAGCGTCGCCGATCGCGTGAGCTTCTGCTCCTCGCGCCGGGTCGTGCGGAAGTGATCGCGCAGCAGGTTGGTGGCGATCCCGAACAGCCAGGGCCGGGCGTCGCCGTAGCGGGCGTCGTAGCGCCGCCGCCGATCGAAGGCCACACGGAATGCCTCCGCGGCGATGTCCTCGCCGGCCGATCCTGCGCGACTCTTGCAGAACCGGAAGAGAGCCTCCCAGTGGCGCTCGAACAGCTGAGTGAACGCATCAGGATCGCGAACGGACGACGCGACGAGCTCGGCATCGGTCGGGCGGCCCGACCGTGACGGCTCGCGAGTCAGCAGCAACCGTGACGCGACCCCTGAGTGTGAGTAGCTTTGATCCATTGCGGCTGATCCGCCTGGGGCGGCCAAAAAGTTCGCGCGACCCGGCGCGAGCTCCGTCAGCAGCGGCGAGCTAGGGGCGCGTGACCGTCAGCTTGGCATGCATGCCGAGCGCCAGATGCCCCGGCATCGAGCAGAACAGCTCGTAGTGCCCGGCCTTCAGATGCCAGGTCGCGTTGCTCACGTGGCCGGGCATCGTCACCGGCACGCGCCCGACGACCGGACCGACCATCTGGCCGGCGGCGTTCAGGCGCCGGATCCAGGTGTCGTGCATGTCCTGCCCGCGGTTCCAGAGCTCGACCAGTACGGTGCCCGCGCGCACGCTGCCGCGTGAAGGCCAGAGCGACCACTCCTGCGCGTTGATCAGCAGGTGCGCGGGCGCCCTCCTCTTCGCAGCCGTCGCGACACCGCCGACGGCACCGAGCGTCAGCAGCACGCAGAGTCCTGTCGCGAGCAGTCGCCTCATGCCAGCAGCTGGTAGCGCGGGAAGCGGTGCGCGGCGGGGATGATCGCCCCGGCGTCATGGTCGAACCACTGCTCGAGCAGTGACGCGTAGACGCCACGGAAGTCCACGTTGACGACCTGGTTGCCGTTGACATCGAGCCTGTCGAGTGTCGGGAACTCACCGATCATGCCGCCGTTCACGCGGCTGCCGATCAACAGCGATGTCCCGGCGGCACCGTGATCGGTGCCGTCGGAGCCGTTCTCCAGCGCACGCCGGCCGAACTCCGACCAGACGTGCACGAGCACGCGATTGTCGACCCCACGCGCCTCGAGGTCGGCCTGGAACGCGGCCAACGAGTCCGACACGAGTTGCACGCCGGTCTCGAACGTCGTGGCCTGGCTCGAGTGGGTGTCGAACTGCACGTCGGTGGTCAGAGCCACGCACTTGAGCGGGACGCCGGCATGAATCATCGATGCCAGTCCCGCGAGCCGTGCCGGCAGATCGTCGGTCGTCGATGCCGGATAGCTGACGCTCGGGCCGTACACGGAGGCCGCGTTGGTCGTCGAGGAGCTCGTCTCGTCCTTGGACCAGGGCGTCAGCGTGCGGCGCACGACACCGACCTCGGACGCGGCGCCGGCGACCTGTTTGATCGCCGCGTCGGCGGAGTGGCGCTGAAGGTCGCCGAGCGAGGAGGCCGACTCGAGCGCCCATTCCTGGACGTCGCCCCAGACCCCGTTGACCCACACGGCGAAGTTGTTGGGCTGATCGATCGCCGCGACCGGGTTCTTGGCCGTCGCGATCGTGGGGTTCATCTGGCCGTCGAGCGACAGTCCCTGGAAGGGGTTGGCGGCGTCGCCGGTGAGATCGAGATAGCGGCCCATCCAGCCGGTGGTGAGCGATGCGTCGGTCGTGCCGACCTCCCAGTAGTGGCGCGAGGTGAAGTGCGACATGTCCTCGTCGGCGTAGCCGATGCCGGGGAACACCAGAACCTTGCCGGCGTTGTGCAGGGTCGCGAGCGACTGTGCCGCGGGGTGCCAGGTGAGGCTCGTGTCCTCGCGCAGCTGAGCACCCGAGCCGGGCGCCACCGCGAGCGTCGGACGCAGCTTCTCGTAAAGCGGATCGCCGGCCGGCGCCAGCAGCGACAGCGAGTCGAGCCCGCCCTGCAGGAACAGCGAGACGATGATCGGGCTGTTCGACGGCTGCTGTGTCGCCGCGCGCGCGATGCCGTCACCGAGCATCCCGTCGGTGAGGCCCGCACGTTCGGCCCCGTAGACGAGCGCCAGCCCGCCGATCGCGCCGGCGATGAAGCGGCGGCGGTCGATACCGACGCCTGCCGGAATCGGCATGCGCGAATCCCACTCGCGCGCGACCGGACGTGCACCACTGGCCAGCGCCCGCCGGATCGCCTGCGAGCGCGTGAAGCCATCGCAGTGATTCACGATGCGCGGGTCGGGTGCGTTGCTCATGCTGTCATCCAGTCGGGGGTCATCGGGATCAGTGCGCGCAGCGCGTTCTGGCGAAGGTTGCGGAACTCGACCTGCTCCCAGCTCTGGTTCTGGCCGTGCTCGATCCGGCGGCCGAGCTCGAGCAGGTGTGCGCGGGCCAGATCGGACAGCGGCTGTCCGCCCCAGAAGGCGATCGCGTGGTCGTAGGCGTCCGACGGGTTCTCCTCGATCCCGAATGGATACCTCTTGCCGTTGAGCGTCTTGTCACCGAGCGCGGTGTTGACGGCCTGTAGGCGGCCTGCCCAGCGCGATGTGTCCAGCCACTGGGCGTAATTCCAGCCCGAGACGTTCGGCGGCTGGAACAGGACCTGGCCGGTGAGGCCGGCGATCCACGCCCAGCTGGTGGTTGTGATCGTTTGGTCGCTGGCCCGCAGCATCCCGGCCGTCCACACGACCGGGGGTGTCACCAGGCGCGGGCCCTCGTAGAACAGCGGGTGGCGGAGGATCGCCTCGACGATCGGACGGATCTCGAGGCCGCCGCGGACGTACGCGCTCTCGAGCTCGCGTGCCGTGCGCCTGGGCAACTCGGCGCCGACGAAGTAGCTCCAGAGCTTCGCGATGAAGAACGACGCGTGCGTGTGGTGGTGGACGGCGAGGCGCACGCTGTCTTTCCAGCCGAAGCGCCCCGTGTGCCCGAGGATCTTCTTGACGCCGTCGTCGTGCAGATCCGCTTCGAAGCGGAACTTAACAGGGCCGCGCGAGTCGTTCCAGTCGTTGGTCCAGCCGGTCAGCGCGCGGGCGTTCTGGTGGACGTCGTCCTGGTCGTAGCCACGTCCCTGGCCGAGCGTGAACAGCTCGAACATCTCACGCCCGTAGTTCTCGTTGGGCGAGTACTTGTTGTTGGTGTTGCCGTTGAGCCACAGCAACATCGCCGGGTCGATCGTGACGTCGGACAGCAGCCGCTTGAAGTTGCCCAGCGCGTTGCGGCGGAGCGTCCAGTTCTGGTTGATCATCAACCGCGCGTTCGACGCCTCCTCGGAGGTCGCGAACCAGCTGTGCCAGATCAGCGTCATGCGCTCGATCAGCGGGCGGTTCGAGCGGACCATGCGGTCAAGCCACCAGCAGTGATCGTCGCCCCACACGTCGAGCGGGTCGAGCGGGTTGCCCTTGTCGTCGCGCGGCGCCCTGCCGATCAGCTGCGCCTTGCCCTGCGGGCGCGTCAACGAGGCGACCGCGGCCTCCATCCCGAGCTTCGCGTAACGCTCGGCCTCGCCGGGTCTGGGGCCGAAGCCGGCACGCCAAAGCAACCGTGTGGCCTCTGCTTCACCAAACGGTCCCGTGTAGATGGCGGTTGGTGATGATCCCAGCACGCTTACTCTCAAGACGATTCGTCGGCAGCTAAGTGCCCAAACTTCAACCCTCGTCAACGCAGGTGGTCGCGTATGCGAGCGATCCTCGGGGCCTGCCGATTGTTGCTCGGAGGGTGGTCGGTCCGCTTCTTACAGCAGGCTTACAGCCCGTTGGTGTCCTTTGAGTCGGCCCGTGCAGCGCGAACGCTGACGAGCTCCGACCACTCGAAAGGCTTTTTGCATGAAATCGCGCACCCTCACAACCGCCGGTCTCGGGGCTGCTGCCGCCGCGGCGCTGACGCCGGTGGCGCTGCCCGCCGACGCTGCCGCGGCCACGACGAAGACCTACAAAGGCGCGCTCGAGCACACGCACTACAGCAACGTGCAGGTCTCGATCACCGTCAAGCGCAAGAAGATCACGAGCATCTCGGTGAGCGCCAACCCGCAGGACCAGCAGTCATACCAGCGCGAGGCCTATGCGCTGCCGCTGCTGCGCAAGGAGGCGCTCAAGGCCCAGAGCTACAAGATCCACACGATCTCCAGCGTGACCACTACGAGTGAGGCCTTCATCGCGTCGCTCTACTCGGCGATGGGTCACGCAAAGCTGCTTTGACGAGCTGGTTTCCGCCAAGGGGTGCGAACAGCTCGCAGACACCGATCGCGGCTGCGCCCTCCGGCTTCCTGCCGACGACCCGCGCCGGCCTGCGTCACGTCGAGGACGTCATGGGCATGCCGTGGATGTTCGACATCTGCGACTCGGGCGTGGGGCCCGATGCCCTCGGCGCCGTGGTCGAGTGGCTGCACTGGGTCGATCGCAGCTTCTCGACCTACCGCGCGGACAGTGAGATCGCGCGGCTCAACCGCCGCGAACTGACACCCGCACAGCTGCACCCCGACGTCCGCGAGGTGCTCGATCGCTGCGAGCAGTTGCGCCACGAGACCGGTGGTTACTTCGATGTCGCGGCGCCCTACCGGGCGGGATCCGTGCCGGACGCCGGCTACGGCGGTCCCGGCTCGATCGATCCCTCGGGCCTCGTCAAGGGCTGGGCGATCGCTCGCGCCGCCGCGCGGCTGCGCGACGCCGGCGCACACAACTTCTCGGTCAACGCCGGCGGCGACGCGCTGCTCAGCGGCCACCCCGATGGCGACGATCGCTGGCGGGTCGGGATCCAGCACCCGCGCTCGGCGCGTGACATCGCGATGACGTTGGCGCTCAGCGATCTGGCGATCGCGACCTCGGGCACCTACGTGCGCGGGGCGCACATCCACGATCCACTCGCGGGCAGGGCGCCGTCGGGGCTGCTGTCGCTGACGATCGTCGGACCCGACATCGCCACCGCCGATGCCTACGCGACCGCGGCCTTCGCGATGGGGGCGACCCGCGCCGGGCATTTCTGCGCCGGCCTCGACGGCTACGACGCCGTGCTGATCCGCGACGACGGCAGCGTAATCACCACGGCCGGGATCGACGCCCTGCGCTACGCGTAGGCGCTCGCCTGCAGTCTGAACAGCTCGGCGTAGGTGCCCGCGGCAGCCATCAACTGCTCATGCGTCCCGCGCTCGACGATCCGTCCCTGATCGAGTACGACGATCAGATCGGCGCCGCGCACCGTCGAGAAGCGGTGCGAGACCAGCACCGTGATCGTTCCCTGCGCCGCTCCCAGCCGCCGCGCCGCCTCCATGTAGCGGTCGAACAGCGCGCTCTCGGTGGGCGCATCGAGGCTCGCGGTCGGCTCGTCGAGCACGACCAGCAACGGCGCGTCGCGCATCAGCCCGCGCGCGAGTGCCAGCCGCTGCCACTGGCCGCCCGACAGCTCGCGCCCGCCGGTGAAGCCGTGACCCACGCGCGTCAGCAGACCCTCCGGGAGCGACTGCTCGATCGTGGCCGCGTCGGCGCGCCGCAGCGCGTCGCGCACCCGGTCGTGATCCTCGATCTGCGGGATGTCACCGAGCCCGACGCTCTCCGCGAGGATGAACTGCAGCCGCTGGAAGTTCTGGAAGGCCGCGCTCACGCGCCGGCGCCAATCGCTCACCGGCAGCGCCGCGAGGTCGGTGCCATCGACGGTGATCCGCCCCGCGCCGGGTCTGTACATCGCGGTCAGCAGCTTCACCAGCGTCGTCTTGCCGGCGCCGTTCTCACCGACGAGCGCGACCGTCGAGCCGGCCGGCAGTTCGAGCTCGAGCGGGCCGATCACCGGCTCGGCGCCCTCCCCGTAGGCGAACGCGACACCCTCGAAGCGGATCCCGCGCGCGAGCCGCACCGGCACCGCAGCGGGCCCGTCGCCGGCCGACCCGCGTGCGTGCTCGGCGGCGTAGTCCTCGAGCCACAGCAGCTGGCTGGCCGCCAGCCGCGCGGTGTTGAAGCTCGAGGCGGTATCGGTCGAGCGCGAGATCTGCGCCTGCGCACGGCGCATCAGTGAGACCGCCATCACGACATCGCCGGGGCTCACGTGGCCGTGCGCGGCGCGCAGCACCAGCACGACGATCGCGCCGACGACGCCGAGCGCGAACACCAGCCAGCCGACCCCCTCGAGCAGCGCGCTCAGCAACGCCGCCCGCACCGAGCGGCGGCGCACGCTGTCAACGAGCTGGTCGTGGCGCTCGATCAGCGCGTCGGTCAGACCGTAGGTGCGCAGCTCCCGCGCCGAGTCGGCGCTGGTGGCGACCGAGAAGAGCCCGGCTAGCAGCCGCCGGTCCTCGGCGATCGCGTTGTCGGCACGCTGCTGCAGCCGCGCCGCGAGGTTGTCGGAGAGCGCGGGCGCCAGCGCCAGCAGCGGCACGACCAGCACCGGCAGATAGACCGTCGCCAGCAACACGACGATCCCGATCGAGCGCACGAGCTGGCCGAACAGTCCGAACAGCTGGCGCGTCGCGCCGGCGAGCGTGCGCCGGTCGCCGGTCAGCTGCTCGACGCGGTTCAGCAGCGCCGGCCGCTCGAAATGCTCGAGCGTCGGCAGCGATGCCACCAGCCGCGCGATCCGCATCCCGAGCGCCAGATTGGCGCGATCCGTCAGCAGCGAACCCTGGGTGCCGCTGGCGATCGCCAGCGTCCAGGAGAGCGAGAACAAAACCGCGACCAGCGCCGCTCCGAGCACGATCCGCTGGCTGTCGTGTGCCAGTGCGCCGTCGACCATCAGCTTGTAGCCGAGGCTGTAACAGACCGAGGCCGCGGCAGCGGCGAAGTTCATCACCAGCAGCGCGACGGCCGCGAACGGCGCGGCGCGAAAGCCGCTGCCGATCAGGACGCCGAACAGCCGCCGCCAGTTCCTCATGCGCCCCGCCCCTGGCCACGTTCGCGGAAGCGCTCGGCTTGAAGCTTGAACATATGTGCATATGTGCCATCGAGCGTGAGCAGTTCGTCGTGGCTGCCGAGCTCGGTGACCGTGCCGCGATCGAGCACCGCGATCCGGTCGGCACGGCGCACGCTCGCGAACCGGTGTGAGATCACGATGCTCGTGACCCCCGTCGTCAGCTCGAGGAAGCGTTCGTAGAACGCCGCCTCGCCACGGATGTCGAGCTGCGCGGTCGGCTCGTCGAGCACCAGCACCCGCGCACCGCTCTCGACCGCGTAGAGCGCTCGCGCCAGCGCGATCCGCTGCCACTGCCCGCCGCTCAGATCGACGCCGCCGGAGAACTGCGGCGAGAGCACCGTGTCCCACCCATCCGGGAGCGACTCGATCACTGCGAGCGCGCCCGCCCGCTTGGCGGCGCGCTCGAGTCGCGCCGGGTCCGCACTGCGGCCGCGCCCGAACATGCCGACGTTCTCACGCGCGGACAGCGGGAAGCGCGTGTGGTCCTGGTAGACGACCGCGACCTGCCGCTGCCACTCGCGCGCGCTCAGCTCGCTCAGCGGCCGGCCGTCGGCGAGGATCCGCCCGCCGGTCGGGTCGCGCATCCGCGCCAGCAGTGTCACGAGCGTCGTCTTTCCGGCGCCGTTGACGCCGACCAGCCCGAGCGAGTGCCCGAGCGACAGCTCGAGATCGAGCCCGTCGAGCACCGCCTGCTCGGCGCCCGGATAGGTGAAGCTGACGCGCTCGAGCCGGATCGTCTGCCGCGGCATGCCCGCCGCGGACGCGCCCCCGAGCGTCGCCGCGGAGTTCTCGTGCAGTCCGGCGGTGAGTGTGTCGAGGTCGGGGATCGAGGCCAGCTGCTGCTCGAGCCTGATGTCCGAGAACGAGATCGACCCGGCCGACATGCTCGTCGGGAGCATCGTCAGCATCGTCACGAGCGTGCGCAGCGAGACGTCCTGGTGGTAGGCGGCAAAGCCGAGCTCCGCCGCCGCGACCGCGTACGCGACCAGCACCGCGCCACCCGCGAGCAGCGCCGTGTTTGTGAGGCCGCGCATCGCGTCCCAGGCGGGGCGGGTGCCCTCGAGCCACTCGTCGCGGTGGCGGTCGGTGACCCAGTCAGCCATGCCGAAGACGCGCATCTCCTTGGCGGCGGCCGGGCGCCAGGCGAGTCCGAGCAGGTACCAGCTGCGCCGCAGTGGCTCAGCAGCCGCACGGCCGCGACGCGCCTGCAGCCTGAGTCCGGCAGCCAGCGGGCGCCGGACGAACATCCAGATGGCGAGCAGCTCGAGCCCGACCCACCAGCTGAAGATGCACAGCACGATGCAGGCGAGGATCCCGGTGAGGCGGTCGCCGAGCTGCGAGATCAGCGCCATCGGCGCGCCCGACGGGTCCCCGGCGCTGAGCAGCTCGCCGCGCGCGGAGGCGAGCTGGTTGAGCACCTCGCGGTCCTCGAGGTGGGCGATGCCGACGGGTGCGCAGACGGCGCGCACGAGGCGCCGCTGCATCAGCGCATCGACCCGCGCGGTCGCGGCGGCGGTGAGCGCATCCTCGGCGGGACCGCGCAGCAGCGATGCCGCGTATGTGGCTCCGGCCTCGGCGAGCTTGACGAGCAGCCGGTGGCCGGCGGGTGATGGGAGCCCGTTCAGGACCGCCGGAGGGATCGCCGCCACGACCCGCCCCATCAGCACCAGCACCAGCACGGGCAGCGCACCCTCGGCGAGGATGAACACCACCGCCGCGATGAACTGCGTCGGCGATGCGCGCCACAGCAGCTGCAACGCACGAACCCGTGGTGAAGCTCTGAGGCTCCCGAACAGCCGCCCTGTCACATGCAGGAACGCTAAGGCGTCACGACGGCCACGTCCAAGCCCGATGCCGCATTCTTCGATGCGGATTCCGCATCGCCGAACAACGCGATCGCAAGCTCTGCGATCCGCGCGACCGATGCTCGCGGGAACGGGCGATGCAGCAGCACGAGCCGGCTGCGCGTGCCGGTCAGCGGGCGGAACACCACCCCCGGGAAAGGTGCCGCGGCGGTCGCCGGCAGCCGGTAGCTGCCAAGCCCGGTGCTGACCAGCGCGAGCGCCTCCGATGCGGAGCGCACGTCACGCACGATGTTGAGTTCGATGCCACGATCGCCGGCGCGTTGCATGACCGCGTCGTAGGCACTGGGCACGAGCTTGCGGCTCAGCGAGATCAGCGGTTCGCCACTGAGCTGCTCGATCGCGACCTCGTCGAGTTCGGCGAAGCGGTGGTCGGGATGTAGCGCGAGTATCGCCGGCTCGGAATCGAGCTCGACCTCGACCATTTCGGACTCTTCGTGGATCGGGCGCGTGATGGCAAGGTCGATGTCGCCACGGCGCAGCGCCGGGATCAACTCGAGGTAGGTGCTCTGCGAGACCGTCAGTTCGATCTCCGGCTGATGCGCGGCCGCGCCCGCGACCAGCGGCGCGAGGTAGCCGCCGAGCGTGCTCCACAGGAACGCGACGGAGACGTGACCGCGGACCCCGCGGCGCTGGGCGGCGGCGCCCGCCTGCAGCCGTTGCGTGGCGGCAAGAATCTCACGGGCGTCCTCGAGCAGCGCCGCGCCGGCGTCGCTCAGCTCGGTTCGCCGCGCGGTCCGCACGAACAGTTGCACACCAAGCGCCTGCTCGAGCGCGCGCACCTGGCGGCTGACCTGTGGCTGTGAGACACCGACGCGCAGCGCCGCGCGGCCGAAGTGCAGCTCCTCGGCAACGGTGGCGAACGCGCGCAGCCAGGCGATGTCGATATCCATGCACAAACTGTATTGCCGGGCGCCGGCGGGGGCGCCGACCGTCGCGGTCGCCGGCGTCGCGGCGCCGGTGTTGGCAGAGTGACACGCGTGCCGACGGTCAGCGTCGATGGTCTGCGGATGTATTACGAGCTCGCGGGTGCGGGGCCGCCGCTCGTGCTGATCGCCGGGCTGGGGCTCGATCTGTCGGAGTGCGGGCAGCTGATCGACGCGCTCAGCCCGCACTACCGCGTGCTGGCGTTTGACAACCGTGGCTCCGGTCGCACCGACAAGCCCGACGAGCCGTACACGATCGAGCAGATGGCCGCTGACACCGCGGGACTGATGCAGGCGCTCGGGATCGAACGCGCACACATCGTCGGTATGTCGCTGGGTGGCCGGATCGCGCTCGATCTCGCGCTCACGCGTCCCGAGCGCGTGCGCAGCCTGATCCTGGTGTCGACCTCGGCACGGGTCGAGCGGCGCTGGACGATCGGCCTGCTCGGGCTGGTGTCACTGCTGTTCCGTGGCCGCTACCCGCAGCCGCGTTACGCCTTCAGGCGCCAGCGCGCCGCCAGCGAACACTACGACCGCACCGGCGACCTGCCCGAGCTGCGGGTGCCGACGCTCGTCGTGCACGGCCGCCGCGATCACATCGTCCCCTACAGGCTCGCCGAGGACATGGTCGCCGGCATTCCCGGCGCGCGGCTCGAGCTGGTCGACAGCGGGCACATCTATCCGCTCTCCAAGAGCGGGCGGTTCGTCGAGCAGGTCGTCGCCTTCACCCGCGGAATCTGAGACCGGCTCAATGTTCGCCGGCGGCGCGTGAGCGCTTGCCGTGGAGCTTGTCGGCGCACATCGCCTGGTCGAGACGCCGCATCAACACCGCGACGTCGTCACGGTCGTCGGCCACGACCGAGCCGACGCTGATGCTCAGCGGCGGGTCAAAGCCGTCGGCCGCGTGATGGAGCTTCTGCAACAGCCGCCAGAAGTCGCGGTCGGCAACCTCGGCAACGACGGCGAACTCATCACCGCCGATGCGGCCGACGGTGTCCTCGCTGCGCATGCAGTCATGCAGCCGCCGCGCGACCCACTGCAGCGCAGCATCGCCGCATCGGTGCCCATGTGTGTCGTTGATCGCCTTGAAGTCGTCGAGATCGAGCAACGCGACGACCACCGGGGTGCCGCGCCGGCGGCGACGGGCGAGTGCCTGTGCCAGGCGGTCCTCGAAGGTCAGGCGGTTGACCGCCCCGGTGAGCGCGTCGAGCGTCGCCTGCTTGCCGAGCTCGCTGGCGATCCGTATCTGTTCCAGATGCGAGCACGCCAGCTGAGCGACGTCCTCGAGCCGCGCGATCTGCTCCTCGTTGAGCTCACGGACCTCGCTGTCGAAGGTGCACAGCGTCCCGACGACGATGCCGCCATCGCTGTGCAGCGGCATCGAGGCGTAGAAGCGAACCGGTGCGACCGGATCCTTGACGAACGACGAGTACTCGAAGCGCACGTCCGCGGCGGCGTCCGCGGTGATGATCCGTTCCCCGTCTTCGATCACCAGCCGGCACATGCTGTCGGGTGCCGGGTGCGCGACCAGCGGAGCACCGACGCCGGCGATGCGGTGCTGGAAGTCGGCATCGAAGACGTGCACGGCGGCCGCTCCGGCACCGGTGATCGCCTGCGCGAGACGTGCCAGCGCCGTCAGCGCCGGGTCGCCGACCCGGTCGAGCAGGCCGAGCGCGTCGACGAGCGTCAGCCGGCGGCCTCGCGCTTCCGAGACCGGCGCGACCAGCACACCGAGGTGATCCGCTGTTGCGTCCATGAAGTTGGTCTCCCTGGATCCTTCGTATCAATCGTCGGCGCCGATACTCCGACAATTGAGTGCAATGGGGCGGTGTACTAGACGCTTGGCGACCGGTTGCTGATCCCGGCAAGGCAAAGCGTTCCGCCAAGGATTGCGAGCACGGCCGCCAACACCATCGCCAGGTGGAAGCTGCCGACCGACGCGCTGACCAGCACGGCGTGCACGTGCGGACGCGCGGCTGCCGCGAAGCCCGGTGGAACCCGAACCTGCAGCGTGGCGCTCGCCGCCCGGGCCAGCGCGCTGCCTGCGGCGGGCGCGCCGGCCTGATGCGCGGGCTGTAGAGCGCGCAGCACCTGCGAGGAGAAGTGCCCGGAGACGACCGCGCCGGCGACGGCGATCGTGATCAGGCCCGACACGCGGGAGATCGCGTTGTTGACCCCGGAGGCGATCCCGGAATGCGCCGACGGTGCCGCCGACAGCACGGTGGCGGTCAGCGGTGCCACGGTGATGCTGAGCCCGAGCCCGAGCACCGTAACGCCGGGAAGAACTTCGGTGAAGTAGTCGGGATACCGGTGCAGCAGCAACAACAGAAGCAACCCGCCGCCGGTCACGATCGGCCCGACACCCATGAACAGTCGTGGACCCAGACGGTCAGCGAGCGCGCCGAAGCGCCGCGCCAGCAGAAACATCATGATCGAGATCGGCAGCGTCGATAGGCCGGCGACGAGCGGCTCGTAGCCGCCGACCTGCTGCAGGAACACGACCAGGAAGAACGTCGCGATGCTCAGTCCGCCGTAGAGCAGGAATGTCGCCAGGTTGCCGACCGCGAAGTTACGTGCGCGGAACACGCCGAACGGGAGCATCGGGTTGGCGCAGCGCTGCTCCCACCAACAGAAGATCGCCAGCAGCGCACAGCCGGCCGCCATCGCGCCGGCGACGCGCGGACTGCTCCAACCGTAGCTGGGTTGCTCGATCAGCGCGAAGATCGGGCCCGCCAACCCGAGCGCCCCGAGCCCTCCGCCGGTCCAATCGACCTTGGCGCTCGTGTCACGCGGCTGCGCCGGTATCGAGCGGGCGAGCCAGAGCGTGACCAGCACGAGCGGTACGTTGATCACAAACACCCAGCGCCACGACGCGGCTTGCACGAGCAGGCCGCCGAGCAGCGGCCCGGCGACGGTCGCGATCCCGGTCCACGCCGTCCAGCTTCCGATCGCGGCGGCGCGCTGACGCTCGGAGAACGTGTCCATGATCAAAGCCAGGTTGCTCGGGACCAGCAGCGCCGCGGCGATGCCCTGGATCGCGCGCGCGGTGATCAGAAACGCGGCATCCGGTGCGAACGCGCACGCCACCGAGGCCACACCGAAACCGCCGACGCCGAGCGCGAATATCCGGCGGCGACCGTAGACATCGCCGAGCGACCCGCCGACCAGCAGCAGCGCGCCGAGCGTCAGCAGGTAGGCATCGACGACCCACTCCTGGGTCTGCAGGCCGCCGTGGAGGCTGGCGCGGATCGCCGGCAGAGCAACGTTGACGATCGTCCCGTCGAGGAACGCCGCGGATGAGCCGAGGATGCAGGCGAGCAGCGTCAGCCGCTGGCTGCGCGTGTAGGGCTGGCTCTGCTCACGTGGGTGCTGGGGTTCATCAACCGTCGTTGACATGTAGCTACACCGTACGCGAGCCGGTGTGCGTGGCATCGTTGTGAAGGTGCCGTCTGTCGTGTTCTTCCCGGGCGCCACCGGCGCCGGCGATTTCTGGTCGCCCGTCGCAGATCGGCTGCCGCCGCATTGGCAGACCGAACTAATCAGCTGGCCGGGTGCGGGGGCGGTCCCGGCGCTGCCCGGAGTCGACGGTTACGCGGATCTTGTGGCGCTGGCGGCCGAGCTGGTGCCGGACGGCAGCGACGTGGTGGCCCAGTCGATGGGCGGCGTTGTCGCGATCGGGCTGGCGCTTGCGCGGCCGCGCAAGATCAGACGCCTGGTGCTGGTCGCGACGTCGGGCGGCGTCGACGTCAGCGGCCTCGGCGGCAGTCAGTGGCGTGACGAATATCGCGCAGAATTCCCGCGTGCGGGGGCGTGGGTCACCGGCGACGCGCCGGACCACAGCGCGCAGCTGTCGTCGCTCGAGCTCCCGGTCTGCCTGATCTGGGGCGACGCTGACCCGATCAGCCCGGTCGCGGTCGGCGACGCGCTGCTGCGGCTGCTGCCGAGCAGCGAGCTGCACGTGATCGCGGGGGGAACGCACGCGCTGGCAAGTGAGCAGCCCGACCGGGTCGCGGCGTTGGTCCAGCGGCACCTCGACGGCGCTGCGACGCGCGGCTGAGCTCAGCCGCGTAGTGCCAGGCGCAGCGCTCGCGCTGCTCGCAGCGCGACGCGGACGCGGTCGCGCACGCCGGGCCGGTGATCGGCGGCCAGCTGCTGCGCGCGCGTCCGCAGCAGCTCGATCAGCTCGGCCGTCGGGTGAAACGGATCGGCGATCACGCGGGCGTCGGCCATCGACAGGGCAGCGCGCAGCTCGCCTCGGACCTCGGCGACGAGCGCCGGCAACCTGAGCGGCCCACTGCTGTCGAGGGCAGCGAGCGCGGCCAGCGCCCGCCCGTCCTGCGAGTCGGCGAAGCGGATCGTAAGTGGCACGACCGCCACCGTTGGGTCGGTCGTGCCACTCGTCGATCCCGCCCGACGGAGCGTCGCTGCCCGCCGACGAAGTTCATCTGTATGTGCCTGGGCCATTCTCGAGTTGAGCTCCGGGTTGCTCATGCGGCCTGGTTGGTCGCGGCGTCGACGAGGCTCGCGGCGATGCGGTCACCGTCCCGGTCGACGGCGTGCTCGGGGTGCCACTGCACGCCGAGCACGAACTCGTGCCCGGTGTGCTCGATCGACTCGACCAGGCCATCGCGTGAGACCGCTGCCACGCGCAGGTTGCGTCCCAGCCTGCGGACGGCCTGGTGGTGTTCCGAGCGCACGTCGACGCTGCGGCCATACATCGCACGCGACGTGCTGTCGGGGCTCGTCTCGACGGCGTGCAGGTCGGCTTCGTGGCTCTGCCCGCCGGCACCGTCGAGCACCACGTCCTGGAAGAGGTTGCCGCCACAGGCGATGTTGAGCATCTGGTGGCCGCGGCAGATGCCCACATACGGGATCCCCAGCGCCACCACGCTTGCGACCAAGGCGAGGTCGACGTGGTCGCGATCGGCGTCGACGTAGCCGCGCAGGCTGCGCGGGGCCTCGCCGTAGAGACTCGAATGGATGTCGTCGTAGGCGCCCGCGAACACGAACCCGTCGGCGAGCGTCAGCTCGCGCTCCGAGGTGCCGGAGTTGACCAGTCGCACGCGCGCGCCGGCGGCCTGCAGCCAGTCGATGTAGGGCTGCTTGAGCTCGTCGTGGGAGCGCAGCAGGATCAGCGGCGCGCCCTCGGTCCGCGTCCTGCGGTACGCGCGTACGAAAGCCTTGCGCGCTCGTGCCACGCGCTTGCGTGTGGCCTCCTCACTGATCGCGAGCAGTTGCCCGATCTCGGCGTGCTGCAGCCCGGCGTCGAAGCGCAGCAGAATCAGCAGGCGGTCGTGGGGGCTGAGCGTCTCGAGCGCTTCGCGTGCGGCGTCGGGCTCGTCAAGCTGATCGCCTGCGAGCTGGTCGCTGTGCACGTCATCGAGCGCGACCGTCGGGCGCCGCCCACGCCGCCGCAGCTCGTCGACCGCGACGTTGGATGCCGCGCGGTGCAGCCACGCGCGCTGCGCCGCGGGTTCGGCATCGCGCGGCAGCTTGCGCCAGGCGCGGAACACGACCTCCTGGCAGAGATCCTCGGCCGCGCTGACATCGCCACCCAGTGAGCGCGCGAGCCGGCGCGTGAGCCGTGGTTGTTCGGCCTGTATCAGTGTCTCGAAGTCCATCTCACCAATTAGAACGATGGCAGGGCCGCGAACCGGACACGCGATCTGGTCGGTGGTTGTGAGTTCCTGGGCGGTGCCGGGCCTGCGTTAGATCATGCCTGGGCGCGCGCTTGGTCAGGCGCTCCTGGCGCGGAGGCGCCGCGCCAGGTGTACGACCGCCGGCGTGCGGTAGATCTCGTGCGCCGGGTGTGCCAGCCGGCGCTGTTCGGCGATGTGCAGGAGGTCGACCAGCCCCAGCACCGCAAGTGCGGCCGCGGGCCAGAGTCCGAGCACCAGCAGCGCGTGGCCGAGGTTGTGTCCGTTGAAGTAGACGACATCACGAGCGCCGGAGACGATCGCGCTGTTGGGCAGCCACGGTGCGACCTGGCGGAAGACATTGGGCAGGAACGCGATCGGCACCGATCCCCCGGAGACCGCGTTGCCGACGAAGATGAATGCGATCGCGGCGAGTCCTGTGCCCGGTAGCCCGACGACGGCCTGCAGCGCCGTGACGAACAGCACGTAGGAGAGCGCGCCAAGGAACCCGATTCCGATCAGTTCAGCGGTGCTGCCGGTGGTGAACGCGCCGAGGATCGTGTCGAGCGCGAGCACGCCGCCCGCGGCGGCGAGCAGCGCGAACACGGTCGCGGCGGCCACGCGCCACCAGAGGCGCCAGCGCATTCCGAACAGGAACAGCAGCAGGGTTCCGAGCACGCTCGGGATCAGCAGGCCGAGACCGAAGACGAAACTCGACAGGCCCGAACGGTCGCCGGCGGACAGCGGCGCCACGTCGACCGCTTTGACCGGCCGGCCCATCGCCTTCGATGCCGCTCCCAACGCGCTTGTCAGCACCTGTTGCTGGAGCGTGCCATCGGCGCCGGCGGTCACGAGCGTGTTGGCGCCGGACGCGGCCACGATCAGCGCGCCGGCCGCCTGCTGAGAGCGCACGGAGTGAACGGCAGCTGCAGCGGAGCCGACCTCGATGAGCCGGAAGCCGCCGGGCTCGGCACGCTGCAGGCCGGCCGCGAGTTTCGCGCTCACCGCCGCCAGGGCCGCGACCGCGACCTTGATGTCGTGCGGCTCCGGTGCGTGGTCGGCGTAACCGAATGACAGCGTGATTCCCAGTCCGAGCACCGCCGCGAGGACCGCGATCACGAACAGGCGGCGCGGTCCCGGCCCGGTGGGCCCGGGTTGAGCCGCCCGCGGCGCGGATGTGTCGGGTGGTTCGACCGGCTGGGGCATGGCTGACCGGCTACCGGTTGATTCAAGCGTGGAGACTGGCGTTGCGAGCATAGGTCACCTCGGTCCGAGGTAGGAGCTTGTTATCGAAGGAAATCTACGCGTTGACTTTACACGTTGAGACAACATGTGTCAAACTGTAGCCATGCCAGGACCCGGAGAGCTGCCCACTGAGCCCACTGAGCCGGCCGCACCCGCGGTGCCCGCCGTGCCCGCGGCGCCCGCCGCCGCACCCGCGGTGCCCGCCGCCGCACCCGCGGCGCCTGCCGTGCCCGCGGCGCCCGCCGCACCCGGTGCTCGTCGCCGCGCCGGGCGGCGCGCCGGTGGCACGGGATCGCGCGAGCGGATCCTCGCGGTCGCACGGCGTGCCTTCCCGGCCAACGGATACGAGGGCACCTCGCTGCGCGGGATCGCGCGTGACGCGGGTGTCGATCCGTCGCTGATCGTCCAGTACTTCGGCTCGAAGGCGGCGCTGTTCGTGACCGTGGTCGAGTGGCCGTTCGACGCAGGCGTCGTGGCCGCCGAGGTCCAGGACGTGCCGCCCTCCGAGGTCGGCTACTACATGGCCCGCGCCTTCCTCGGGCACTGGGACCGTGACGAGGAGCGCAACCCGATCATCTCGCTGATCTACGCCGCACTGGCCGATCCCGCCGCGGC
>DATASU010000113.1:0-36898 GCA_036269095.1 Solirubrobacteraceae bacterium
CGCGCGTGGGGTGCCGTCCGCGGGTACGAGGATCGGCGCTGGATGCCCGGCGCAGGCGAGTCGTACAAGTGCCTCGTCGGGACCGAGCGTGACCGTCAGACAGAGGGCGGTGATGAACCGCGGATCCTCGGGGTGCGCGAGCATCACGTCGTTGAGCAGGCGCAGGGCCTCGGCGGGGGCGACGCCCTCACCGAGCGAGCTGCGCAGCGTCCATCTGCCCATCGCGGTCGCCGCGGCGGCCCGCGCGCCCTTGCCGCAGACATCGCCGATCAGCAGCGCCCAGGTGCCGGGCGCGACCAGGAAGCCGTCGTAGAAGTCGCCGCTCACCGGGCCGTCGCCGGGCCGGAAGCGGACGGCAAGCTCGCAGCCGGGAATGTCGGGCATCGCCGGCGGGAGGATGCTCTCCTGCAGGGTGCGTGCGGTGAGGTCACTCTGTGCGCGTGCGCGCTCGCGCGAGACGGCGAGGCGTCCCAGGTACCCGCCGAGCGCGCAGGTCAGCAACGTCAGCAGCACGAGCACGGCGACCGACTCATCGACCGAGTTGTTCGCCGTGGAGCGCGCGTTGCGCTGGAGGCCGGCGCTGCTGTGAGACAGCGTCTGCTCGAGGTCGCCGGCGGTCTTGCGGATCGCGTCGACCTCGCGCTTGCCCTCGAGCGTCACCGCGAACGACCTCGCCGCCGCGGGGTTCTGGCGCACGAGCGCGATGACCCCGGGGACGTAGTCGGTCATATATGCATCGACGGCCGTCACGAGCCTGCGCACCGGTGTCCGGTCGACGCCGGTGGCCGCTGCCGACTGTTTGACCTTGCGGATCGCGCCCGGCAGCTCGGACTGCGCCTCGTGCAGCGGCTGCAGGAACAGCGAGCGCCGCGTGATCACATCGCCACGCAGACCGGTCTCCGCGTCGACCACGAGCCGCTCGAGATCGACCACCCGGAGCAGGTAGACGTCGGTGCCGATCGTCGTGTCGGCGCTGTGGCGCAGACCGAGCGTATTACCCAACAGCAGCGCTACCCCGGTACCGACGACAAGGGCACCGAGCAGCACCACGACGGCGACCCGGGTGCGCAGCCAGCCCCGCTCTCTCACCGACCCGTCCGCGCTCGGAACGCCTCCGGCTGAACGAGTCGCGGCCCGATCCCTGAGCATGAGATCTAGGGTATAGGCCCCCCGGATGCCTCGATCAGCGCGGCGGATGCGTGACCGGCGGCACGAGCAGCGGCTCGCGGCTCGGGGCGTCGGCTCGTCGCACGTAGATCTGGAACGTGCGCGTGGAGGAGCGCGTTCTCCTGCCGGAGCCGCATGCCGACCCCAGCGCGGTGATCTGCACCGTCTGCGGGCCCGGCCTCAGCGTGAACGGCGTGTAGAAGGTCTCGACCTGCCCGTTGTGATGGCCGCCGACGCCGCACTCGGAGTCCGCGGTCGCGCCGGCGCCGCTGTAGGCGTCGAAGTCGGTCTCGAGGATCTGTCCGCCCCGCTCGACGGCCCTGAGTCTCAGCGCGAGGTGGCTGCCGGGCGCGCCGCGCGGATGGAATTCGCCGTAGCTGAGGGAGAGCAGACGTGGGGCGCTCAGCCGCGGCCTGCGATGCGTCGCTGCGCTGTCGCCGCACGCCGCAGCCACGACACACAGGATCAAGCCCGCGGTCAGGGCTCGACACGCACCAGAGCGTCCGGCCGCGGAGAGCATGTCCGGCATACACCGACACTACGCGCGCGGCACCGCGCCGTCACAGCCGCTGCGGAAGTGCGGTGGGAGGCTGCGATTCGCAGCCTCCCACCGTGGGAGGTTCCCCGCTTGCGTTGCGGCGCCTAAGCAGAGGTGACGAGCGACAGCTTGTCGAGCGTCTTCTTGTAGGCGCTGAGCGCCTTGGCGAGCTTCTCGCGGTCGCCATTGAGCACCGTGGAGTACTCGACGTAGCCGGTCCCGTCATACCCCGGCGTCGACCTGAATCTGCTGACCTGCTGCTCAGCGGCCGCATCGGCGGAGTCGATCTGCGACAACAGCTTGGCGTCATGCAGCTTCAGGTAGGGGCGCAGCAGGCTGACGATCTCCTGGGCTGCGACGACGTTGGCCTGCAGCACCACGAGGTCGGTATTGGAGTAGCGCTCCTCTTCGCCGGTGACCTTCGCCGTGCCCGCCTCGTCGATCAGGTCGGCGGCGCCGCCGGCCATCTCGAGCGGGTTGTAGCTCGCCTTGCGGACCAGGGCCAGCAGCTGCTGCTCGTGATGCACGAGCCCCTGGCACAGACTCGCGGTGCCCTTGAGCGTGTTGTCCTCCCACATCAACTGCTCGATCCTGTGGAAGCCCATGAACTGCGAGGCGACGGTGACGGGGTTATCCCAGCGACCGTCGATGTCGGTATCAAGCGCGCCCCAGATCTCGGCCACCGGCTCGATCTGCTCGTAGTACACGCGTGACTTCGGGTAGGCGAGCTCAGCGGCGCTGAGGCTGCCCGTTCCGATAGCCGTGCACATCGCCTGGCTCGTGCTCACCAGCTTGGCCACGTTCCGGTCGACGTAGTCGCTGTAGCTGCTGACCGCGCCCGAGAGCTGTGCGTTCTTGGTCCAGCTTTCGCCGCTCGCCTTGCCGGTCACCGTGAAGGACCAGTGCATCTGCGACGCGCCTGGGCAGTTGATGACGTACCTGCCCGGCTGGATCGCCAGCGAGAAGCCACCCGACAGACCCGGGGTCAGGTTCTCCTGCTCGCCGAGGATGTGCGAGAGGTCGCTGGTGCGCAATTCGGCCTCGGATACGGCGCCCGCATCCTTGTTGGTGACATTCACCGTGACCTGTCCGGCCGGTACCTTCGCCGGCTTTGGATCGCAGCCGGCCGGCGTGAGCGCGATGTTGACGGTGGAGCTCGCGGAGCTTGCGCCGCTCGACGCCTTCGCGTTGGACGAGCTGCCGCCACAGGCGCTCACCAGGGCAGCGGTGGCGAGCAACATCGGAAGCGTCAGGAACAGTCGGCGACTGCCTCCGGTGGCCGCAGCACGGCTGCGGATGATGGCTCGTCTCATGTGGAGATGACTCCCTTCTGGGTCGTGTTATTGGTTTGCAAATTGGTGCCGCGACGGCGCCGCGGCAACGTGACGATCAGCAACATCGGGATCAGGTAGGCGAACCAGCCGATCAGCTCGATCCAGGCCGGGTAGGGCTGGATCCCGAGCACGCCGGAGACCAGCGACTCGACCGGCGTCCCGGGCCGCACCAGCCACGAGAGGTCGAGTGCCTGCTGCTGTCCGAACGACAGCCATCCGGCCTCGTTGGCGGTGTGGATCGCGGTCATCACCAGTCCGGCGGCGATGAACACGAGCACGATCCCGGTGATCCGGAAGAAGCGGCCGAGGTTGATGCTCACGCCGCCGCGATAGATGCCGTAGCCGAGGACCACCGCGACGAGGATGCCGAGCGCCGCACCACCGGCGCTCGCCACCATGTCGTGGCTGGCGTTGAAGGTCGCGAGCAGGAACACGACGGTCTCGAAGCCCTCGCGCAGGACGGCGAGGAACGCCATCAGCACGAGTGCCCGAGACGATCCGGCGACGAGTGCGGTTGCGGCTGCCGCCTCGAGCTCGCCCTTGAGCTCATGCGCATGGCTGCGCATCCAGAGCACCATGTAGCTGACCATCGTCACCGCGATTGCACCGACGACGGTCTCGAGTCCTTCCTGCTGTTGCTGCGGGAGGGAACTCGAGACGACGTCGAGGACGACGCCGACCGCGATGCAGATCGAGACCGCCAGCGCCGTGCCGATCCAGACCTGCCGCAGTTCCTGGCGCTTGCCCTGCTGGCCGAGGAACGCGGCGACGATGCCGACGATCAGCGACGCCTCGAGCCCCTCACGCAGGCCGATCACGAACGTGGGGATCACGCCGCAACTCCGCCGGGCGGCTGAGGCCGTGGTCGACGCTGGATCGATGCTGGCGGACGGGGCAAGGACGTTCCTCCGGAATTCACGAGAGTGGGTTAGGGCACCCTAAGTGGGACACGAATTAGGGCACCCTAACATAATCCGACCGGTGTGATGGGTATTGGCGGAAAATCTGTTAGGGTGCCCTAACTCATGCTCCGTCTCCATAGCGCTCCGAAATTGAGAGCAACCGTGCTGATCGCGGCTTGCGCGGTCATGGCGGTCGCCTCCGGATGGGCTGCGGCGACGGACGCCAACGCTGCGCAGCGCGCGGCAGCGGTCCGCGAGACACCGGCGATCACGACGTTGGTCGCTCAGCTCAAGACCGAATACAGCCAGTCGTTTCCATCACACAATCCCGTCGGCGCGGCGCACGCGCGGGGTATGGCCGCGGCGCTCGTGGTGCTCGCCGGCAGCGGGAACGGTCAGACCCCCGCGGCGGCGCGTCGGGCCCGGGCCGCCGCCGTGACGCTGACCCACGTGCTCGCGAAGACGAGCTTCGCGCTCGAGATCTGGCCGCTGCCGGAGAGGGTCACCGCCGACGCGGCGCGGATAGAACGCGAGCTGTCCGGTCGCGGCGCGCGGCTACCCGCGCGCCTGACCCTCGCGCAGGGGGAGCGCGAATTCTCGGCGCTGCTGGACACCGCAACGGCCGATGCTCGCGCTCACCGTGTGGCGGCCGCGACCGCTGGGCTCGCTGAGGCCTACGCGATCTTCACGACCAGCGTCGCCATGCGCGTGAACGGCGTCGCACCGGAGTTGGTGACGGCCACCGACGCGGACCTCTGGCAGGGCATCGACGCCGCCGGGCACGCTGCAGCGATCGTCCGTGCAGCGGCACGGACGAGCAACGACCTACAGGACGACGAGGCCTCGCTCGGGCAGGTCTCGGTCAGCCGCGCAACGATCGTCAGCGACGCCGCGATCATCCTGTTCCGCGAGGGCCTCGAGGCGGTACTGATCCTGGCGGCAATCACCGCCTCGTTCACCGGCGCGCGCCGCCGGCTGCGACGCCCGGTCTTCATCGGTGCGTTGCTCGGGCTCGGAGCAAGCGCCGTCACCTACGTGCTCGCGCAGGCGATCGTCGATGCGCTCGGCGACGGCGGCCAGCGACTGCAGGCGATCACGGGCCTGATCGCGATCACGGTGCTGCTGATCGTCACCAACTGGTTCTTCCACCGCATGTACTGGAGCGAGTGGATTGCCCGCTTCAACCGGCGCCGCAGGGCGCTCGAGCGGGTCGAGCGGCTCGGGTTCATCTCCGGCCAGACACTCGGGTTCGTGATCCTCGGACTCACGAGCGTCTATCGCGAGGGTTTCGAGACCGTGCTGTTCCTGCAGAACCTGCAGGTCAGCGCCGGGACTGGAGCGACCCTGCTGGGGGTCGCGATCGGCATGGCGGCGACACTGATCGTCGGAACCGTCACCTTCGCGCTCGGCCGCAAGCTCCCCTATAGGCGGATGCTGATCCTCACCGGCATTCTCATCGGCCTCGTGCTGGCGGTGATGGTCGGCACCACGATCAACAACCTCCAGGGGCTGGGCTGGATCCCGAGCTCGCCGACAGGGTTCGCGATCGACCCGCGACTGAGCCAGTGGCTCGGCCTATACGCGACCTGGGAGGGCATCGGTGCTCAGATCGCGGCGCTGCTGGTCGTCTTCGGCTCATACGCGCTCGCACGACAGATCCAGCACCATCGCCGGCGCCAGGCGGTGGCCGCGGGACCGGTGTTCGCGCGCGAGTAGCGCCGACTCCCGCCTACGCCCGGAGATCACCGGGCCGAGGCGTGCTCAGCGCCGGGCCGGATAGACACATACCGGCGATCGTGCCTCAGGAGCGGCCCCGCTAGTACTCGCCGTTCTCACCGAGCCACAGCGCGCGCTGCGTCTGGAACGGTCCGGCATCGACGTCCCAGGGCTGCCCCGACCAGACGTAGCCGTCGCTGTACCGTCTGGCATCCGTCGAGGCCTTGGCACCGAGGTGCCATTTTGGCGACGCGACGTTTGTGGTCGGCGGGATCCCGGTCCGCTGGCAGGCCGTCTGGATCCGGCCGTGGCACACCGGCGCGTCGTTGATCCCTCGTCCCTTGACCTGACTGGGTTTATATGGCTCACCGTTCTCGTCGGTGTTGACGATGAAGTGCTTGCCCTTCACGCCGAGCTTCGCCAGCGCGGCGACGACCTGCGCCCCGAACGTGTCTTCTGTTGCCGTCGGGTCGTAGTCGGTGTCATCGAGCGCGAACCCACGGGCGTAGCGGATGCCGTTGCTGATCAGCAATTCCGCGTCGCGCGTGGCGCTCAGCCAGCCGAACGTGCCGCCGTCGATATAGACCGTCGTGTGAGGGTTGGCGCTCAGCACCCGGGCCGCGTAGGTGTCGATCCGCGCGGGCGCAGTCGAGGGGATCTTGAGTGCGACGGGCAGGTCGACCTGCTCGATCACCAGCGCCCGTGCAGTGCCGATGCCGGCTGCCATGTTGCGATACCAAGCCTCGTCGGATTTGACGTTCCAGGATGCGTGAACTGCCGGCTTATCGACCCCGTTGGCCGCCTTTTTCTCCCATGGGTTGAGTTCAAACGTCGCCAACTCGGTGAGCACGTTCGGGTTCCCGTTCTGAGAAGACGCCACGGTCGCAGCCGTGAGCGCCTGGATTTGGGCGACCTTGGTCTCCCACCCGAGCCACACCGCCTGTGGCTGCAGCGCAATCCGACCCAGCAGCGCCTGGTTCGTCCCCGTCGTGGCCTCATACACGCTCCACAGCTGGCTGTCCTGCGGAACACCCCACTGAATATGCGCAAGCGGATTGGAGGCTGCTCCCGGCAGCCCGCCGTTGGCCGTACCCGCTTGGGCCGCCGGCGCCGCCAGAGCGAGCGCGGCCACACCCGTGGCCAGCAGCGCCAGCACCCTCAGGCGGCTGTGCCGCAGAGCCAACCGACCGGTCCTGTCAATTCGAAAAAGCTTCATCACCCAGTAGTAAACAAGCTCAAACGCCCAAAGGTGCGGCGGCGACGCGGCCCCAGCTCAACCGCTCACCCGTTACCGGGCGCGAGCGCCGCGACCGTGTTGCGCAACGCAGGCGCCCACCAGGCCGGGCCGCCAGCGAGTTACTCCACCACACTACGAGCAATCCCCTCGGGAGGCCCTTACCGTTTTCCGGGGCAGCGTCCGTTATCACGTACAAGCGCTCAGGCCGCCGCTTCCGCGGAAGCGTTCCGATGACACGGCGCACTGACTTCGCCGGCCTGCCGAGGCGACGCCCGCATTCGGGTTGCCGTGTGGCGACGATGGGAATGCCGGCGCGTAGACGGGCAGGCTCAAGCTCGCTTGCGCGGCTCTCCGGCCGCCCACCAGTCCGTCGGCTCTTCGCCGTGCTGGCGCCAATAGTCGAGTGTGCGCGCGGCACGCAGCATGTCCGACCCGGTCTGGCCGCAGAACTTCCACAGCTCACGGGCTGACCGCTTGTAGCGATGAATCAAGTCATCGACATCGAACGCGTCGAGCTCTCCGGCGTCAAGCCGTGCGAGCGCATCACGAACATGGTCGAGCAACAGGCGAAGTTGCGCTTCGTGATAGTGCCGGATCGTTTCGATCGCCGCCCGGCGCTCGGCTCGGTCGTCGCCGCTCATGCCGCCGCTTATCTCCCCTGGAACGAGGCCTGCGACTGCTCCCACGCCTCGAGTATCTCGCGGCTCACCCGTCCTCGATCGGAAACCTCGTGGCCGTTGCTGCGTGCCCAGTGGCGGAGTTCGGCGCTCGAGGGCGGGGGAGCGGCTGGTCCGCCAGTCGTGGCGGGCTCACTGAGCGTGCCTATCCGCGCCTGCGCCGCCGGCTCCTGGCTGGCCCAGGCATGCGCGGCCGCGAGGTAGCGGTAGGTCCACTCCTCGGCCAGCTTTCGCGTCTCGCAGTGGACGATCGGGACGTTCGGCCAGCGGACCTGCAGTTCGGCCAGTCCGTCCGCGACGGTCGCTGCGCGAACATATTTGACCGCGAGCACGCGCGAGTAACCCGCTTCGATGACCACCGCCGCCCGCGGCAGCGCCGCAAGCTCGCCCAGTGCGTAGCGCAGCCGGCCGCTGGTGAGACTTGCGACCAGGTCCTCGACGGACTTGCGTTCCACGGCGCAGACGACGCGGCCGTCGACCGCCACCGCGTAGTCGCCACACGCCAGTCCGCGCCTGACAGCTCGCGCCTGCTGGCCGGTAAAGCGATACGGGTAGCGCTCGTGCGCGTCGACCAGGATCTCCAGCTCCGCGATCCCCTGCGCCCGCGCGGTCGGGAGCGACACGTCCGGGCGAGACTGTTTCCGCGTGCGCGCCGACTGCCAGAAGACGACATCGCGACCACGCGCCTTCGTGAAGACGATCTGGGAGCGTTGCTCACGGCCGCGGTCGCAGACGACATCGATGGCCGCCCCGCGACGCGCACACGAGCGCAGCCCGACTCGCTCGACGATGTCCGGAGCATCCGGCCACTCGCCGGCGTGGACCGGATGGCAGTACAGGGCGTTCGTCCGTGGCCAAGTCCCCTTGGTGCGAAACACCAGCCCGCCCTCCAGCGGCAGCCGCAGCAGGTACGGCAGCGAACTCGACGTGTCGGGGTTGCGCGCCAGCAACATCTCCACGACCAGCAGTCTGACCGATCGCTCCGACGGCTTGGGCCGCTCTACCGGCTCAACGCGGGACCTGCTTCGTGTCCGACATGGTCGTGGCGCCGCTCGTAGTTGCCGGGGACGGGGTGGTGGTGAGGGCGCCGCCACGCGTTCTGTTCTTCTTTCGTAAGGACTTGCGCGTTGACTTGTACTTATGCAGGCGACGACGCTGCTGCGGCGCGACGGTATGGTGAAAACGTGCCGGTTCTGCACGCGGAGCGGCTGACCAAGACCGTTGGCACGGGGCGCGGAGCGCGGCGCGTGCTCGACGGCGTGAGCCTCGCCGTCGAGGTCGGTGAGGTCGTCGCCGTACTCGGGCGCTCGGGTACCGGAAAGTCGACACTGCTGCATCTGCTCGGTGGACTGGATGCACCCGACAGCGGTGTGATCAGCGTGGCGGGCGCGCGGCTGACCGGCCGCGGATCACGGGCGCTGTCACGGATCCGGCTGTGGCACATCGGCTTCGTGTTCCAGCAGTTCCAGTTGATCGACGAGTTGAGCGGGTTCGAGAACGTGTTGGTCCCCACTCGCCTGCCCGGCGCCCCGGCCGGCGGCGCCCGACGGGCGGCGGCGCTCGTCAGGGGACTGGGCCTTGATGCCGTCGCCGACAACCGGCCGCACGAGCTCTCAGGTGGTGAGCAGCAGCGCTTCGCGATCGCACGTGCGCTCGTCAACAACCCCGAGGTGATCCTCGCCGACGAGCCGACGGGCAGCCTCGACGCCGCCAACGGCGCGGCCGTGCTCGAGCTGCTCGCAAACATGCCCGACCGTGCCGTCGTGATCGTCACCCACGAGCCGGAGGCCGCCGCGATCGCTGATCGTGTCTACGCGCTCGAGGCGGGGGCCCTCTCCCGGCTCGCTGACGAGAACCGTCGTAGCGGTGGCGCTCAAGCCAGTTCGCGATGAGCGCGGCGCCGAGACAGCTGCCGGCAGCATTTGCGGACTCGCGGCTCTCGTTGCGAACCCGGAAGCGACGGACCTTGCTCACGGCGACCGGCATCGCGCTGTCAGCGGCGATGCTGGCGGCCGCGATTGTGATCGCCGACGGGCTCGGCGATGGCTTCAACCGCGCTGTCAGGACAGCCGATCTCGGTGATCTGATCGTTCGCTTCGACCCGGAGCACGCGCAGCAAGCCGCACGCCGGATCGCTGCGCTGCCCGACCTTTCCGGGTTCGCCTTGCGAACCGAGGTCAAGAACGCGACCATCGCGTTCGGCCAGCACAGGGTCGGCCATGCCGTCGGCGAGGTGCTGGGCAGCGGCCGTCGTCAGGGCTATGCGGTCGTCGCCGGTCACAACCTCGCGGGCAGCGCCGGCGAGGTGCTCGTGGAGGCAGCGCTTGCGAGCGCATGGCACATCCACGTCGGTAGCAGGGTCGACATCCGCGGTCTCGGTGTCGAGCGCGTAGCCGGTATCGCCGAGGGCCCGGACGATGTCGGCTATCCGCTCGCCGCGCCGCGCTTCTACCTGACTCGTGCCCAGATCGAAGCGCGCTACGGACACGAGCGCGACCCATACGTGAACTTCGCCGAGATCTGGCTGCGCAACCCGCGCTACGTCAACGAGGTCCTGGTTCAGGCCCGCGACGAGAGTTTCGGCCTCAAGGATCTGCAGTTCGCGACCCGGAGCGGGGTCCGTGTGCTGATCAATCAGGCCGCTGGGATCGTGATCGACCTGCTGGTCGCACTGTCAGCGATCGCGCTTGCGACTGCCGCGGTGATGCTGGCCGCCTCGGCCCGCGCCGAGGTGCAGCGACGGATGCGCACGATCGGGATCCAGCGCGCCGTCGGTGCAACGCGCGGCCACGTCGCGCTCCGGCAGGCGATCGAAGCAGCCGTCGTCGCGGTCCCTGCGGCAACGCTCGGGACACTCGCCGGATGGGCGGCGACCTACCACGCCGGCAATACGCTGCTGGCGCTACTCAACGAACCAGGCCCGGGCACGGCCCTGATCGCCCCGCTGTTGGCAGGATTGGCGGCGAGTATCGCGATCCCCGTCGCCGGCGCGGCATGGCCCGCCTGGGCGGCCGCCGGGCGCGCGGTCATCTCGCTTCTGCGCGGCTCCGATGTGTCCCGCCCGCACAGATCGCGCAGGCAGCAACGCCACGCCGGAGATCCGCGCGGCCAGCGCCGCTCACAACACGGCGGCGGCCTCACCCGGCTCGGCGCACGGATGGTTGCGGCGCGCCCGACGCGCCTGGCCGCGACCGTCACGATGCTCGCCTGCTCGACCGCGTTCGTTCTGCTCATGATCGCGCTGGCGGGCGCCCTCGCGTCGCTTGAGACCGACCCACAGGCGCTCGGCAAGCGCTACCAGCTGACCGCGCTGGCCCCACCGTCGGAGGCGGCGAGGATCGCCAAGGTTCGCGGCGTCGCAGCAGCGGCTCCGCGCTATGAGCTCCACGCCGTCGACGCATATTCGCTCGGGGAGATCGTTGACGTGATCGGCTACCGGCGTGATCACGCGCGCTTTGAGGCGCCGCCACTCGCCTCCGGACGACGGTTGCGCGGCAACGACCAGGCCGAGGTCGGCGTGGGACTCGCCGATGCGCTCGGACTCGTGCCAGGTTCCGAACTGCTGCTGCAGCTGCCGTCAGGCGGTCAGCTGCGATTGCGCGTGTCCGGCACCGTGAGCTCGCTCGACGACGAGGGGCTCGTCGCCTACGTGCCCGCCGCGGTGCTGCTCGCGGCCGATCCCGCGGCCCCATCGCAGATCGCGGTCGTGCTGAAGCCCGGCGCCAGCCAACCCGCGGTCGATCACGCGCTGCGGCGGATCGGGGTCAGACCAGAGGTCGCGCTCGGTGCCACCGCTCGTGGCGCGCCGCTTGTCGCCGTGCTGAAGACGATCCTGAGGGCGGTCGCGGTGGTCGATGGACTCGTCTGCATCTACGCGCTGGTACAGGCCTGCGCGTTGACGATGCAGGAACGCCGCCGGACGGTCGCGGTGCTGCGCGCGTGCGGCGCCGGACCGGGCGCGGTGCGCCGGCTGCTGTTTGGAGCGGTGTGCGCGCTGGTCGCCCCGGCGGCTCTGATCGGGGTATTGCTCGAGCGCTTCCTGCTCGGTCCCGGGCTCTCGCGGCTCGCGGCCGGCTACGCGGCGCTCGATCTGGTCCCCAACCCGACGGAGGTCTTCGCGACGGTCATCGGGCTCGCGTTCGCGGCTACGACCGCGGTGGTGTGGGTCACACGCACCGCGGTCCGCGAATCGGTCGTTACGGGGCTGGCTGGATGAGCGTCCGGGATCGAGCGTCACCTGCTCGTACTGGCCCGCTGGCCAGTACGAGCATCACCGGTCTCACTCGGCGCCAGGCGCTCGGCGGCGTTCTCGCGGGCGCGGCCACCATCGCGCTGGCGGGCTGCAGCACCGGTGCGCGTCCGGGCGCGGCTGACGGCTCGACACTGCACTCGACCTGGATCGACGCGCGCGGCGACGGCCAGCTCAGCCTCGGTCCGGGCGAGCCGCTGATCGATCGCGTCGCGCTCGGTAAGCCCGCGCCGATCACGGGCACCATCGCGCGCTTAGCGCACCTCACCGATGCGCATGTGCTCGACGCCTCCTCACCGGCACGGGTTCCGTTCCTGGCACGGCTCGGACCGCCGCTTCAGTCCACCTTCCGGCCACAGGAGGCGCTTACAGCCCAGGTGCTGAACGGGGCGGTCAGCGCGATCAGAGCTCTGCGGCCCGAGCTCGTGATCCAGGGCGGCGACCTGATCGACAACGATCAGAACAACGAACTCGAACGCGCCCTCAAACTGCTGACCGGTGGTCGCGTGCACCCGGGCAGTGGGCGCGACGGCTACTACGGTGTGCAGTCGTTATTTGACCCCGACCCGTTCTATTACCGGCCCGACATCGACGCGCCGCGGCACCCGGGGATGCTCAAGCAGGCGGTGCGGCCGTTCATGAGCGCCGGACTCGGCATCCCGTGGTTACCGGTGCTCGGAGACCACGACGCGCTGGTCGCCGGCGAGCTGACGCCAAGCGCGCTGACGCAGGGACTTGCAGTCGGTGACCGCGCGCTGTGGAACCTGCCGCCGAATCTGGAGCTTCCCCGCGGCCTGCGACTGAGCCCCGGCGGCTCGCCCGACGGACCTCCAGATCCCGGTTACGTCGCGTCATTCCTGCGTCAGGCACTGGCAGGGCCGACGGTCCACGTGCCGGCCGACCGCAACCGCTACGAGCTCAGCTTCACACAGGCGATCGGGCGCCTGTGGTCGGGCTCGCACGCGGGCACGCAGACGGGTATCCGGGCGGCGGCGACCGCGTCCGCCGGCGCTCAGCTCGACTACGTTCGCGATGTGGGCGACTCGCTGCGTCTGATCGTGCTCGATATCGTGCGTCGCGGCGGTGGCTCCGGCGGCCTCGTAGCCGACGACCAACCGGCGTGGCTGTCTGAGCAGCTGAGCAGCGCCGGTGACCGCTGGGTGATCGTGGTGTCACACCAGCCGCTCCCGGACGCGACCGGCGGCGAGCAACTGCTGGCGCTGCTTGACCGCGCCCCCCGCGTCGTGGCGGTGCTGTCCGGACACACACACCGCAACCGGATCGTTCCCCGTGAGACCGCGGCCGGCGGCTACTGGCTGATCACCACCTGCTCGCTGATCGACTATCCCCAGCAGTGCCGCGCGCTGCACCTGCACGCGACCGCCAATCGCGGCGTGGCGTTGCAGACCTGGATGCTCGACCACGCGGGCGACGACCCACTCGGCCCGATCTCACGCGAGCTCGCATACATCGACGCGCAGGGTGGGCGCCCCGCGCACTTCACCGGCAGCAGATGGGATCGCAACGTCACGCTCTACCGGAGCGCACCCCGGTAGCGGCCGCCGACCGTCGCAGATACAGGTAGGTCGGGGCCCCACGCAGATCCCCCGGCGGTCGCAGCGGCAGCGTCGTGATCGGCATCGGCTGCAGCACGAACTCGCGTGCCAGCTGGGGAGCGAGCCAGCTCGGTGGCGGCTTGTCGAGTACGACCGCCTGGATGCCGTAGCGGTCCAGTGACCCGCGCAGCGCGCGACTGAGGTCGACTGAACCATGCGGCGCCTCCGAGCGCAGCACCTCGGTCAGCGCGTCGGCCTGGGCGAAGCTGCCCTTCCCGGCGAGCGTCCCATACCAAGGGTGACTGAGGACCAGGACCGGACCGGGCAGCGACCGCAACCGCGCGATCAGTTCGGCACCGGCTCTGCGCTGCACCTTCGCCGGGAGCGCCTGGTTGGGCATCTGCAACAGCTGTGCGAACTGAGCGAGCACCAGTACCACCGCGACCAGCGCCGTCAGCCAGCCGAGTCGTCGCAGCCGTGCGAAGCCGACCCCGACGAGTAGCGCGCAACCTGCATACGCCGGTATCAGCACGTTTACATAGCCGCCGGTGTGCAGCCGAGAGAACCAGGCGGCGAGCAGCAGACCGACCGCAGCGGCCAGCTCGTATTCGATCCCGAGCGCGCGCGCCCACGGCGGAGCGATCGTGGGTGGGTGCCAGCGCCGATCCGACCGGCGGCGCCAGTAACGCGACCAGCCGGCGGCGGCGCTCGAAATCAGCGCCGCGCAGAGCAGCCAGGCCAGCGGACGCAGATGCCGGAGTAGGTCGATCTGCCAAAAGCCGACCCACATGCGCTTCTGCCACGGCTGGCCGGCAAGCTCGCCTACGACGTAGTACCGGTACCAGCCTCCGGTCAGGGCATCCAGCACCAGCGTTGAGCCGGCGACCGTCGTGGCCAGCAGTGCGAGCGCCGCGCTCCCGACTCGCGGCCGCGCGAGCACCAGCCACAACAGCGCCGGGGCAAGCGCAACGAGCGCAATCTGCTTGGTGAAGAACGCAAGGAACGCGACCGCCCCGACGGCGATACCGCCACGGACACCGTCAGCCCGGCGGCCCAGCCACAGCGCCGTGAGCGTCAGCGCCACAAACAGCGAGTCGAGCCGGCCGACATCAAACCACGCGCCGCTGAGCCCGTAGGTCGCCGCAAACAACCCGGCCGCCACCGTAGCCGCGACGCGGTCGGCGGTCACCGCCACCACCCAACGCCACAACACGGCAAACGCCGCCAGCGAGGAGACGAACGACACCAGCCGCAGCGGCAGAAAGCCAACCCCGGTCAGCTCCGCGACGACGGCCGATACCCACGTATACAGCGGCGGATACGTGTAACTGACATAGGCGAGCGTCGGCGCGGTGAACAGCGCCCTGCCCTGAAGGACGCGCGCGACCTGCTCGACGGCACCACCCTCGAGCCAGTCGAGCTCATACGGGTAGCCGAGCCGGTGCGCGGCGGTCCAGACGTAGACGACGAGCGGGACACTCGCGACGATCAGCACCGCCACTTCTGCGGCGCGAGCGACGAAGCCCCGAGAGCTCAGGCTCAGCCGGTCGGCTGCAGCCAGGCGAACCAGCGACCGGCGCACGACCACCTCTGCTCCAGCGACATACCCGCCTCACAAGCAACACCAGCGACCTCGTCGGCGGCCAAGCTCGCCCAGGGAAACCAGTCACTGCTCTCACCGGCTAACTCGAGACGCGCCCTCGCCGTCTGGTTCGCGGATCCAGGCGAGCCGAGCTCAACCAGTGCTACCCCGTCATGACGCAACAGCGACCGCACGCGCGAAAGCAACCGGACCGGGTCACCGCCGATGCCGATGTTGCCATCCAACAGCAGCGCTGTGCGCCAGCGGCCGACGAGCGGCAGCTCGTCGAAGATATCGGCGACGATCGCTCGCGCACCGCCGCCGCGGGCCAGCTTGACCGCCACCTCGCTGAGATCCACGCCCAACGCGTACACGCCGCGGGCGCTCAACGCCTGAAGGTGCCGCCCAGGGCCGCAGCCGACATCAAGCACAGGTCCCGCGATCTCGTCCAGCAACAACTGATCGAGGCGATCCGCCGGCGCGAGATAGCGTGTGACCGGAAACGGAAGTGACGTGCCATCCTCAAACCTGACGAGCGGATCTAGCGGCCCGCTCGTCACCTCAGTCTCGACGAGGACACGGCCGTAGAGGGCCAGCGCCTCTCTCATCTGATCGCCCCCAGCGCCCGTGCGAATCTGCTGCCCGGCGCAAGTGCCGCAACCGCCTTCGCGTCGTCAATCGTGTCGACATCACGCAGCAGCGGTTGGCGGCCAACGCGCATCCCCAGTTCTGCGAGACGCCCACGTTGCCGCACATAGGTATCCGCGGCGCTCATCGGCACGCCGGCGAAGGCCCCCGGTACCGGCTCGCGGAAACCGACGCACCAATACCCGCCGTCGGCGGTCGGGCCGAGGATCGAATCAACACTGGTTTCGGTCAGCGACCGCAAGCCCGCCAGAAGCTGAGCTGACGTCACCTGGGGGGTGTCCATGCCAATCAGCAACGCCGGCTGTGCGATGTCGTCGAATGCCGCCTGCAGGCGCTCGCCCAGACCGGCACCACGCTGTGAGATCACCTCGAAGCCGGTTGGCGCCCCCCATGCCTGAGGATCGCCCTCAAAAACAAGCACCCGACGATCGACCGGCGTCATCGCAACGACCTCAAGCGTGTCGCGAAGCGCCGCATCGGCCAGGAGAGCCGCCTGTTGCGGCGTACACGGGGGTGTCAACCGCGTCTTGGCGCGGCCCGCCACGGGTTGCTTGGCGATCACGAGAAGCGCGGCTGTCGACACGGCTTCGCAGTCAAACCTGAAGTTCTTACGAAAGAAGAACAGCGTCCCCTGAACCCTGGAAATACGCCGACGCGCTGTCAGGCTGAGCGGCGTGAAGCTGCTGCGCGTCGACCCTGACCGACCCCCACCCGGGCCATTTCGGCCCGGGTTCTGGCGCAGCCCGCTGCGTTCCCCGAGACTGACGGCGATCCTCGGCCTGGTGCTGTTGATCGGGCTGCCGATCGTTGCAATCACCGGCCTGCTCTCCAACGACGCATACCAGCCCGGCTTCGTCGACAACGCACTCGGGCGGCATCTCGGGCCGCTCGACGTCTACCTGTTCGGCTGGCCCAGCGGCCCCGATTGGCTCTACGCGCTCACGCAGGGGCTGCACGTGACGATCGGACTGGCGCTGTTCCCGGTGGTGCTGACAAAGCTCTGGTCGGTGATCCCGAGGCTGTTCGAATGGCCGCCGGTGCGCAGTCCGGCGCACGCGATCGAACGGCTCTCGCTTGCGCTGCTGGTCGGCGGAGCGCTGTTCGAATTCGTCACCGGCATCCTCAACGTCCAGTACTTCTACGCGTTCAAGTTCGACTTCACGCAGGCGCACTACTACGGCGCATGGGTATTCATCGGTGCTCTGTTCGCGCATGTGCCGATCAAGTTCGCGACGATGCGCCGCTCGCTGCGCACCCGTGAGGAGGTACTTGCGGTGACTGGCGGCCACTCGCTGCTCAGCCCCAACCCGGCACCGGGGACACTTTCGCGGCGCGCATTGCTGGGATCGGTCGGCGGCGCGTCGCTGATTCTGCTGGCGCAAGGGATCGGCCAGTCCGCGGGCGGGAGTTTGCGGGCACTGGCCTTTCTGCTGCCGCGCGGGCGCACGCGACCAGGCCCGCTCGGGTTTCCCGTCAACAAGACCTGGGTCAGAACCGGCCTGAAGCCGGCGGCCGTCGGCGACAACTGGCGCCTCACCGTCAAGGGCCGCAAAGCCGTGACGTTCACGCGTGCGCAACTGTTGGCGCTGCCGCAGCACACCCACGAGCTGCCGATCGCCTGTGTCGAGGGTTGGTCAACGACCCAGACCTGGACCGGGGTGCGGGTGCGCGACCTCGCCGCCCTGGCCGGGGTGGCGGGCCAGGCGACGGTCACCTCGATCTCACTGGAGCACGGCAACTATGGGCAGGCGACGCTCGGGCACGAGCAGGTCTCCGACCCGCGCACGCTGCTGGCGCTGTCGGTCAACGGGCAGACGCTGTCACTCGATCACGGCTACCCGGCGCGGATCATCAGCCCGACGATCCCGGGCGTGCATTGCACCAAATGGGTCACAGAGATGCACTTTGCCGAGCTGAGCGTATGAACCGACTGAGCACGGTGGTCGCCCGGCTTCGCGCCCGCTACGGCGGCGGGCCCGCGCACCTGCTGGCATCGCTGGCCAGCATCGCGATTGCCGGCGCGGCGGTGCTCGGCTGGACGCAACGACCGCGCGACCTGACGAACGTGCTGATCTGGTTCGGCGCAGCGATCGTCCTGCATGACGTCGTGTTGTTGCCGGTCTACTCGCTGCTCGATCGCTGCACACTCGGCCGACTCCCGATCAGCGTGGCGGCATATGTGCGCGTTCCCGCACTGACGAGCGCCCTGGTGCTCGCTGTGGTCTTCCCGACCGTGTTTGGTTTCGGCGCTCACCAGGAGCACAACGCCAGTGGCATCGTCGAGCACGGCTATCTCGCCCGCTGGCTGCTATTGACGGGCGCGCTGTTTGCGCTTTCCGGACTCGCTTACGCGATCCAGGGCAGGCGTCGCTAGCCGGCTAACACGGCGTGGCTATCCGGTCGCGAGCAGCCGTGACATGTCTCGAACCGCACGCAGGGTTCCGCGCGCCGAGCCGGTGACCTTCGAACGCCCGCCCTTTCGCGAGCCGTAGGCAACCGGGGTCTCGCCGATCACCCAGCCGGCTGCCGCCGCGACCAGGACCATCTCGAGCGGCCAGCCAAACGCACGGTCTCTGAGATCAAGGTTCAGCAGGTGCTCTCGCTGCGCGCAGCGCATCGGGCCGAGGTCGCTGAGCGGAGCGCCGGAGCGCCGGCGCAGCTCTGCGCTCACCAGCCGGTTGGCAATGCGGGCGTGTGGCGGCCAGGCGCCCGCGGCGGGTTGCCGTGCACCAAGACAGAGATCGAGCTCGCCACGCATGACCGGGTCGGTGACCCGTGGCAGTTCGTGCGGGTCCAGCGAGCCGTCGGCATCCATGAAGCACACCAGTTCGCTGCCCGCAGCCGCCAGTCCCGCGTAACAGGCTGCACCGAACCCGCGGCGGGGCTCGACCACGACCCTTGCGCCGAGCTGCCGCGCAACATCGGCGGAGCCGTCGGTTGATCCGTTGTCAACCACCAGTGGCTCATAGCCCGATGGGAACGCGGCGAGCACCGTCGGCAGCGCCTCGACCTCGTCGAGGACCGGAAGGATCACGTCGATCACGCCGTCGCACGCTACGACCAAACCCTTACGAGTTTGAAAACAACAACCCGCTGGCGGCCCTGTTCTCGCAGTTTGCGCCTACCTTCAGGGCATGATCCTCGTAACCGGAGGCGCCGGTTTCATCGGCTCGCACATCGTCGAGCAGCTGCTCGACGCTGGCGAGGACGTGCGCGTGCTCGACGCGCTGCTGCCCAGCGCCCATCGGCAGCGACCCGACATTCACCCCGATGCCGAGTTCATCCAGGGAGACGTCCGCGATAGCGTTGTCGTCGCCGCAGCGCTGACAGACGTTGACGCGGTATGCCATCAGGCGGCAATGGTCGGCATGGGCGTTGACATCCTCGACCTGCCGCAGTACGTCAGCCACAACGACGTCGGCACCGCCGTCTTGCTCGGAGAGCTCGCACGCAGCGGCTTCGACGGTCGACTCGTGCTGGCGGGAAGCATGGTTGTCTATGGAGAAGGCCGGTATCGCTGCTGCGAGCACGGGGTCGTGAGCCCCGGCCCGCGTGCGAGCGACACACTCGCCGCCGGTGAGTTCGAGGTCGCCTGCCCGCAATGCCAGGCGACGCTGCAGCCCGAGCCGGTGCCCGAGACCGCGCCGCTCGAGCCCCGCAACGTGTACGCCGCCACCAAGCTCCACCAGGAGCATCTCGCGTTCGCCTACTCCCGAGAGACCGGTCTGCCCGTGACGGCATTGCGCTACCACAATGTGTACGGCCCGCGCATGCCGCGTGACACCCCGTACGCCGGCGTGGCGTCGATCTTCCGCAGCGCATTGGCCGCCGGCCTCGCGCCCCGCGTGTTCGAGGACGGCGGGCAGCTGCGGGACTTCGTGCACGTCAGAGACATCGCCCGCGCGAACGTGCTCGCACTGACCTGCCCGATACCGGTCTCGGGCGCGTTCAACGTCGGCAGCGGGCACCCGCGCAGCATCCTCGAGATGGCGACCGCGCTCGCCTCTGTGTTCCCGGGAAAGCTTGCGCCCGTGGTCACAGGCGACTTCAGGCTCGGCGACGTCCGCCACGTGTTCGCCTCCACCACCCGGGCGCGCGAGACGCTGGGCTTCAGGCCAACGGAGGACTTCAGCGATGGCATGGCAGAGTTCGCGATCGCCCCACTGCGCGCATGACCGCTCAGCTGATCGACGAGCGGGCTACCGGGTGCGACGATCCCCGGATGGGAAGCGCCAGCCGCCGGACCGTCCTTGTTGTTGACGACGAGCCCACGATCACCGAGGTCGTAGCCCGCTACCTCCAGCGTGCGGGCTACCAGACCGCGATCGCCGCCGACGGGGCCGAGGCGCTGGTAGCCGCAGGCGAGTGCCATCCGGATCTTGTGGTGCTTGACCTGATGCTGCCCAAGCTCGGCGGCCTCGAGGTGATGCGCCGCCTGCGCGAGCGCGACCACGCGCGCGTCCCGATCATCCTGCTGACCGCAAAGGGTGAGGAATCCGACCGCATCACCGGGCTGCGACTCGGCGCCGACGATTATGTCGTCAAGCCGTTCTCGCCGGCGGAACTCGTCGCCCGGATCGACGCCGTGCTGCGACGCGTCGACGTGCCCCAGGGGGAGGAGCCGACAATCGAGGTCGGCGAGATCACGATCGATCCCACCGCACGGCAGGTGCTGATCAGAGGCGAGGACGCACTGCTGACGGGTCGCGAGTTCGATCTGCTGTTGTTCTTCGTCACCCACCCCGGACAGGTGTTCTCACGCAACCAGCTGATGGACGCTGTTTGGCAGTACTCCTTCTACACCGACACCTCGACAGTGACAGTGCACATCCGCAGGCTGCGGGCCAAGATCGAAGCCGACCCGGCCGAACCCAGGCACCTGCAGACCGTGTGGGGGATCGGCTACCGCTTCCAGCCATGAACCCGACACGAAGCTCATCCGGATCCGTGCTGACCGGCGTGGGTGTGGGCATCGGCCTGGCATGCGCCGCCGGAGCGATCACAACCAGCATCGCCATCCTCGGCGTCCCCCACACGTTGATCGTCCTGGCCGTGCTAGTTGGGGTCAGCCTCCTCACCGCGGCCGGCACCGAGTGGGTGATCCGCACTCGCGGACACAGCCGCTCGGGACCGCTCTCGCGGCAGCTGGCGATCGTCATCGCGGTCGTGATCGCACCGCTGCTCGTGACACTCCTGATCCTCGGGTTGATGATGTTTGTATCCGACAAGGACGCCACCCTGGTGGGCGTCATCGTCGTGCTCAGCGGGCTACTCGGCATCGCCGCAGCGGCACGGCTCTCGCGCACACTCACACGCGACGTGGCAGCGATCCGCGATCGCCTGATGGCCGTCGGCCAGGGAGAGCGACGAGCCGACCTCGCGGCCAGTGCCGCCACCGAACTGCGGGAGCTCGCGGATTCAGCGAACGCGATGATCGACCGGCTCGCCGCCGAGGAGGCTGCACGCGACCAGTCCGAATCGGCGCGGCGCAACCTCGTAGCGGCGGCGTCCCACGACCTTCGCACACCGATCACCTCGCTCCAGCTGTTGGCCGCCGCGATCGACGACGAGCTCGTCGACGAACAGGTCCGTCGTGAATATGTCCGACGCATGCTGACCCACATCGAGGCGCTTTCGGCGCTGATCGACGACCTCTTCGAACTCTCCCGCCTGGAGGCCGGTGACATCAGCTGGAGCCTCGAACAGGTCGCCATGGGCCAACTCGTAAGCGAGACCGTTGACGCGATGCGGGTCCAGGCCGACGCCAGGGGGATCGCCGTGACAGCCGATCTTCCTGAGCATCTCGCGCCCGCCAGGGGCAACCCGGAGAAGCTCCAGCGGGTGCTCTTCAATCTGATCCAGAACGCGATCCGCCACTCACCCGCGGACGGCACGATCGTCGTGCGCGCCGAGACGCTCAGCGACATGATCGAGGTTGAGGTCGAGGACCGCGGGGCCGGCATCCCCGCACCGGAACGGGAGCTCGTCTTCGAGGCGTTCTATCGCGGTGGCACCGACGCACCACGATCCACCAATGGCGCAGGCCTCGGCCTCGCGGTCGCCCGCGCCATCGTCGACGCCCACGGAGGGCAAATCTGGCTACCTGCCACGCAGGTTGGGACCCGCGTGCGGTTCAGCGTGCCCACGGCGGGCTGAGGATGCGTCAATCGCCCGAGCAGGCAGGTAAGACTCACCCGGATCCGGGTGCATATCTGCTGCTGAGTCGCACGCAACCTACAAGGAGGCATTCATGTCGGTCACCGTCGGGATACTCGTGATGCTGGAAGCCAAGCCGGATAAGGCAGAGGCCCTCGGCGCCTTTCTCGAGCAGGGGCGGGAGTTGGCGGTCGCCGAGCCGGCGACCGTGACCTGGTACGCGTTCAAGGTCGATGCCACGACCTACGGGATCTTCGACACGTTCGCGGGCGAAGCCGGACGCGAGGCACACCTGGCAGGCGAGATAGCCAAGGCGCTGATGGCGGCGGCCCCGGACCTTCTTGCCAAGGATCCCGACATCAGGATGGTCGACATCGTCGGCGTCAAGTGACGTCGACGACGCCCCCCGTTGCGCGATAAACGGGAGGCTCGGAGGGGACAGGCACTAGTTGCGGGGGTGGCCGTTCCGCGAGCGTCAAGCGGCCGCCTTGTCGCGGACATAACCGACCAAGCCGACAACGTCCTCGGGAACGAGCCGCCCGATCGCCCCGCTTGAGTAGACGCTGACGATTACGCGGCCGTTCCGGTCGAGAACGAATCCAGTCGACTGCAGGTAGATCGGGTCGGGATTGACGAATGCACCGGTAAGCTCGGCGATTCCCTCGGCATCGGCGTCGTGGCCAACGGGAAACTCGAGGCCATTCTTGGCAACGAGCTCTCGCGTGGTGTTCTCGTCGTCGACTGACAGCGCGAACGTTGCGATCTCAAGCGCCGCCAGCTTGTCCTGGGCTCGCTGGAAGGCACGCAGCTGCGCATTGCAGTACGGACACCACGATCCGCGGTAGAACAGGACCACCGAGAAGTGGCCGGCGACCGCCTCCGGTAGCTGCAACGGGGCATCGCCGACCGGGGTGACGGTGATCGAGGGGAACCTGTCCCCGGGGCTTAGTCGTGTCATCGTGCCGGATGCTCCTTCGAGTAGGCGTGAATAGATCCCGTCTTGCCATCCGTCCCCAGGGACGGCTGTGTCTCACGTCAGCGTCGAATTCACGCCGCTTCTTACCAGCCTGCAGGGCGTCACTGCCGCCCAGACGACGATCAGAACGCTTGCGGGGGGCCGCTCGGCTCTCGACGATGGCGTCGATACGCCATCCTGACCACATGGAACGCGCTGCCCCGGTTGTGCCCAAGCCTCGACGTCTCGACCACGAATCCGCAGAGTGGATCGCGGCGCTTGGCGAGGACGTGCCCCGTGCTCGTGAAGCGGCCCTAGCACGGCTTCACGGCTTGCTGTTGGGGGCGGCACGCGCCGAGGCGACGAGACGAGCCGGATCCCTGAGGCTCGCAGGACCCGAGTTCGACGACCTAACCCAGCAGGCTGCCGACGACGCACTGCTTGCCATCATCTCGAAACTCGGCGAGTTCCGAGGTGACAGCCGCTTCACCACATGGGCCTACAAGTTCGTGATACTCGAGGTCGCCGGAAAGCTCACGCGACACGCATGGCGCCGCACGGCGCCAAGTCTCATGGAAGAGGATTGGGGACTGCTACCCGATCGTTTCGGGTTCGGTCCAGCCGACATCGCGGAGTTCGGCGAGCTCTTGGTGCTGGTGCGCCAGGCAGTCGACGAGGATCTAACGCCACGCCAGCGGCGAATCTTCGTGGCGATCGTTCTGCAGGGCGTGCCCTTGGATGTGCTCGTCGAGGAACTTCAATCCAATCGCAACGCGATATATAAGTCGCTGTTCGACGCCCGACGCAAGATCCGCTCGCGGCTCGTCGCTAACGGCTACATGGACGAGAAGGATGTGGCACCGTCATGACCGGCCCAGAATCCCTAGGGCGCTTCCTGGAGATCGACCCGGCCGATGTCGGCTGTGGCGACACGTTCAGGCTGCTCGCAGCGTATGTGGACCGCCAGCTGGAGTGCGGTGATGCCGAGGCGAGGTATCCCGGGGTCGCAGCGCATCTTCGTGTCTGCGGCCCCTGCAGCGAGGACCTTCGCGGGCTACTGGCCGCCGCGGGCTTGGGTAGCTGAGTCGCCGCGACGGAGGTCCGGTTCGCAGTGGACGGCCATCCCGGCGCTGTCCGTCACCATGTCGCCAGATCGCAGGGCCGGCCCGGTCGAGTAAGACGAGCCCCGCAACGGACGCAGATATCCGGTACCCGTAACCGACGGATACAGGATCAACGACCGACGGAGCCAGATGACGTTCGCAGAGCAGGTCCGGGCATACGCCGACACACATACCGCAGCGCCGCCCAACGAGATCATGAGTGCCTTCGCACGCGAACGGCAGGCGTTGGCCTCATGCGCGAAACCTGCGTTGAGGATCGCACACGGCGAGCGCCTGCCCGACGCGGAATTGTTGAGTCCCACTGGCCAGAGAACAACATTGCAGGCAGAGCTCGCGGGCCGACGCGGAGTGCTGGTCTTCTACCGCGGCGTGTGGTGCCCGTATTGCAACATCGCGCTGAACGTCTACCAGACAGAGCTGCTCGCCGAGCTCGATGAGCGCAAAGTGGCGCTGGTTGCGGTCAGCCCGCAGAAGCCCGATTGGTCACTGAGCGCGCAGGAGAAGAACGGCCTGAGCTTCTCGGTGCTCTCAGATCCAGGAAACCAGCTCGCGCGGAGTCTCGGAATTCTCACCGCGCCTTCGGAGGAGGCACGCTCCGCGCAGCTCCAGTTGGGCCTCGACCTCGAGATCGCCAACGCGGACGGTACCCCGACGCTTCCGATGCCGACGGTGGCCGTGCTTGAGGCTGATCTCACGGTTCGCTGGATCGACGTGCATCCCGATTACGGTGGCCGCACCGAGCCCGGTGACATCCTCGCGGCGCTCGACGGCGTTCGCGTCTGATGGCGGGCGTATTCGAAGGGCGAGTTGCGCTGGTAACAGGCGCAGGGCGCGGCATCGGACGAGAGGTTGCACTCGGGCTCGCCGCACGCGGGGCTCGGGTCGCACTAGTCGCACGCACGGAATCGGAGATCGTGGAGGTCTCACACGAAATTCACAGAAGCGGCGGTAGCGCGTCGGTGATCGCGACGGACATCGGCCAGCCCGACAACGCGCGCCTGGCGATCGAGGTCACAGCCCGTGACCTCGGAAGCGTTGAGATCCTGATCAACAACGCTGCAGTCGTAGCGCCGCTCGGGCCCACTCAATCGATTACAGCCGCCGACGTCCAGACAGCGCTCGCCGTCAATGTCGCAGCGGTCGTGATTCTGAGCAGCCTCGTCCTGCCGGGGATGCTCAAGGCGAAGTGGGGGCGGATAGCGAATGTGTCAAGCGGCATCGCCGAACACCCGGCCGCGATGATCGGCGGCACCGTTTACGCCGCATCGAAAGCTGCGCTGGAGGCGCACACGATCAACCTTGCCGCAGAGCTCGAGGGAACTGGCATCACCGTGAACGCCTATCGCCCCGGGGCGGTCGACACAGCGATGCAAGCCTGGATCCGAGACCAGCCACCCGAGCTCATTGGTCACGCACTACAAGATCGGTTCGTGGCAAGTCACGCCGCCGGCGAGCTTCTCACGCCACACGAATCAGCGGCCCGGATGCTCGAGCGACTGCCAGGCCTCCAGTCCGGGCAGATCTGGAACGTCCAGGATGCTAGGCCGCTGGATGGCTCAGAACCCTGAGCGTCTGCAGCTCGACACGCCAGGTGAGGGAGTTGAGGTCACGTCAACCCACCCACCTCAGAAGCCAGCAGCTCTGTGACCGTGAAGAAGGGGCTGGGCACGGTACTCCCGGGGTGGTCTCCGCTCAGGGCCTCCGGGGCGCCAGACTCGTCGCGCCCAGGCGAGCCAACCGGTTCACGATTGGCTCAATCGGTGTCGTTGCAACCAGACTTGCCCGTCGGTCTTCCTCGACCCGCGCTCATGTGACGTTGATCTCACGCCCAGGGCTTAGGTTGGCTCCCGCATGCGGGGCCGGGGGGAAGAACCAACCAAGACTGTGAGCCGCACGGTGAGCAGTCGCGCTCGGGTCTGTTAGCTATCGACAGAGCCAGAAAGAAGGCTGCAACATGCGTTCAGCACGCAAACACGCCGACCGGCCGCGGCTGCAGCGGCCGCAACTCACCTACGCGAACATCGTCGCAACGCTCGCGCTGTTCCTCGTCCTCAGCGGCGGATCGGCGCTGGCCGCCAGCAAGCTGATCAAGGGCAGCCAGATCGCCAAGGGGACGATCACTGCCGCAAACGTCAAGACCCGCTCGCTGTTGTCCAAGGACTTCAAGGCTGGTCAGCTGCCGAAGGGCGCCACCGGAGCGACGGGAGCGACGGGCGCTACGGGGGCCACCGGGCCTGCCGGAAGCGCGGTCGCGTATGCCGAAGTCGTCGTCAACGGCACCGGTAACCCGACATTGATCGGTGCAGTTGGTCTCACGACCGTCACCAACCCCCAGGCCGGCGTCTACTGCGTCGGACCCATGATCAGTGGCCACAGCGTGATCACGGACAGCCCGATCGGCACCACGGTAAGCATCGCGACGTACTCGCCGCAGCAGTGCTCCGGCAGCTACGAGTTCGGGACTAGCAACGGAGCCGATCTCGGGAATGGGCAGGGCTTCAACGTCACGGTCCCGTAAAACCTCGACCCCTGTGCCGTGGGCGACAAGCCCACGGCACGCCAACCGGCGGAGCGCTCGAGTGATGCATATTCAGCTGGGTGTGGCGGCCGCACCCTCGTTTGGGCTGCTGTGCCCCAGGCCCGATGTTGTCGGCAGCCGGGAGACGAACGTCACATCAGCCGATCACATGGCGCATCCCAGTGAGCGTTGGGTGGGGTTCGATTTCGTTTGACGTGCCGCTGCCGCCGATCCGACGGGCGAATCGTCGCGAACGAAGCCGTGGATCTGGGTGCTGCTACTCGGTCGCCGGTTTTAGGCGTGCAGACCATTTCTCTTCGATGTGGCCGAACTTCCAGATCGCGAGGGCGAACGCCCAGGTGAGGATGAACAGGCCGACGATCACAAATCCGGCTCTGTTGATATCGAAGCCTGCGATGTAGCGCCAGAACTGGCCGTGAAGACCGCTGATCTCGGCGGAGAGCAGGCCGAGCACCTCGATGGTGCCGATGAAGAAGCAGATCGCGACCGAGAGACCGGTCACCGCGAGGTTGTAATAGACCTTGCGCACCGGGTTGAGGAACACCCACGCGTAGGCAAAGTTCATGAAGACCCCGTCGAGCGTGTCGAGCAGGTTCATTCCGGCCGTGAACAGAATCGGCAGGCACACGATCGAGTAGAACGGAACGTCTTGTGAGGCGAACAGCGCGGTCGTGGCGAGCAGCGCTACTTCGGTCGCTGTGTCGAAGCCCATCCCGAAAACGACTCCGACCGGGTAGAGCTGCCACTCGCTGGAGATCGAGCGCATCCACTTCCCAAAGAGTCGGAAGAAGAGACCGCGGTTTTGGAGCTGGCGCTCGAGCTCGGCTTCGTCGTAGTTGCCGCGTCGCATCGATCTGAACACCTTCACGATGCCTGCCAGGATGACCACGTTCATGAGTGCGATCACATAGAGGAAGCTTGTGGAGACGACGGTGCCGAACACGCCTCCGAACTGCTCGAGGTGAGAATGGCTGTTGGAGACCGCGCCATAGACCGCCTTCTCTGCGACGACGATTCCGATGCCGATCGCGACGACGACCGTCGAGTGGCCGAGCGAGAACCAGAAGCCCACGCTCAATGGTCGCTTGCCCTCGTGCATCAGTTTGCGGGTCGTGTTGTCGATCGCGGAGATGTGATCGGCGTCGAAGGCGTGACGCAACCCGAGCGTGTAGGCGGTCGCGGCCACACCGATGCCGAGTCCCTTGTAGTGCGACGGGATCACGAACAGGATGAAGATCCCGAACCCGACCAGGTGCATCATCAGGATCACGATGAACATCACCACGGCACGCGCGCGCTCAGCTGCAGTGAGGTCGTCCAGCACTTGGCGCAGGTAGTTCGAAGAGCCCATCGGCTTAGCCCTGCCGAGGTCGGAGTCTGAGCGGCCGTCGTCTGAGGCTGAGACCCCAGGCTGCCAAGGCTGGTAGGAGTCCGACCGCAACGACGAGCCACGGCAACCGCGCGGATGGACGCGCGATGACTCGGGTGTGTACGACCGGTCTTGTGAGCGGGGTTTGTGCGCCCTTGGCGAATTGCTCGACGGCAACGATCGCCGCGCCGCCGAGCTGATGCCCGGGGAGCGGTAGACGGGTCTCCCCAGAGGCGGTGCGGGTCCCCGCCGCCGTGACGTCGGATCCGTATCCGTTCGGCATGACCACGAGCACGGTGCCGTGATACACGAGCGACAGTTCTCCTCCGAGGAAGCGGGCGTAGGCGCCGGGCTGGCGCCAGAACGGGGTGACCGATCCAAGGTCGCTCGCGGACCCGATGATTGCCACGCGCAGTGGGTACCCCTTGCGCGAGCTCTCGTTCAGAAGGGCGGAGAGGTCGAGCTGCTCGTGAACCGGCACGTTTGCGTCGGTGGGGAGAAACAGCTTCTGGCTCGTCAGCACGTCGCTGGCGGGATCCCCGTCGGCGTAGGCACGCGGAGCGGCCGCTGCCATGAGCAGCAGCGCCGAGCTCGCCACTGCGACCGATACGGCTATTCCCCGGCAGATGCCGCTAGACATGCGCGTACATTCCAAGCTGTGTGGGTTCGTGGGGTGCTTCGCGATGCTATCGGCCACTGAGCGGATCATGGCCGGCTCGGGCGGCGCGCGTGCGCGGGCCGGAATGCTCCTCGCCGGATTGCTGATGGCCTTGGCGATGGTTCCGCAATCGGCGCAGGCCCACGGGGCTATCGACCCTTCGGCGTCAAGCTACCTCGCCCGTATCAAACATGTTCCGGCGGGGATGAGCGCGAAGGTGGTTGACGGCGACCTGCGTGTGTGGCTTCAGGTGCCGAGCGGCAAGACCGTCCTTGTTCTCGATTACCAGGGTGTGCCGTACCTGCGTTTCAGGAACGGTCGTGTGTGGGCGAACGAGAACTCGCAGATGTACTACTTCGACCAGACCCCGCCCGAAAATCCGCCTCCTGGCCTGAAGCGGACCGCCCGAAGGCACTGGCTGCCGGTCGGCAGCGGTCCGAGCTACCAGTGGCACGATGGTCGCCTGCACGCGTTTGCCTTGGAGGCCATCGCGCCTGGTGCGTCATATGCCGGCGCCTGGCAGATCCCGGTCGTGATCAACGGTCAGCGCACGGCGATAACGGGCACGCTCTGGTACCGCGGTGGGCCCTCGATCGCATGGCTGTGGCCGATCGCGATTCTCCTGCTCTGCGTGCTCGCGGCGTGGCGCCTGCACGATCCCCGGCTGGACGCACTGGTGGCGCGGCTCGTCGCAGGCCTCACGCTCTTCGGCATCGCCTTGGCTGCGCTCGGCCGCGATCTTCACGGCCGCCCCGGCCTATCGATCATCGGGCTGGTCGAACTCACGCTGATCGGACTTCCGACGCTGTGGACGGTCCGGCGCGTGGTTCGTGGACGAGCGGGCGCGCTCACATACTTCGTGGTGTCAGTGGTCGCGATCTGGGAGTCGCTCTCGCTGATTCCGACGCTGTTCAACGGTTACGTGCTGCTGGCGGTAGGGGCGTTCCTTGGGCGGTTGGCGACAATCATCTGCCTGGGCGGCGCGGTCGCGTTGCTCCTTCCGGCCGTGCGGCTGTTCCGGCAGGAGCAGCGCGAGGAAGAGAGCGACCATGGAATCGACGAGCTCGCTTCGATGACAGCGGTGTAACCCGGACCTCGAAGGGAAGTGACCGTTGGAGTATGTTGACGCTCGCATGCTCCCCGGATCCCTTAGGAGCCCATCGCGTCTAGCCCCGAGGGCCGGACTGGTTCCGGTGGCCGCATTCGCGGTTCACCAGTTGCGCTTCCTGCTCGCCTTTGGAAGCGGCGCCGGGGCCGAGCTCAAAGAGACCGGACACTCCTATCTGCACTCGGTTGTCCCATGGATCATGCTGCTGGTCGGACTCTCGGTCGGAGCGTTCCTGTGGTCACTCGGTCAGGCGGCCGCTGGCAAGCGATCCGAGTCACGGCGCGGCCAGTCGTTCATAGCGCTATGGCTCGCGTGCGCATCGTGTCTGCTGGCGATCTACTGCACTCAGGAGTTCCTCGAGGGGCTGTTCGCCACCGGTCATCCGACCGGGCTTGCGGGAATCTTCGGATTCGGTGGCCTGTGGTCGATCCCCAGCGCTGCGGGCGTGGGCCTCGTGTTGGCGTCGCTCATGTATGGGGCAAGCTGGACGCTCGCGCGGGTCAGCCTCAGCTGCAAATCGCTCCCGAGGGCTCGACCGCGGCGGGTCCCACTGGTCCTGTGTCCGCGCGCGATCGTGCGCCGGCCGGTCGAGCCGTTGGTTCGCGGCTGGTGCGACCGCGGACCGCCAGTTCCTCACTCGGCAAGCGCCTGACCGGCTGCGGCCGGATGGGTATTCACAGCCGCCTTCGGGATTAGCGCCGCGCGATCGTCGTTGTGGCCTGCGGTAATGCGGGTCGCGTCGGCTGGATCGGACTTGCGCGGTCCCCATCGAGGCAAGTGTCGATCTAGCGAGGAACCATGGATATGAGTACGAGCGCAACGGCGCGCGGTGTGCGCGTCCCTGCGTCGCCCCCGTCTTCAACAGCATCAGTGCTGGCGAGGGCTCGGTCCTATTTCGCGTCCGACATCGGTCGGACGCTTCAGACAGCCCTCGGCCTGATTTGGCTGCTGGACGGGGGCCTGCAGTTCCAGTCGTTCATGTATTCGAAGGGCTTCATCCAGATGCTCACGGGAATGGCTGCCGGACAACCGGCATGGCTTGCCAGCAGCCTGACCTGGAGCGCCCATACCGCGGGCCACAACCTGACGGTCTACAACACGTTGTTCGCCGTCGTGCAGGTCGCGATCGGACTGGGTCTCCTGTATCGCCCGACTGTCCGCTCGGCGCTGGCGTTGTCGATCGCCTGGTCGGTCTTCGTGTGGTGGTTCGGTGAGGCCTTCGGGATGCTCTTGATGAGCATGGCCAATCCGCTCACCGGCGCACCCGGCGCAGTCAGTCTCTACGCGCTGCTGGCGCTCGTCGCGTGGCCAAATGGGCGGGCTGGCGGTCTACTCGGCGTCCGCGGCACACGCATCGCCTGGGCAACCGTCTGGGTTCTGATGGCTGTTCTCTGGCTCGAGGCGCCGAGCAGCAACCCGAACGCGATCACCGACGCGATCAACGCGGCGCCGTCGGGCATGAGCTGGCTCAGCACGCTTCAGAACTGGGCGGCGAACGGCGCTCATGGTGCGGGGGTGCCGATCGCACTGGTCGCAAGCACGGTGTCGCTGGCGATCGGCCTGGGCGTTGGTCTCAATCGGTACGCCCAACCGCTGCTGAAGCTGGCGATCGTGCTGAACCTGGTCTACTGGGTGATCGGCCAGGGCTTCGGCGGCATCGTCCAGGGCGGCGCTACCGATCCCAATGCCGCGCCCTTGTTCATTCTCTTCGCATGCGTGCTCGCCATGCTGCTGCGCGATGAGACGGCGGGCGGCACTCTGAGCAGTTCGCCGCAACAGGGGTTCGAGACCCCGGCAGCAGAGGTCGGCCCATGAGACCGGCCAAGCGGCTCGGGGCCGCCGAGCGTAGGGTCCGCGGGCTTGTGCTGCTCGGCTGCTGTTCAGCGCTGGTGAGTGGCTGCGCGGCAGCAGACAAGACGGCCAGCACGCCGACCAAGCACAAGTCGGGTCACAGCTCGGCGATGGTCAGCATGAACATGGCGAGCACGACGCCCGGCACGACCGTCGCGCCTGTGCTCAAGGGCATCAAGCCGGTTCCGACGCAGGTCCTTGCCTCAGCGAAGTGGCAAGGGATGGCGATCACGGCTGAGGCGATGACTGCGGTGCCGTTCGATGTATTCAACGGCACAAAGGAGAAGGAGATCAAACCGAGTCCGAAGACGAGCTTTCACCTGATGGTGATGCTCAGCGATGCCCAGACACAGGAGCCGATCCCGTACGCGTCGGTCTGGGCGACGATCACCAAGGGCTCGAAGCTGATCTACGACGAGCGGATGTGGCCGATGATCTCGCGCTACATGGGGCCGCACTATGGCAACAACGTATCGTTGCCTGGGGCCGGCACCTACAAGCTCAGCGTGCTGGTGTCACCTCCGGTATCGGCCCGCCACATCGAGTACCAGAACGTGTGGCTCAAGCCCCACCGGGCCAAGTTCACGTTCCACTGGAGCACGGCGACGTGACCGCCCGGGACCCATCGTCACCGGCCGCGCATCGCGTCACCAGACGTGGGTTCCTGGCCGGTGCCTCACTGCTGACCGCCGGCGGCATAGCCGCCGGCGTCACGGTGAACGACGCCGACGCGACGGCGCCTGTACGACCTGCGGCAGCGGTCGCCCTGCTCGCGGCCGATCCGCAGCTCCCGAGCAGGCAGTTTGCTTGGGGCGCGACCCTGCGCACCGATGAGTACGGCAACACGATCGCGCCAACCCATGACCGCCTGCTGATGTTCGACGTCATCGGCCGGCCGACGCCCCACTACGCGCGACGGCTCGAGGCGACGCTGCGCGCACTCGAGCACACATTTCGGTGGGGGCCGGACGGCCTGTTGTTCACCGCCGCGTGGGGCGCGAGTTACTTCGGTCTGATCGGCGAACCGGCTCCGATCCCGGCGGCGAAGCCGCTGTCTGATTTTGAGCTTCCGGCGATCGACCACTATCACCTGTGCCTGCACCTCGCGTGCGACAGCGACCAGCGGCTGCGGGACGTCGAGGCGACACTTGTCCATGGAGCCTCACTCGCCGGCGTCGACCACGACATCTCGCTGGCCGCCATTCTCAAATGGCGCGAGACGCGAACCGGCTTCACCGGTCCTGGGCTTCCAGCTGCCAACCAGAAGGTCGGCGGGATTCCGCCGGGCAATCACGTGTCGGCCACAACACCGCTGTTCATGGGCTTCAAGTCAAACCTCAAGCGCAACCAGGCCAGCGAGGACGACGTTGCGATACCCGTCGGCCCCTATGCGGACGGCACCACCATGCACGTGAGCTATATGCGGCTGCGTCTGGACAGCTGGTACCAGGACCTCAGCGAGCGCGGAAGAGTCGCGCGCATGTACGCGCCGCAGGTCAGTCCCAAGCGCGCAGCCGGATTCACAACCGACGCTGAGAGCGACCCGCAGCTGCTCAACCAGGCGATCCGTCGATACGGCGTCATCGGTCACGCCCAGACATCGGCGCGAGCACGCAGGAAAGGGCGCCCGATCATCCTTCGGCGGGATTTCAACACCGTCGACGGTGGCCAAGCCGGACTGCACTTCGTCGCAGTGCAACGCACGATCGCCGACTTCGTCACGACCCGCACCGCCATGAACGCCACCTCGGCCCAGGTCGAGAACCCGGCGATCGGAGACACGATCAACAATGGCATCAACGAGTTCATCTTCGTGCTCAAGCGCGCCAACTACATCATCCCCCCACGAGCAGAGCGCTCGTTCCCGATGCTCTCCGGCCGCGGCGCGGCACTGGTGTAGCCGCCATGGGTCCAGTCACAACCAGCAGCCTGCGTCGCCGCGCCACGCGGACCCATCTCGCCGCACTGCTGGCGCTCCTCGTCGCGCTTGCCGTCTCGGGCGGGCTCAGCGCGGCGGCGTTAGCCGACGGCGATCCCGGCAGCGATGTGCTCGTCTACCAGCCCCTTTTCCTCGCCGCCGACTCAGGCATCTCGGTCAGCGAGCAGGTGCAACTCGGCAACCTCATCCACCAGGCCGACAAGGCCGGCTTCCCCGTGCGCGTAGCGATCATCGCCAAGCGCGACGACCTCGGCGCCGTCACCGAGCTCTGGCAACGCCCGCAGGCCTATGCCCGCTTTCTCGGAATCGAGCTGTCACTGGCCTACAAGGGGCGGCTGCTCGTGGTGATGCCCAACGGCCTCGGATTCAACTGGCCCGGCCACAGCACCACAGCGAGCTACAGCATCCTCGACCACGTCCGGACAGGTGGTGGGGCCCAGCTCTCGAGGGCCACCCAGCAGGCGATCACCAACCTGGCTGCAGCCGCGGGGGTTCACCTGAGCCACGGCACTCCAACGAGCACTAACATTCAGAAGCACGGCTCCACCGACGCGGCTTCCGGCACCGTTCACTCGGCCTCTACAAGTACGCGTGCACTGGCATTCATCGTGCTCGCACTGCTCGCTGCCACGATTCTCGTGGCGCGGGTCCTCTACGCCCGCAACCGACAAGCGATAAGGGCGCGCATCGGGTGGTTTGCACGCCAGGTCGTAGCCCACCGCACAGCCTCGGTCAGCGTCACCCTCACCGTAGTTGCGGTGGTCATCGCGACGTTGCTGCTCGCCGCCTCGCCAACCCCGACGATCTCGTCCGCGGCGGCGCTCGCCCACAACCCGTTCCTCGACCCGGGAACCGCTCTGGACCGGCCCGCACGCAACTTCACGCTGACCGACCAGTTCGGACGACAGGTCTCGTTGCGGAGCTTCCGCGGGAAGGTCGTGATCCTCGGGTTCAACGACTCCGAATGCACAACGATGTGCCCGCTGACCACGACCGCAATGCTCGACGCAAAGGCAATGTTGGGGTCGGCCGGGTCACAGGTGCAACTCGTCGGTGTCGACGCCAACCCCAAGGCGACATCGATCGAGGACGTGCTGTCCTACTCACAGGTCCACGGGATGCTCAATTCCTGGGACTTCCTGACCGGATCGCTGCCGCAGCTCGAGAAGGTCTGGCACGAATACAGCATCGGCGTGGAGATCAGCCACAACCTCGTCGATCATGACCCCGCGATCTTCGTCATCAGCCCGCGCGGACAAATCGCGAAGCTGTTCCTCACCCAGCAGTCATATGCGGCCGTTGGGCAACTCGGACAGCTGCTCGCGAACCAGGCCTCGGAGCTTCTCCCCGGCCACCCGAAGGTGAACTCGCACCTCTCCTATTCACACATCGCAGGAATCAGTCCGACGCAGAGGCTCAAAATCCCGCGTGAGGGAGGAGGGAAGATCAAGCTCGGGCCTGGCAAGGCCCGCATCGTGCTGTTCTTCGCGACATGGGACCGTCAGATCACAGGGCTGGCCGGAGGCCTCGAGGGCCTCAAGCGCTACGAGTCCCTGGCGCTCAAACAGGGTTTGCCGCAGTTGACCAGCATCGATGAAGGCAGCGTCGAACCGCACGGAGCCCTCCAGTCGTTCACGCGCGCGCTCCCGTCGAAGCTGAACTACCCGGTCGGCATCGACACCAGTGGCCGACTCGGCGACGGCTACGAAGCCGACGGCCAACCATGGCTGATGGAGGTCAACTCAACCGGGCAGATCGCGTTCTACTACTCCGTCGCGGCACTCGGCTGGCCGACAACGGCCAAGCTCGAGCGACTCGCCAAAGCAGGACTCGAACACGTTCCGGCACAGACAACCGCCACTGCTCTGGCCGGTTCCCCGGCGCCGCTCGCGTTGCTACACCGCCAGGCGTCGCAGATCGTCGGCAACGACTCCGCGCTGATGAAGCGGATCCGTGCGCTTCGCGGGTATCCGATCGTCGTCAACGTTTGGGCGTCCTGGTGCCCGGCGTGCCGCTCCGAGTTCAACCTCTTCGCAGCCGCCGCAACACGATACGGACGGCGCGTCGCGTTCATCGGGGCAGACGCCGACGACTCAAGCGGCGACGCAAAGGCGTTCCTGCACCAGCATCCGCTCAGCTATCCGAGCTACGCGGTCGCCAGTAGCCAGCTGTCCCCGCTGGCCTTCATCGCCGGGCTCCCGGACACGATCTTCATCAACCGTCAAGGGAAGGTCGTCCACTTCGAGAGCGGCGAATACGACTCGCAAGGTGTCCTCGACTCAGACATCACAACCTACACATCGGGATAGCGCTTCGACTGCTGATCACGACACGCGCTGGCCCGGCCCGCAGGCGCTCCATCGACGCCCGGGACGGGCGCGCGTTCTCCCGAGAGGGCGACGTGTGGCGGCCCCACCCGACACCCTGGGCTGCAACAACACCTCACCATCACGATCCCCACCGTCTGAACCCCACCCGTTGACACAGGACGTCTTTCGATGTCCACCGTCGGCGTGGTTGAGGGCTATAACCTGAAGAAGTCAGGACACCGCCCCGACCTGATCGCATGGGCCCCCAGCGAGGACGTATTCGCGATCGAGGTCGAGCTCGCCCAAAAATCGAGGGCACGACTGAACGCGATCCTGTGCCTTCACAACCAATGGATCCTGCAGGGCAAGCTACAGGCACTGCTCTATGTCGTGGGCGACGAGGACGCCGCACGCAGGATCCGGAACGGCATGCGACGCAAGATCTTCCTCACCGATGGCCGTGTTCGGATCGAGCTGCTCGCCACCATCAAGCAGCAGGCGATCGAGGGATTCGAAACGAGACGAGCCAAGCGAGACGAGCACGCGTTGCTCCAGTCTGAGGACCGTCCCAACACCCTCGCGGCAACGGCACCAGGAAGCCCGGTCCACCCACCCGATCCCTCGGCCGAATCGGACCACTCCGTAGCCACCTCGACGACGGCCGGCATCGCCTGGAAATGGACGACCTCACACGAGTAAGACTCGCTAGTATTACCGGCATGCGAGTCACTCAGAAGGGGCAAGTCACGATCCCACTTGCCGTACGCCGCGCTCTCGGAATCTCCCCAGGAACCGAGGTTCGCTTCGAGCTCGACCACGGGACCGCTCGTCTGGTCCCCGACCACGACCAAGCAGCGACCGAGATCGCCCGGGTCCGTGGCGCGGGCGACGTCGACCTGAGCACCGACGAGATCCTCGCGCTGACCCGCGGGTGAGCTCGACTGCCGGCACAGTCGTAGACAGCAGCGTCCTCCTCGACGTGTTTACCGAGGACGCAACCTGGCTGTCTTGGTCGCAGGCGCATCTGATCGACGCGGCCGGGAGGGGAGCGCTCATCCTGAATGCCGTCGTGCTGGCCGAGATCGCCCCGCGTTTCTCCAGAGTCGAAGCACTCCGCGATGCGCTGCCGTCGATGAGCCTGATCGAGGAGATCCCGCTGGCCGCGAGCTTCCTCGCTGGCCACGCGCATGCGGAGTACCGACGCGCCGGCGGAAGCCGCCAGGCGATCCTTCCAGATTTCTTGATCGGTGCTCACGCGGCCGTGACCGGGAGACCGCTACTCAC